>JBGQCL010000265.1:0-16283 GCA_041495365.1 Kofleriaceae bacterium | reverse complement strand
GGTCAAGTATGGCGCGGCTTTCGGCTAGATAGTGGTTTCGCAAGGTTAGGGTAAGGCTGACCGTCGACCGGGAGATCCGCATGCAAGTGCTCGGATCACGCGGCAGATCACGCAATTACCTTGACGGCGGTAATAGGTAACATAGCGTGGATCGCGATGACCACCGACGACCCGATGTGCGACCCGATCGATGTCGCGCCCTCCCGGCTGGCGGGGCTTGCAAACGCGCCCACGGCGCGCGTGCCGGTGATCGGCGAGGGCGACGGGCCGCCCATCGGATCGGCGCAGGTGGGCGGCGGGCGCGCGACGATCACGATGGCGGTGGACGTGCCGGCCGACCCCGCAGGCCGGAGTCCGATCGAGGTCCGCGTGGGCTGCGTCTCGCTCGGGTACGGGCCCCGGGCCGCCGCCGCATCCGCGGTCTCGCCGCCGCCCGCCACCGCCGAGCCGGCGCCCGCGGAGGCCGCACGGTTGTCCCCGCACGAGACCACCCACGGCACGGCGATCCCGCCCGATGCCGAGCTGCTACCCTGCCCGTTCTGCGGGAGCGCGACGCTCACCGTCGGCGTACAGCCCGGGTCGGAGTTCCCTCGCGTCACCTGCGGGGAATGCGGCGCGCGCAGGTCGGCGGACGCGCAGGGTTACTGCCATGGGGCCGCGAACCGCGAGGCCACGGCGAACTGGAACCGCCGCAAGCTGGACCCCGTCGCTGCGTTCCGGCGCGACTTCCCGAACGCGACGCGCCTTCCGCTCCTCCGATGCTCGACGTGCGGCACCGGGCTGCTGTACTCGGCGCGCCAGCGGGGCGACGGACTCTGCGGCCCCTGCTCGCGGATCGCGCGCAGCGACGCAGCGACGCCCGCCCCGACCAGGCCGCCGCGCACCTCCTATCGCGATGGCGCCGGGGTCTACCACCCGGCGACCGACGCGCGGCTCCTCGAGATCGCCAACGGCGTCGACATCGAGATCGGCGCGTGGGCGGAACTTGGCGACGCCGAGCGGTTCGCCGCCGAACTCCGGTCCATCGCGAGCGAGTTGATCGCCGTTCGCCATTTGCGGCGAATCGATCTGCAGTGCGAGAGGTGCTCTGCGGTTGGCACGATGCCGCGTTGTGGTTGCGGAAAGTGGAGCGCGTACCTCGGGCGCTACGACGCCGACGGGCACACGTTGCGCTGTAACGGATGCATGCGCGCGATCGCGAAGTGCACGTGCTGACCTTCACCGCCTCGCGCTATCGCGGGCTGTACTCGTCGCGCTGGATGGGACAGCCGCGCACTCCCGAGGTCCTGATGTGGTGGCCATCGTGGCTCCGGGTGCAGGTCCCGCGATGGCGATGACCCTCACCGAGTACGCCAAGCGCCGGCGCTGCTCGCTCAAGTCGGTGTCCCTCGCGGCGTCGAGCGGCCGGCTGGTCGCCAGCGTCGGGCGTTCCCCGAGCGGCCGGGCCGTGTCGATCCTCGATCCAGAGCTCGCGGATCGCGAGTGGGAGGTGAACACCCGCCGGCGCGCCGATCGCCCGGGGCCGGACGTGGCGATCGTCGACAAGCTGATCGCGGCGGCGCAGGATCGTCCGCCGACCGGCCCTCATCCACAGCCGGAGATCATGGATCTGCGCGACCCGCGCGCCGTCCCGCCCTACAACACCTCGCGCGACCTCCGCGCCGCCGCGGATGCCCGCAACGCGATCCTCCGCGCCGACCTGGCCGAGCTCGAGCTCGCGGAGAAGCGCGGCCGGCTGGTCGACGCCGAGCAGGCCCGGGCCGACGTGTTCGCGCGGATCTCCATGGCCAAGACGCGCCTGCTGGGCGTGCCTACGCTCGTTGCGCAGGACGCGCCGGACCTCGCCCAGCGGATCGTTCCGCTGATCGAGCGCCGGGTCCGCGAGGCGCTCGAGGAGTTGTCGGGCGCATGAGCCGCAAGCACCGCACCCGGCGCCGCCGCCGGCAGGCCAGGGCGGCGCGGAACTTCGGGATCGCCGCGGCGCCGCGCCACAAGGGCAGGTCCGGCCGCACCGGCGGCATGCACGAGCGCAAGACGAGGCCCGCGCGCGCCGAACGGTACATCCCAGTTCCCGCGCGCAGCATTGCTGCGGCCGCGCGTTGCATCGCGTGCGGAGCCGGCCCCGGCGAGGTGCACGATCATGGTCGCATTGGCCGCACCTGACTGGCTCGATGGCTACGGCGCGGCGTGGCGCCCGCCGCCCAAGGTGTCGCTGTCCGAGTGGGCCGACAAGCACTTCCGCCTGAGCTCGGGTTCCGCCGATGCCGGGCGCTGGCACACGCGGCCCTACCAGCGCGAGATCCTCGACGCGCTCATCGACCCCGCCGTCGAATGGGTGAGTGTCATCAAGTCCGCGCGCATCGGGTGGACCGAGATGATCAAGGCCGCCACCGCCTACTTCATGAAGGAGGATCCCTGTCCGATCATCGGTGTCCTGCCGACGGTCGAGCTCGCCGAGATCTTCAGTCGCGAGATGCTGGCGCCGATGCTCCGAGAGATGCCCGTCCTCGCGGAACTCATCCAAGGCGCCGCCGTGAAGACGACCGGGCGGACCATGCTCCACAAGACGTTCCCGGGCGGCGTGATGTCGCTCGTCGGCGCCAACAGCGCGGCGGGGTTATCAATGCTGTCGCGACGCCTGCTGTGGTTGGACGAGGTCGACCGCATGCCACTGAGCGCCGGCGGCGAGGGCGATCCCGTGGCCCTCGCCGTGACGCGCACCAAGACCTTCTGGAACAGGAAGATCATGGCGGGCGGCACGCCGACGATCGCCGAGGTCTCGCGGATCGCCGAGCTATTCGAGGCCGGCGACCAGCGGCGGCGGTACTGGCCATGTCCGCACTGCGGACACTTCGACTTCCTCGTATTCCGCGAGCGGCCGGACGGACGCGGTCACGTGATGCGCTGGCCCGACGGCAGGCCCGATGCCGCGTGCTTCGAGTGCGCGTCGTGTCACCTGCCGATCGACGAGAGTCACAAGAGCGCCATGGACGAGGCGGGCGAGTGGCGAGCCGATGCGCCGTACCAGGGCGACCCGTCGGTTCGCATCCACGCGTCGTTCAGCATCTGGACCGCCTACTCGACGAGCCCAAATGCCGGCTGGGGCGAGATCGCTACCGAGTTCACCAAGGCAAACAAGCTCGGATCGGAAAAACTGCGCGTGTTCGTCAACACCGTGCTCGGCGAAACATGGCAGGAGCGCGGCGAGGCCCCGCCGTGGGAAGGGCTCTACCAGCGCCGCGAGACCTACGAGATCGGCACCGTGCCGGCCGGCGTGATCGTGGTGACCGCAGGGGTCGACGTCCAGAAGGATCGCCTCGTGCCCGAGGTCGTCGGCTGGGGCGCGAACCGCGAGAGCTGGTCGATCTTCGCCGAGGAGATCCACGGCGACACCGCGCTCCTCGTCGGTCCGGAATCGCCGTGGGTCAAGCTCGACGAGCTGCTCGCGCGCACGTTCCCGGGCGCCGACGGTCGCGTGTTCACGATCGCGCGGATGGCCGTCGACGGTGGCTGGCAGACGACGAACGCCAACACCCAGGTCGTCTACGCCTGGGGCCGGACGCACGAGCGCTCGCGCGTCATGGTCACCAAGGGCGTGCAGGGCGCGCGCGCGCTGATCGAGACCGCGACGCCGGTTGACGTCACGCTCGCCGGCAAGAAGATCCAGCGCGGCTATCGGGTCTGGCCGATCGGGGTCGACGTGGCCAAGGGCGAGCTGTACGGCTGGCTCCGGCTGCAGCACGTCGAGGGCGATCCACCGCCCGGCTACTGCCACTTCCCCGAGCACCCGGCCGAGTACTTCCGCCAGCTGACCGCTGAGCATCTGATGACCCACGTCAACCCGAAGACGCGGGTGAAGACGCTGCGATGGGAGGGCCTGCCGAACCGCGAGAACCACGCGCTCGACGCCCGGATCCTGGCCCGCGTCGCGGCGGCGGCGATCGGCATCGACCGGCTCGCGACCCGATCCGCCCCGCCCCCGCCCGCCGGATCGCCCGGCACCCCGCCCCCCGCCGCGTCGCCGATCGCGCGCCCAGCGCCGCCATCCGCAGCGCCGCGCGCCAGCATCTGGAACCGCCCGCGCGGCGGCGGCGGGCTCGGGCGCCGGCGGTGACCGTCGGAGGCGCGTGGTAGCGTGGCGACGATGAGCGCACGAGATTGCCGGTACTGCGAGCGCGATTGGTGCGACGGCGACTGCTCGGTCGCAGACCGCATCGACGGGATAGGGCCACGCAAGACAGCCGCAGAGCACCGAGCCGACGGCAAGCAGGCGATGATGCGCGACGCCCTGCTGGCCTGGCGCGCTGAGATCCAGGCGGAGCCGTTCCCGCCGGGATGGGAGATCGTCGACCGTGTTGTCGACCGCATCGATCGGATCCTGAGCCTCGGAGTCGCCCGCGGGATCCTGGCCGACGCCGAGAACGCGCCATGGTGGCCGCCGCGGCAGGGCGACAGGCTCCGGCACTTCACTCTCCAAGGCGACGCGGCGACGCGGGTGCGGCAGGTCCATGCGCTCGTAGACGTCGTCGCCGTGTTCGAGCATGAAGGCGAGACGCTCGCGACGATCGCCGAGTGGTGGCCTACGAAACAGCGGTGGAGCTACCAGACGATCCACGGCCGGCTGGAGGCGACGACGATCTACTGGCCGGATGGGTCGCCGCCGCCCGCCACGCACAAGCCGTGCGACGCCTGCCGGGCTGCCGGCTCCGTTGACTCGCCCCGCACCGCGTGATCGCCTCGTCACCATGGGCGAGCCGGTCAGCTACGCGGTGCGGGGTCGTGACGTCGTGATCGCCGAGCGGCTCACGATCGGTCCGGCCGATCAGCTGACACTGCTCCAGGTCACGCTCCAGGCGATCGCGGCCGGTGGCGACCCCGAGCGGATCGACGCCGCGCGCTCGATCTGCGCGATGGTCCTCGGCGCGATGGGTTGACCGCCGCTTGACGCCCCATCGTCGGCGTGATCCCCGTCTGCGGGATGGCGGAGACTTTCTGGACGCAAGCGCATCTCGATCAGCTTCGCGAGGCGGCGGCCAGGGGAGTGCTCACCGTCCGCTACGCCGCGGGCGGTGGCGGGCCGGAGCGCCTGGTCACCTACCAGTCCCTCGCCGAGATGCGCGCGCTCCTCGCCGAAATGCGGCGCGAGGTCAACGGTAGCCCGGGGTGCCGGCTCGCCTCGACGCGCAAGGGTCTCGGCGCGTGAACATCCTCGACCGGTTGATCGCGTGGGCGGCCCCGCAGTGGGGCGCGAACCGGGCGCGCGCGCGGGCGATGGTCCGGCACTTCGAGGCTGCGAGTGTCGGCCGTCGCACCGACGGATATCACCGGCGCGGGACCGACGCGAACGCCGCCGCAGCCGGCGCGCTGGGGATTCTGCGCTCGCAGGCCCGCGACCTCGTCCGCAACAACCCGTGGGCGCGTAAGGGTCTGCGCCGGATCGTGACCGGCGTCGTCGGCTGGGGCATCAAGCCCAAGGCGACCGGACGTGGCGCCGACCTGGTGCAGCAGGCGTGGCGGGAATGGGCCGAGACCACCCAATGCGACGCCGCGGGCCGGCTCACGATGTCCGGACTGCAGGCGCTCGTGATGCGCGGCGTCGCGCGCGACGGCGAGTGCCTGATCCGCCGGCGCTGGCGGCGCCCGACCGACAAGCTCGCCGTCCCCCTCCAGCTCCAGGTTCTCGAGCCCGACTTCCTCGACACGGCCCGTGACGGCATGATCGGCGACGCCGGCGGGCCGATCGTGCAGGGCGTGGAGTTCGATGCGATCGGGCGCCGCGCGGCCTACTGGCTGTTCGACCGGCATCCGGGCAGCACCGGCGCTTTCGGCACCGGCGCGAAGAACATCGGGTTCTCGCGCCGCATCGACGCCTCGGAGATCCTCCACGTGTTCGACCAGGAGCGCGCTGGCCAGGTCCGCGGGACGTCGTGGTTCGCGAGCGTAGACGTGCGGCTCCACGAGCTGGATGGGTTCGAGGATGCCACGGTCGTCAAGCAGCGAATCGCCGCGAGCATGGCCGTCTTCGTGACAGACCTCGACGGCGGCGGTGGGCCGGTCGCGATCCCCGGCACCGATGCAGCCACAAGCCTGCCGACCGACACGTTCGAGCCCGGGTCGATCATCAACCTGCAGCCGGGCAAGCAGGTCACCGTTGCCAATCCGCCGCAGGCCAGCGACTACCAGTCGTTCACGGCATCCGCCTTGCGCGCTATCGCCGCGGGCATCGGCGTCACGTACGAGGACATGACGGGCGACTTCTCGCAGACGAACTACAGCTCGGGTCGGCTCGGCCGGCTCGGCGCACAAGCCGATGTCCATGACTGGCGCTGGAACATCCTGATCCCGCAGTTCTGCGCGCCGGTGTGGGACTGGATGCTCCAGGCAATGATCCTCGCTGGCGCGGAGATCGAGAAGTCCCCCGCGAAGTGGGCGCCCCCGCCAGCGCAGCTGCTCGACCCCGACAAGGAGGGCAAGGCCAACCAGCAGCTCGTGCGCAGCGGGCAGATGACGTTTCCGCAGATGATCCGCGAACAGGGCGAAGATCCCGACGAGCAGCTCGACGAGATCGAGGCCTTCAACGCCGAACTCGACCGGCGCGGCATCGCGCTCGATTGCGACCCGCGACGCATGACAGCGGCGGGCGGCGTACAGCAGGTGTGGGCCACGGGGTCGATCGCCGCGTGGCCTCCGCCGCCGGCGCCGGCAACGCTGCCTGGTCCGGCGAACGCGACCGCGACAACGACCACGCCCAAGTATGCGGTCGGGGATCGAATCGTCGCGACCGTCGACCATATGCCGGGCATGAAGGGGAAGGCGGGCAAAGTGGCGATCGCCAACCCAGGTCAGCCTCCCTACTACGGTGTCTCGTTCGACGATCAGGTGGCGTTTCCGGGCGTGCACAAGTGGCTGTCGGAGGACGAGGTGACATCGGAGGGCGCCAAGGCGTCCAACGGCGTCGCGAAGAAACCGGCCGCCGAGATGCCGATGGGCGATACGGCCGGGGACGGCGAAGACGGCGCCATGACCAGCGACGCCGCGTCCTGATTCGCGCTTGACACCCCAGGACCCGCGTGATCTCGGTGGCCTCGATGGCACCGAACGCCAATGGAACGGTCGACCTACCGCGGCTCTCGCGGGCGGCGACGATCCTCCCGAAGACGGTCAACGACGAGATGCGGACCGTCGATGTCGTGTGGACGACCGGCGCCCGCGTGCTGCGCGGCTACTTCCAGCAGTACTGGGAACAGCTCTCGCTCGATCCCAAGTCGGTCCGGATGAAGCGACTGAACAACGGGGCACCGCTGCTCAACGCGCACCAGGACTATGACGCGTCCGACGTCGTGGGCGTGGTGGAGTCCGGCACCGCCGTGCTCGACGGTGGCAAGCGCGGGGTGGCGACCGTGCGTTTCGCGAGGGCCGAGGACGACCCGGAGGCGGATGCGATCTACCGCAAGGTCAAGGACGGCATCCTCCAGAACATCTCCGTCGGCTACCAGACCTACGAGATGACGAAGATCAGTGACGGCGGCGCCGACAAGATCCCGATCTACGAGGCCACCGACTGGGAGCCCTACGAGCTCTCCGTGGTCCCGTGCGGCGCGGACGACGGTGCGGGGTTCCGTGCCGCGAGCACCGAGCGTCACGCGTGCGTGTTCCTCACCACCAGAAAGCAGCAGGAGCAACCGATCATGGACGACGACAACGACACCACCCGAACCTCGAGCGGCAGCGAGCCAGTCGCGTCCCGTGCCACCAGCGCGGCGATCAACGCCCGCCTCGAGCACGCCAAGCAGCTCGAGGCGGCCCGGATCGCCGCGGCCGAGGATGCGCGCATCAACGAGCGCACGCGGCAGATGGGCATCCGGAAGATCGCGGATGACTCCGGATTCGGCGGCTCGTGGGCGGACGACCTCATCGCAGCGGACTGCACCGTCGAACAGGCGCGGATCGCGGCCTTCGATGGGCTCGTCAACAGGACGCCCGGCGGCGGTATCGAGCCGCACGTCCGGATCTCGTCGGGCGAGGACGTCCGCGACAAGTTCGTGCGCGGCGCCACGGCGTGGGTGATCCAGCGCAGTGGTCACGCGGACATGATCGCCGAGGCCAAGAAGGTGGCGCGACTCGCGCACAACTTCACGGGCGTGTCGACCGATCCCGGCGAGTTTCGCGGCATGCGAATGACCGACCTCGCGGGCTACGCGCTCGAGCTGCGCGGGCGGAAGCCCCGGGGACTGCACGGCGAGGATCTCATCCGCGCCGCGCTCACCACACGTGGTGACCAGGGCTTCAACACGACCTCGGACTTCTCGGTTCTCCTCGAGACCGCGGTCAACAAGATCTTCATGGGCATGTACGCGCTCGCGCCCGTGACCTGGCCGCTGTGGGCCGGCCGCAAGAGCGTGCAGGACTTCCGCACGTCGACCTTCTACCGGCCGGGCACGTTCGGCGTACTCGACAGCCTCACCGAGGCCGGCGAGATCAAGCACAAGAACATCCCCGACGGCGAGAAGCGGACGATGACGCCGGGCACCAAGGCGAACATCATCGGGATCACGCGCCGCGCGCTGGCCAACGACGACCTCGGCGCGTTCCAGAACCTCGCATCGGGCCTCGGCCTCGCCGCAGCGCTGACCGTCGAGTCCGACGCGTTCGCGATGGTGACCGCGAATACGGGCCTCGGCCTGTCGTACGACGCCAACCCGCTGTTCCATACGACCCGCGGCAACATCGGCCCGACCGGCGCGATGAGCCCGACCACGCTGGACGTGGCACGCGCGACGATGGCCAAGCAGAAAGATCCATCGGCCAATCAGTTCCTCGCGCTGCGGCCGACCGTCTGGCTCGGCCCGGTCGAGCTCGGAGGCGTGGCCAAGCAGTTCAACCGGTCGACGACCGACCCGACCGACAACAAGGCGCAGGGCGTCATGAACAAGGTCCTGAACCTCTTCCGAGACACCGTGGACTCGCCGTATCTGTCCGCGCAGTCGGCGACGCGCCACTACCTGCTCGCGGACCCGACGCTGTACCCCGTGTTCGCGGTCGGTTTCGTCGACGGCCAGGAAGCACCGCGCATGGAGACCGAGCAGAGCTTCAGCTTTGACGGGATCCAAATGAAGGTCGTCCTCGACTACGGCACCGCCGTGATCGACTTCCGCGGCGCCGTGACCTGCGCCGGACAGTAGCTCGGAACCGCACATCCACAGGAGAGACAGACCATGGGTACCACCTTTATCCAAGACGGCGACGTCGAGGAGTTCACCGCGCCGACCGGCGGCGTGACCGTCAACATCCCCCTGTTCATCGGCGGGCTGTTCGTGATCCCGCAGGTGACAGCTCTCGTCGGCGTGCGCTTTCAGAGCTACGTCGAAGGCGTCCACCTGCTCCCCAAGACGACCACCGATACGTGGGTCGAGGGCGAGCCGCTGTATTGGGACGCCGCGAACACCAAGCTCTCGAACGATTCTTCGCTCGGCCTGCCCGTCGGCGTGGCGCATGCGGCGGCGACGTCCTCCGACACGACCGGGATCATCCGGCTCGCCGGAACGCCGCTCGGCGGCAAGGTGCTGAACATCCGGAAACGGATCGCCGTCGCCGCGGTCAACGCCGGCGCGCCGCTGCTCGCGGCGATCCCTGGCGTGCAGTACCGGATGATCCACGCCAGCGCGATCTCAATCGGCGGCGCGGCCGGCGCGGTGACCACGGTCGACCTCATCGGCACGGTCAGCAGCGCGCGCAAGCTGGTGGCGTTCGCGCAGGCGTCGCTGACGCAGAGCGCGGTCCTCAAGGATGGCGGAACCGGCGCCGCGGTACTCGCCGACGGCGCCTCGTACACCGCCAACGACGCAGGCACGGCGGTCACGGTGGGCATCACCGGCTCGTCCATCACGACGGCAACCAGTATCGACTTCAACGTCGACTTCGCGATCGAGTAGCCATGTCGTTCGCCAACCTCATGTCCGGCGTCGATCGGGATGTCGTCGACGTGGTGGGCGGCGAGCCGGTCATCTACCACCCGCAGGCCGGCCCTGCGGTCACCGGGATCTTCGGGATCTTCGAGGACTCGTTCCTGCTCGTCCAGGGCGCGGCGGATGACGGCGTAGAGACGAAAGTCCCGACGCTATTCCTGCGCCTCGGCGACCTACCGACCGACCCGAGGATCGACACCCCGACCTTCACGATCCGGGGGCTCAGCTACCGGATCTGGAAGCGGCAGCCGGCCGAGTTCGGCTCCATCCTGCTCTGGCTCCGGAAGATCGTCTGATGCACCCGCGAGCGCTCATCCGCGCGAACACCCGCACCATTTTGGTGAACGCCAGCACCGCGGCCGGCGCGCGCGTGAAGGACTCTCCAGCCGAGCCGAACCAGGACACGGAACTGCCGGCGATTGGCGTCTATACGCAGTCCGACCAGGTCGACGAGGCGAGCGAGAACACGACCCCGCACGAGGAGCGCCACGAGCTCCAGCTCACGGTCGCCGGGTGGGCGCTCGACACCGCGACGGTCCCGGTCGCGCTCGCGTTGGACAACCTGGCCGATCAGATCGAAGCGGCGATGGCCAGCGATCGATTCCTCAGCGGTGCCGCAGGCGACAAGGGCACCCGGCTGAAGGGCACAGACGTCACGCTGTTCTCGTCCGAGGGTGGCGACCCGATGCTCGGCCGGATCGTGCTCACCTACACGGCGGTCTACTACCAGGTACCCGGCGTCAGCATCCCGACCGAGGATTACCTGAGCACCGGCGTGACGACACAGATCGCCGGCGCCGGCGCAAACAACACGGTCAGCGACCTGTTCGATCAGCGGCCGTGAGGTCAGGCGGGCGGCGCGCTGGCGAGCGCGAACTCCGTGCACAGGCATCCCGCCACTCTACTATCGTCCACGGGTCGATCGATGTCCCCGGATCGATGCTGCCGTAGAGCTTGGCGCCCTTCGCGAGGAGCGCCTTTGCCCGCGCGATATGCGCTGGCGGGGGGCCGAACGACGTCGCGTTGTGCAGCCCCTCCATCGCAGCAATGCCGAGGAGCCCCAGTTCCTCCAGCTCGTGAAGGCGACGGATCAGCGAGAGCGTGGTCGCCGGGCCCATCGCGTTGAACAGGTCCATCGCCGACCGAGCGGACGGGTAGCCGTCGTGGCGATCCGCGATGTAGCACGAGCCCGGGTTGTCCTTGTCCGCCGCTCGCGCGATGGCCCCCAGCCCGTCGAGGTCGATCTTCATCCGCCGACCCTACCACCCAGGTCTGACGCAGGTTGACGCGCGCCACGGGGCGTGATCTCGGTTCCGCCATGATGCGCGTCCGACCCGCAACCCCCGCCGCCGTGATCCGCTTCCCCAACGATCGCGGCCGGGTGCTGCCGGCCGAGGGCGCCGAGGTCCCGAGCGAGGGCCCGGACGCCAACTACTGGCACCGGCGGATCCTCCACGGCGACGTCGTGCGCTGCGATGCGCCCGGCGCCGCGCCGCTCACCCCGCTGATCACGAGGTAGCCCATGGTCGCCTTCAACCTCATCCCATCGACGATCCGCTTCCCGTCCGTGGTCGCGGAGTTCGACTCGTCGCAAGCGCAGCAGAGCCCGGCGCAGCTCGCCTACGATTGCCTGATCGTCGGCCAGAAGCTCTCGACCGGGACATGGCCGGCCGACACGTTCCAGCGCGCGAACAGCATCGCCGATGCGATCGCCGGCGGCGGCCGCGGCTCGATGATCCACCGGCAGGCGATCGGCTGGTTCGCGGTCAACCCCGGCGCGCAGCTATGGTTCGGCGTGCTCGCGGACAACGGCGCGGGCGTCGCGGCGACCGGCACGATCCTGTTCACGAGCGCCGCCACCGGCCCCGGCACGATCCCGTTCCGGTTCGGCGGCGTGCTCGTCCCGGTGGCCGTCACCGCCGGCGACGCGACGACGGCGCTCGCCACGAACACCGCCGCCGCGATCAACGCGGCGGCCGACCTGCCGATCACGGCGACCGCGGCGAGCTCGACCGTGACGATGCTGTTCCGCCACAAGGGCCTGACCGGAAACGCGTACGACACCCGGGCCACGTACCTCCCGGGCGACGTGCTGCCCGCCGGCGTGGCGATGACCATCACCCAGCTCGGCGGCGTGATCGCGGGCACGACCCCGCCGACGCTCACCAACCTGTTCGCTGCGGCGTCCAGCCAGTGGTACGAGATCTGGAGCCACCCGTATACCGACGCGACGACGCTCGGCGCGATCGAGGCCGAGCTCCTCTCGCGCGCGGGCCCGATGCGGTCGATCGACGGCCTCGCGATCGCCTCGGCGGCCGGCACGTTCTCTGCGCTGGCCACGCTGGGCCAGAGCCGCAACGCGCAGTACAGCTCGATCCTCGCGCAGGGCGGCATCAACCCGCTCACGCCTCCGATGGAGTTCGCGGCCGAGGCCGCCGCGCTGGTGGCGACCGCGGCGCAGCTCGACCCCGCGCGCCCGTTCCAGACGCTCGTGATGCGGAATGCGCTCCCCGTCGCCAAGATTGACGAGTTCGACAACACGGAGCGGGACCTCCTGCTCCACGACGGGATCGCGACCACGAAGAACGCGGCCGGTGGTGTGGTCGCGCTCGAGCGGATCATCACCACCTACCAGACCAACCCGAGCGGCCAGGCCGACACGGCCTACCTCGACAGCAACACGGTGCTGAACCTGCTGCTGCTGCGCTACAGGTTCCGCGTCCACTTCAGCAAGTATAGCCGGCACAAGCTCGCTGCCGACGGGACGCGCTTCGACCCGGGGCAGCCGGTGATGACGCCGGCGCTCGGCAAGTCCGAGGCGCTGACCTGGTTCCGCGACGCCGAGGCGGCGGGCCTCGTGCAGAACGTCGCCGCTTTCAAGGCCGGGCTCGACGTCGCGATCAACGCCTCGGACCCCAACCGACTGGACTTCATTTTGGATCCGACGCTGATCGGCCAGCTCATGGTCACCGCCGCCCAGATCCGTTTCGCCCTGTAGGAGGCAATCGCCATGGGTCAGCGCATATTCGGTGTCAAGGAGCTCATGATCGACGGTGTGGTCTATCTCGCCAAGAGCGTCCCGAGCTACAGCCTCGGCGGCGACAAGCACGAGAGCGTGATGGGCCAGGACCGCCGCCACGGCTCCAAGGTGACGCGTATCCCGGCCTATCTCGAGGTCACCATCACCGACGCGGGGCAGGGCTTCGACGTGCGCGCGCTCACCCATCTCACGGACTGCACGGTCACGCTCTCGCTGGAGAGCGGCAAGACCTTCAAGATGGGCCACGCGGACTACTGCGGCGAGGGCAAGATCTCCCCCGAAGAGGGGGAGATCGAGGCGAAGTTTGAGTGCGACCCCGAGAACGCCGAGGAGATCTGATGTCGGACGAGAACGATCCCAAGACGGAGCGCGCGCCGAGCGAGCCTGTAATCTTCATCCTCAGCAAGCCGGTCTCGATCGAGGTCAAGACGGGCAACGGGCCGCGCACGAAGACGGTCGAGCAGCTCACGATCCGACCGCCCAAGGGCAAGGACCTGCGCCGCATCGACAGGACCAAGAGCCCGATCGCGATCTCGCTCGATATGGCCAGCTGGTTGACCGGCGAGCCCACCCAGATCATCGACGAGCTCGAGGGCACCGACCTGCGCGAGGTGCTCAAGATCGTGGACGGTTTTTTCGTCGCTATCCAGAGCAGTGGCGACACATCCTCGGGCGCCTAGCCGCGCGATTCGGGTGGGCGCCATCTGAGCTGTTGGATCTCGATTCTGATGATCTCGAGTTCTGGTGCGAGGTGGTGGAGCTGAACGAGAGAACCCCAGATGGCTGAGAAGCAAGTCCCCCTCAGCATCATCATCCGCACCGTCGACAAGGCGACGGCGGGGATCCAGGCGATCAACGCGAAGCTCGCGGTGTTGAGCAAGCCGTACAAGGACCTCGGGAAGGCGGCCGGAGACCTTCGAGAGCACCTTGGGCTGCTCGGACTCGACGCGGTCAAGGGCGGCTTCTCGGGCGTGGCCACCGCGGTGACCGGCCTGCTCGGGAAGGTCGCGTTGGTCGGTGGCGCTGTTGGTCTGGCGGTCACCGGACTGCTCTCGCTGGTCGACCACTTCGACCAGCTCGGCGACACGGCCGAGCGCCTGGGGACATCGGCCGACTTCCTGGCAGCGTTCCGGTACGCGGCCGAGCGCGCCGGCGCGCCTCTGGAGGGGGTGGACCAAGCGCTACAGGCGCTCGTTGCGAACATGGGGCAGGCCAAGGCCGGAACAGGCCGCATGCTCAAGTTCCTCAACGAGATCAGCCCTGCGCTCGCGCGGCAAATCACTTCCGCACATTCTCTCGAGGAAGCGCTCGGGCTGCTCGCGGACGCCGAGGCCAAGCTCCCGGACGCGGCGCGGCGCGCGGCGCTTGCGCAGAAGACGCTCGGTGATCCCGCGCTGGCGCCGCTGTTGGCTCGGGGATCGAAGGGCATCCAAGAGTTGCTCACCAGGTACTACGAGCTTGCCGGCGCACAGGGCGAGGCCGCGGACGCAGCGGGTAAGACGGACGATGCGTTGAAGGACTTGCACGCGTCGACCGACGGCGTGAAGGCGGCGCTCGTCACTGGCCTCGCGCCGGCGCTCACCGTGATCATCGGCAAGATGACCGAATGGATCTCGGGTCACCGCGCCGAGATCCAGCAATGGGCAGAGGACATCGGCAAGAAGCTACCGGCCGCGGTCGATCAGATCGTGGCGTCCGTGAAGAGTGGGATCGCGTGGGTGACCACGTTCGTCGACGATATCGGCGGCTGGCAGGTCGCCGCGGTCGGGCTCGCCGCGGTCATCTCCGGACCGCTCATCAGCGCGTGCGTCTCGCTCGGTATCGCCCTGCTCGCTACGCCGTTCGGATGGGTGCTCGCGAGCCTCGCCGCGATCGTGCTCGCGATCGACCAGGTCATCAAGCATTGGGACGACCTCAAGGCCGCACTCGACCCCACCGACCGCAAGAGCGGCGCCGGCGCGTTCATGGACGCGATCACGAAGCTGCCGGGCATGCAGATCACCGAAGAGGACAAGGGCAACCGCAGCGGGCTCAGCATGCTGCGCGGGATCCCAGGCGTGGGCGGACTCACCGCGACGCCGGTACCGATCGCACCGCTGTCCATCCCGCTCATCAGTCCGCCGCCGCCGCCCGATCCGGCGGAGACCAAGATCAAGGTCGAGTTCGTCAACGCGCCGCGCGGGATGCGGGTCACCTCGGACTCGCGCGGTCCGGCGCAGCTCGACCTGACCACTGGCTACCAGGTCATGGGGTTCGGCACGTGAGCGTCACCCCGTCGCTGAAGTGGCGCGACGAGCTCCGGCGCGTCCGCATGACGATCGAGGGTCGCTCGGTCGAGCTGATCGGCGCGTCGTTCCGCGGCGTTCCGTTCCTCGTCGAGGAGAGCGAGCGGTCCGGCGGCCGGCGCACCGTGGTCCACGAGTTCCCGCTGCGCGACGACCCATTCGTCGAGGACCTCGGGCGCCGCGCGAGGAAGTTCCCGATCACGGGCTACGTCCTCGGCGACGACTATCTGACGCAAAAGGACAAGCTGCTCTCGGCGCTCGAGGACGAAGAGGGCCCGGGTCAGCTGCTGCATCCGTACTACGGGGTCAAGAGCGCGATCTGCACGACGTACGCGGTGCGCGAGACCAGCCGTGAGGGCGGGATCGCGACCTTCACGCTGGCCTTCGACGAGGCGCCGCTCCAGGCCGCCGCGCCGGTCATCACGCCGGACGGCGCCGGGCAGGTTGGTGCGGCCGCCGACGACGCGCTCCTGAAGGTGCAGGCCGAGTTCGGAGAAAAGTACAATCCCACAAACCTGCCGGCGTTCGCGCTCGCAAGCGCGCAGACCGCGCTGACCAAGGCATCGGCGTCCCTCGCGGCCCGTCTCGGGCCGATCGTGGCCGAGACGCAGGAGCTCGCGACCTTCAACAGCCAGCTCACGATCCTGACCGCCACCGCCGCGGCGCTGGTCCGCCTGCCGAGCCAGGCGATCCAGGGTTTCCTGGAGGCGATCCAAGGCCTGACGGTCACCGCCGAGACAGCGCCGGGCGCCGTGTACGACGCGCTCCAGGCCGCCTACAACGACACGCTGGGGGCGCTGGCCGTCGCGACGACCGCGACCCGGGCGCGCGAGCTCGCCAACCAGCTGGCGATCGCCGGCGCGCTGCGGCGGGTGGAGGCGATCGAGGCGGCGCGGCTGACCCCGACGATCCCGTTCGCGTCGATCGAGGACGCGACGGCGGCACGCGACCGGATCGCCGCGCTCCTCGACGACCAGGCCGCGGGCGCCGGCG
>JBGQCL010000264.1:0-16285 GCA_041495365.1 Kofleriaceae bacterium | reverse complement strand
GATCAAGACCGCCGGGGGGTTCCGTCAAGAACCGGTAAAGATCGCGGCCGGGAGCGATCGTCGGACGCCGGGCGTTCAAGTACGGTCGGCGCGGATGACAGCAGAACCGGCAGGTGAGGCAGGTCGCCACACGCGGCTGTTGCCGCTCGCGGTAGGCGCGCTCGGCGTGGTGTTCGGCGACATCGGAACCAGCCCGCTATACACGTTGCAGATGGCGGGGGCGGAGTCGTCGAACCCGGACGACATCCTCGGTGTGCTGTCGCTGATCTTCTGGGGGCTGACGGTGGTGATCGGGGTCAAGTACCTCGCGTTCATCATGCGCGCCGACAACCGGGGCGAGGGCGGCATCCTGGCGCTGCTCGCGCTGATCCCCGACCGCGTCCGGCAGCTCGACTGGATCACGATGATGATCGTGGCAGGAGCGGCGCTGCTGTTCGGCGACGGCATCATCACGCCATCGATCTCGGTGCTGAGCGCGATCGAGGGGCTCAAGCTGGCGGCGCCCCAGGCGTTCTCGCTCGGGCTGATCGTCGCGATCACGGTGGCGATCCTGATCGGGCTGTTCGCGATCCAGCGCCACGGCACCGGCGCGGTGGGCCGGCTGTTCGGCCCGGTGATGGTGATCTGGTTCGTGACGATCGGCGTGCTCGGGCTGATCCAGATCGTCGGCAACCCGGGCGTGCTGCGCGCGCTGTCGCCGAGCTACGGAGCGAGCTACTTCGCGCGCCACGGCCTGGCCGGGTTCCCGATCCTCGGCGTGGTGGTGCTGTGCCTGACCGGCGGCGAGGCGCTGTACGCCGACATGGGCCACTTCGGCGCACGGCCGATCCGCGTGGCGTGGATCGCGCTCGCGATGCCGGCGCTGGTGCTGTGCTACTTCGGCCAGGGCGCGCGGGTCCTGGCGGATCCGGCGGCGCTGGCCAACCCGTTCTTCGCGCTGGTGCCGGTCGGGATCTGGACCTACGCGCTGGTCATCCTGTCGGCGCTGGCGACGATCATCGCGTCGCAGGCGCTGATCACCGGCGTGTTCTCGCTGACCCACCAGGCGATCCAGCTCGGGCTGTTCCCGCGGGTCCAGATCCGCCACACCTCGGTGCACGCCGAGGGCCAGATCTACGTGCCGGCGATCAACTGGGGGCTCGCGATCGCGTGCAGCCTGCTGGTCGTGTTCTTCCAGGAGTCGAGCAAGCTCGCCGCGGCCTACGGCATCGCGGTCAGCGGCACGATGGCGATCACCAGCGTCGCGTTCTACCTGGTGGCTCGCCGGACCTGGCGCTGGCCGCGCTGGAAGGGCCTGCCGCTGCTGGTCCTGTTCCTGGCGTTCGACCTGCCGTTCTTCGGGGCAAATCTGATGAAGTTCGTCGACGGCGGCTACGTGCCGGTGCTGGTCGGCGCGGCGTTCTTCACCGTGATGGTGGTGTGGCGGCTCGGCCGCACCGCGCTCGCCGGCTACACCCGCTCGCACTCGACGCCCGAGGACCGGTTCCTCGCCACGCTCGACCAGCGGGTCGCGGCGCGCGTGCCGGGCACCGCGATCTTCCTGAGCTCGATGGCCGGCGGCATCCCGATGATCCTCGAGCACCACATCGAGCGCATCCACGCGCTGCACCAGCGCGTCGTGCTGCTCACGATCGCGTTCGCGCACGTGCCGTACATCCCCGCCGGCGAGCGGGTCGAGGTCCACGAGCTCGACCAGGGCTTCGTCCGCGTGATCGCCCACTACGGCTACATGGACGAGACCGACATCCCCGCGGCGCTCGCCGCCGCCGGCCCGAAGTGCAAGCTCGGGATCGACCTCGCCGACGCGACCTACTACCTCGGCCGCGAGACGTTCCTGGCGACCGCCCGGGGCAAGCTCGGGCCGCTCAGCGAGCAGCTGTTCGCGTTCCTCGCGCGCAACGCGACCAGCGCCACGTCGTACTTCGCGATCCCCTCCGAGCAGGTCATCGAGATCGGCACGCAGATCGATCTCTAGCGCCCGGCGCGCGCCGGTGGACAGTCCTCAATGGAACATCCGGACCGGCATGACGATCATCGGCAGGCCGGCGAACTGCAGCCGGCGCTCGACCGCGGCGGCGGTCTCGTTGTGGAGCAGGCGCTGGTACCAGCTGTCGCGCTGGAAGATCAGCTTGCCGGCGAAGAACACCGAGCGCGGGAACCGCAGCGCGACCTCGCGGCACAGCCGGTCGAGCTCGGTGACCGCCTCGGTGCCGATCGCCGAGTCGCTCTCGGCCGACCACCCGAGGTGGTCGCGGGCGAACGCGACGTACTTCGCGAGATCGCGCTCGATGTTGTCGTGCATCCGGTCGATCTCGTCCTTGCCCTTGAACGCGCCGGCGTCGATCACGCCGGCCGCGACGAACACGACCTGGTGGAACTGGCCGGGGAACACGCGCGGGATCTGGAGCAGGGTGTGGAGGCCCAGGCCGCCGTAGCCGCCGGCCAGCACGACCGCGGTCGGCCGCTCGGGATCGAGCTCCTCGGGCGGCGGTGGCTCGATCGGCGGGGCGGACTCGATCGCGAGGTCGGACGATAGCTGGGCGACCTTGGCGCCGACCGCGCGGTAGTGGGTGCGGATCAGGAAGCACACGGTGACCAGCGCCGCGGTGATCACGGTGGTCACCCAGCCGCCCTCGGTGAACTTCTCGATCACGGTGACGATCAGGATCATGCCGCACACCGAGGCGGCGAGGCCGTGGATCAGCGCGGCGCGGCGCCAGCCCGGCTGCTTGACGTGGATCGCGTGGTGGATCATCGCGACGTTCGACAGCGTGAACGTGATGAACACGTTGATGCTGTACATCACGACCAGCGCGTCGACCGAGCCGTGGGTGTAGAGCAACAGGACCGCGGCGGCGCCCGCCATCAGGTAGACGCCGTTCTTCATGGTCAGCTGCTCGGACAGCGCGGCCATCCGGTGCGGCATCCACTGGTCGAGCGCCATGTTGGCCATCACGCGCGGGCCGTCGACGAAGCCGGCCTGGGCGGCGACGAACAGCAGGGCGCCCTCGGACACCAGGGTGATCGCGATGAACGCGCTGGCGAGCGCGCCGTCGCCGACGAAGTTCTCGGCGAGCACGGCGTTCATGGTCTTGCCGTTGCGCGGCAGGACGTGGAGCAGGAGGTAGGCGAGCAGGATGCCGCTGGCGGTGATCGCGAGCGAGGTCGCCATCAGCAGCATCGTGCGCTTGGCGGTCCGGATCCGCGGCTCGCGCATGATCGCCATGCCGTTGGACACCGCCTCGATGCCGGTGAACGTGCCGCCGCCGAGCGAGAACGCGCGCAGGAAGATCAGCAGCACGCCGATCAGGCCGCCGGCCGAGATGTGGCGGCTGCCCTCGCTGGAGATCATCGCGGCGACCTCGCCGGCCCGGCCGAGGTGGCTGCCGACCGCGCCGAAGATCAGGAACGCGTGGGTCAGCAGGAAGACCAGGAAGATCGGGGTCAGGATCTTGACCGACTCCTTGACCCCGCGCAGGTTCATCACCGTCAGGATCACGAGCACGACGAGCACGGTGGCGTGCTTGTAGGGCAGCCACGACTCGGGCACGAAGCTGAACACCGCGTCGCCGCCAGCGGCGAGCGAGATCGCGATGGTCAGGACGTAGTCGACCAGCAGCGCCGAGCCCGACACCGCACCGACGTACGGTCCGAGGTGCTTGCTCGCGACGATGTAGCCGCCGCCGCCGTGCGGGAATTCCTCGATGATGCGGCGGTAGCCCCACGAGATGATGAACACGGTGGCGGCGATCGCGACCGCGAGGAACACCGCGAGGTAGCCGAAGTCGGGGATGAACTGGCACGGCGCGTTGCCGGCCGCGCCGTAGCAGCCGTCGGGCTCGAAGTGGCCCAGCGCCTTGAACGCCTCCTCGGGGCCGTACGACGACGACGACAGACCGTCCGCGCCGAGCCCGACCCAGGCCAGGAACGCCACCAGCGACATCTGGTGGAAGACCTTCGGATCGCGGAGGTCTCGCGCCCGACCGAACAGACGCGACGCGAGATTCTGCATGACACCTAGGCCTATCGGCCTCGGCGTATCGATGGCATCAACGCGGGCGAACCAGACGTAAAGATGGCATCAAGATGCGAGGTCGCGTTACGACCAAGTGGCCGAGAATATTGACCTGACTCCGATTCCAGCCGGGGCAGCGGCGCTCGCCGGGCCCGGCGGCGTCCGCGCGGTCACGCGGGGGGTCACTTGCCGTAGCACTTGAGGATGTCGGTCGGCGAGCCGCCGGCGCGGCGGACGTCCTGCGCGCACTGCGCCGGGTCGGTCTTGACGGTCTCGCTGCTGTAGCCGCCCTGCAGGCCCACCTGCGTGCCCTTGTAGGTGACACCGAGGTTGCCGTTGGCGGTGGTCTGCTCCCTGTTCGTATCGGGCGTGACCGGATCGCCCTCGGCACCGCCGGTGACCGTCACGAGCTCCAGGGTATCGATCGCTTCGAATGCGTGCATGGTGGTGAGCCTTCCTTGGGTTGCTCGGTCGCTCGTGCAGGCCGCGTACCGAGGAACGGATCGCGCACGATCCGGAGGTTGGCGGTGACGGCGGGGGACATCACCCGCGGCGGTCGCCGACCGCGAGCAGCAGGTCGTCTATCGCGGATGACGTCGCGAGGGACCCCCGGCGTCGTGCCGCACGGCGCCATGCTAGGCTCGCCGGCGATGGCGCTGGAGCACGTCGCGCAGGGGCAGACCCGGTTCTTCACGCCGGGAGTCGCGCCGGATCCCCGGGGGATCCTGCTCGGCCGGTTCTGCGTCATGACGTTCGCCACGCTGGAGGGCGCGGTGTCGTGGTTCCGGCTGTACTCGTCGGAGGCAGCGCTCGACGAGCTGCTGCCCAACCTCACGATCACCAAGTGCCGCACCGCGCTGGGCAGCCGCGAGATCGTCGTGCAGATCCCGGCGGTGTCGTCGTACGCGGCCGACCGCGCGGCGCGGCTGTGCCGGCTGGTCGGCGGCGCGACGTACACCGGCACCGCCAAGCACTTCGTGAAGTACCGCGACGACCGCTCGCCGTACGGCTACGACGCGGTCGACATCGGCACGATGCCGGCGACCACCGACTTCATGGTCCACGGCGACGAGTTCGCCCAGGGCTACGTCCGCGAGGGCGAGCTGCCGTTCGCGCGCCTGCTGTTCCGGCTGTCGATCCGCAAGCTGCCGGGCCGCGAGAAGCTCGAGGTCGAGGACCGCGGCGAGCTCTACCTCGCGGTCGCCCGCGGGCTGTCCGAGGGCATCATCCGCTACCTGTGGCGCAACCGGGTCGAGGCCCGGGCCGGGCTGTTCACGCCGGGGGCGACCAGCGCGTTCGACGACCACGCGCGCGATCGCGGCTACATGCTGATCCGGGTCCACGCGCTGCCCGAGCGGATCCTCGCGCTGTTCCTCGGCACGCCGGGGATCGACGTGTTCCGCCCCGCCGGAGCCGCCGCCGCGGTCGCGGTCGGCCACGAGCATCCGATCGACCTCGCGTCGTGCGCGTCGGTGTTCCCGGCCGACACCTTCCACGTGTTCTGGCCCCACGACCGGGTCGACGTCCTGCCCGGGCCGCTCGCGCTGAGCGACATCGCGGACCTGACCCGGGTCGACCTCCAGATGGAGCGCCCCAAGGAGCCGCGGCGCCACGGCGGCGGGCCGCTCGAGCCGATCGGCGTGCCGCTCAAGCTCGCCGCCGCGATGGGGCCGCCGCGCCGCGTGGTCGCGACGCTGATCCCGCTGGAGCACGCCTCCCGGCTCAAGCGGATCCTGTTCGCGCTGCCGCCGGTGTCGCTGCGTGGCCACCGGGTCGCGGCGACCGACCGCGGGATCCTGGTGATCGGCTCGGAGAACCTCGACGTGATCCCGCTCGGTCAGCTGCTGTGCGAGCTGACCCCGGGGCTGCTCGTGCCGCTCGGGATGGACGTGGTGCCGCGGGTCTCGGCCGAGGTGCTGGCTCGCGCGCTCGGCCACCAGGCCGGCGTGGTCACCGTGTTCACCACCGACAACAAACCGTTCCAGGTCAGCGAGGCCACGCTGACCTCGCTGGAGCGGCGCTCGCTGGCCAAGCTCGAGGTCGAGCAGGTCGCCGTGCTCGATTACGCCGCCGAGCCGCCCGCCGAGGCCCACGTGGTCAACGACGCGGTCGGCCGGTTCGCCCTGTGGGGGTTCACCGAGGCGCCGGATCGCAAGCTGCTGCCGGGGAAGTGACGGCAACGAGCAAGACCGTCGCGCTCGAGTTCCAGCCTCTACAATGCACCTCAGGAATCGAGTCCGGAACATAACGGTGCTCGTCATGATGATGACCGTCTCCGAGCCCTGACGCATCGCGCAATCGCATCAGTGGGGGCGATTACGCCGAAACCCATAATCGAGTACCCCCCGTAAAAGCGCGGGTGCCGTCAAATGACGCACCACGGGACGGCGCGAGCCTTGTCGAGTCACACCACCATAGGCGGTGGCTACTCTTCGAGTTGAACCTTGCCTGGATACTCTGGAGCCACGCTCTGCCAGCTAGTAAACTTCGCGCTCATGTGCGCGCGCTGCGGAGCTGGTGACCGGGGAGGTAACAGACGTCGATGAAGACATCCTTGGACGAAGCGTCGGCACCGGGTGTGGCGCTCGGGCGATACCGGCTGATCGCGTTGCTCGGCCAGGGCGGCATGGCCGATGTCTACCTGGCTTGCACACAGGGCGCCGGCGGGTTCCGGAAGCTGCTCGTGGTCAAGCTGGCGCGGTTCGCCGGCGAGCCGGTGTTCGCCACGATGTTTCTGTCCGAGGCGCGGCTCGCCGCGCAGCTCTCGCACCCGAGCATCATCCAGACGTTCGAGGTCGGCGAGCAGGGCACGCTTCGCTACATCGTGATGGAGTACCTCGACGGCGGGAACCTCGCGCGCCTGCGCCAGCGCCTGGCCAGGCGCGGCGGGATCCCGCTGCGCATCTCGCTCCACATCTTGCTGCAGGTGCTCGAAGGTCTCGAGTACGCGCACGAAGCACCCGGGCTCGATGGCCGCGCGCTGCGGGTCGTGCACCGCGATCTGTCGCCGTCGAACATCATGTGCACCACGCAGGGCGCGGTGAAGATCCTCGACTTCGGGATCGCCAAGGCCGCCGACTCCGCCGGGCTCACCCAGACCGGCAAGTTCAGCGGCAAGCTGCAGTACATGCCGCCCGAGCAAGTGCGCGGCGAGCGGGTCGATGCGCGCGCCGATCTGTTCGCGGTGGGCGTGATGCTGGCGGAGTCGGCGCTCGGCCACGGGCTGTGGGGCACCCTGACCGCCTCCGCCATCGCGACCGAGCTCAGCGCAGGGCGAATCCCGTCTCTCGATCGCGGCGTCCCGTTGCATCCGGCGCTCCGCCAGATCTGCGAGCAGGCGCTCGCGTCGGATCGCGCGTACCGCTACGCATCGGCCCGCGAGCTCAAGCAGGATCTTGCGGCGTTCGCGGCCACGCTCGGACCTCCGGTGTCGCCGAGCGAGCTGGCGGAGCTGGTGCGCACCGCGATCGAATCCGATCGCGCGAAGCTGCAGGCGATCATCGATGCCCAGCTCCAGCGCCTCGGCCCGACCGGCAAGGGGTTCGAGGGCACGCTGCTCGATCTGCCGCGGGTCGACCACACCCCGACCAACCAGCCCGAACCGGCCGCGGGCCAGGCGATCAAGATCGACAGCGGCGAACCGTCGGCGCCCGAAGACAAGACCCAACCGACGGCCCCGATCGAGGCGCGGCGCAGGCGGCCGGCGCGCTGGATTGCGCTTGCCGGACCGGCGCTCGCGGTGGGGGTGGCGGGCGGGATCTGGGCGGCGCGCAGCGGCGCGCGAGTTGACGTGGCGCCGGCCAGGGCGGCGCCCGAGACCGCGGCCCCGGCGACGGTGCGGTTCGAGGTCGTGGTGCAACCGGCGGACGCGACGCTCAGCTTCGACGGCAAGCCGCTCGGCGTCAACCCGTTCGTCGGCCAGCTCGCGCGCGACACTGCCTTGCACCAGCTTGCAGCCTCGGCACCCGGCTACCAGCCGAGCGTCCAGATGGTGACGCTCGAGCGCGACGCCAGCTTCCACCTCAGCCTGGCCAAGGAGACCCCGACCGCTGCTCCCCCGGCTCCGCTCGCTCCGCCAGCGAGCGCGGTCGCCGCCCCCGAGGCGGTCGAGCCCGCCGGGGGGCACCGACGCGCGGGGATCGCCCCGCTGGCGAGTCCGCGCCCCCGCCCGGCGGTGGCGCGGCCGCCCGCGCCCAAGGCGCCGTCGCCATCATCGCCACCGCCGCCGCCAGTCGAGGCCAAGGCCAGGCCGCCCGGCGACGGTAAGCGCGGGCTCGACCCCGGCGTGCTCGACGCGCCGGCGACCCGCAAGCGCGGGCTCGACACCGGCGTGCTCGACGCGCCGGCGACGGGCAGGCGCACGCTCGACCCCGACGTGCTCGACAGCGGATCGAACAAACCCAAGCCTGCCCTCGATCGGGAGACTCCATGGGGAAACTGACGCTCGCGATCTTCCTGGTCGGCGCGGTCGCGCGCGCCGCGCACGGTGACGCCAAGCTCGACGAGGCCAAGCAGCACCTCGACGCCGCGACCCAGCTCTACGACGAGAACAACTTCCGCGGGGCACTGGCCGAGCTGCAGCGCGCCTACGAGCTCGCGCCGTCCTACAAGATCATGTTCAACATCGGCCAGGTCGAGATGGAGCTGCAGGACTACGCCGGCGCGCTGCGGGCGTACTCGCGCTACCTCTCCGAGGGCGGTCCCGACGTGCCGGCGGAGCGCGTCAAGCAGGTCCGCGCCGACCTCGAGCGGCTGCGCGGGCGGATCGGCAAGATCGAGGTGCAGACCGCCCCGGGCGCCGAGGTGTTGATCGACGACGTCGCGATCGGGTTCGCGCCTCTGCCGGAGCCGGTCGCGGTCAACGCCGGGCGCCACAAGGTCACGGTCCACATCGCCGGCAAGGAGCCGGTGAGCCGGGTCTATGACGTCGCGGGGCGCCAGGAGATCTCCGCGGCGATCGCCAATGACGCGGTCGCGCTGGCAGCGCCGGTCGCGCCGGCAGCGCCCACCGCGGTCGACGCGCCCGCGCCGCGCCGGATCAAGCTGTCGGTCTACGTGAGCTGGGGCGTGACCGGCGCGCTCGGGCTCACCGCGGGCGGCCTCGCGCTGGTCGCCAGGAGCGCCAACAACGATCTTGCCAACCTGCGCGGCAGCTTCGGGGTGACCGCGGCGCAGCTCGTGGCGCAGCGCGACAGCGTGCGTCGTGACGCGCTGCTCACCGACCTCGCGCTCGGCGCGACGCTGGCGAGCGCCGGCGTCGCCACGTACCTGACCGTCACCCGGATGGAGCACGGCGCGCCGCCCGAGCGGGCGCGGACCGTCCAGGTTCACGTCGGCCTCGGCGGCATCTCGCTCACCGGCCAGTTCTGAGCCATGCCCGGAGGAACCACGATGCGCACCACGACACGTCCGCGGCTCGCGCCCTGGGGCGTCGCGCTGCTGTTCGCGACGAACACCGGCTGCGAGCTCTACGTCAACACCGACACCGGGCTCGGCCCCCCCGGCTGCTTCTTCGGCACGCCATCGATGAAGGCCGAGTTCGCCAACCAGTGCACCACGGCCATGACGTTCCCGTTCGACAACTGCGCGCGGCTGGGCGCGTGCGACAACGCCGCGCTGACCGCCGCGTTGCAGGCCTCCGTGCTGCCGCCGCCCCCCCAGCCGCCGCCGCCGCCGCCCTCCCAGCCGATGCCGACGGCGAACTGCGTCGACGTCGCGCTGAACCCCATCTACGTCACCGGCTCGACCAACCTGCCGCCGCTGATCGCAGCGGTGCAGCCGCTCCTGTACCAGGGCACCCCTGCGTACACGGTGGTGTTCGCGCCGCAGACGTCGTGCAAGGGCGCGGACGCGGTCTACTCCCCCGATCCGACCAAGCACGTGATCAAGAACATCACGAACAACTACGCGTTCTTCTACGACGCCAACGGCAAGCAGACGTTCTGCCTGCTCGACGCCAGCGGCAACACCGTGGATGTCGGCGAGTCCGATGTGTACGCGTTGTCGTGCTCGATGAACTACAGCGCCACGCCTGGGATCTCCGACGACCTCGGGCCGATCCAGGCGATCAACTTCGTGGTGCCGTCGACGTCCACGCAGGACGCGATCAGCGCCGAGGCCGCACACATGGTGTTCGCGGCGGGTGGCAATGGCGGGCGGGCCGCGCCGTGGACCGACGATCAACACTATTTCACCCGCGGCGCCGGCACCGGTACGACGATCCTTCCGTCGGGGGCGATCCAGCTCGATCCGACCAGGTGGTGGGGGATCGATCGGCTGTCGGCGACCAACCTGGTCGCCTCGATGGTGGCGGTGGACCCGACCGCGGCCGAGCGCACGATCGGCGTTCTGTCGAGCGACTTCGCCGACAAGAACCGCGGGAACCTGCGCACGCTGGCGTTCCAGCAGGCCGGCCAGAAGTTCGGTTACCTGCCGGACTCGACCAAGGACTCGTTCGACAAGGCCAACGTGCGCGACGGCCACTACCCGATCTGGGGCGCGATCCATCTGATGGCGACGACCACGACCGGGGGGGCGCCGTCGCAGGCGGCGAGCGCGCTGATCTCGCAGCTCGTGGCGCCGATGCTCAAAGAGCAAGTGCTGACCGCGATCGTCTCGGCCGGCTTCGTCCCATCGTGCGCGATGACGGTCACCCATTCCACCGAGGTCGGGCAGCTCAGCGTGTACAAGCCGTCGTTCGGCTGTAGCTGCTTCTTCGAGAAGCAGGTCAACAACGGCGGCGCGCCGGCGCGCTGCAAGTCGTGCCGCGGACCCGGCGACTGCGGCGGGGCGACCCCGGCGTGCAACTACGGGTTCTGCGAAGCGCCGGGACCGTGATCGCGACGCCGGCGTCGAGACTGGCCCGTCCGTCGTGACCTGCCGCGCGTCGGCGCCGCTCTCGCACTGCGCGTGCGTCGGGAGCATGGCAGGCAGGACCCGCACGATGTGCCGCGCCGGTGACGCCCGCCGAGAGCGCCATGCTAGGTTGCCCGCAGATGGCGCGCCCGCAGGTCTCGGACTTCCTGGCCCGGTTCGTCCACCCGCTCGTCGCCGGCGGCGAGCTGCACATCGCCGCGCCGATCCCGCTGACCGACTCCGAGCGCTGGGCGGTCGAGCTCGACGGCGCCAGCGTCGAGCTGACCGCGGTCGACGACGCGCGCACGGCGGTGCTGTCGACCCTGGTGTGCCGGCCGCCGGCGCTGGTGCTCGAGGGCGACGACGTGGCGCTCGCGGTCGGGCTGCACAACGCGCTGTTCCTGGTCCACCCGCGCGCCGAGGAGTGGTCGGTCAGCGACCGCGCGCGCCGCAAGGTGATCGACACCGCGCTGGCCCAGGTCAGCCGGCCGCTGACCCGCGATCGCACGCGGGTGATGGCCCGCCACGCGCTGCTCCACAACGTGTTCCACCTGACCCGCAGCGACATCACCGTGTCGTGGTGGACCGGGCGAGCCCGGTTCCAGGGCCAGAAGCCGCCGCGCCGGCTGACCACGTGGAAGGGCGTGCGCCGGGTCCGCGAGGACGTCACCGTGGTCGACTTCGAGGAGCTGCTCGCGGTGCCTGACACCGCGCCGGTGGTCGCGACGCTGCTCCGCCGCACGCCGTTGACCCAGCTGCTCGACTCCCACCCCGGCGCGCCGCCGCTGCACTGGGAGGACGCCGTGTTCCTCTTGCGGGACGCGGAGCTCGCGCGCGCGATCGCCCACCGGCTGGTGCCCGACGCGGCGCCGCGCGACCAGGTCGCCGGGCCGGCCCGGCTCGCCGCGGCGTTCGAGCAGATGCTGGAGCGCGCGCCCGACGAGGCCGACGTTCGCGCGGTCGCCGCGTTCCTGGTCCACCTCGCCGCGCTGTGCTGCTTCGGCGAGCTCGGGCTGCGCGAGCTGGCCGCCAAGAGCCCGCTGCTGTCCACCGTGCTCGCCGCCGAGGCTGCGGGTCAGCGGCCGCGCGGCCTGGCGAGCCTGTTCGCGCTGCCCGGCGCGCTGGCCGCAGTCGATCCGCGGCTCGCCACGCCGCCCGGGATCGCGGGGAACCCGCTGCTCGCCGCGCGCTGGACCGTGCACCGCGCGCAGACCGCCGAGCTGCTCGGCGACGCCGTGATCGACGCGCTCGCGGCGCGGCTGCGCCGTCACCTGCGGCCGTCGCCGCGCGATCCCAGCGTGATCGTGGCGCTGCCCGAGCTCGCGGGGTAGAGCGGGCCCGGCCCTGGCTGGCTCAGCGCCGGCGGTCCTCGATCGCCTCGCCTCCGGGAACAGCCGCGTCGCTGCGGCACGATGCGCGCCGGCTCGCAGCGGCTATGTGCGTGAATCCGGGTGACCCGCCGCGGGTCAGGATGCCGCGGCGAGGCGATCTGTCCCCCGCCGGTGCGAGCGGCGCACGGGCACCGTCGCGCCGCTCCCCACGCGCAAGCAGCCGATTTCTCAGGCCGGATCGCGCGTTCAACCGGCCACCATTCCGGCGGGCCGGGCAGCTACGCGCTCGACCTTCCTGATGTAATGTGGGGCCGCCGATGGTCGCGCCGCCCACCACTCCGCGAAGCTTCGCCGTCGACGTCGCCCGGGCATCGGCGGCGTTCCAGGAGCTCGCGCGCCAGATGGGGGCGCAGTTCCTCGACAAGCAGGAGATCATCCGCCTGATGACGGTGTCGGCGATCGCCGGCGAGCACATGGTCATCGTGGGCCCCCCGGGCACGGCCAAGTCCGCGATGATCGACATGTTCGCCAAGCTGATCGACGCGCGGTACTTCGAGTACCTGCTCACCCGGTTCACCGAGCCCAACGAGCTGTTCGGGCCGGTCGACATCTCGGCGTTCCGCGAGGGCCGCTACACGCGGCGGCTCGAGAACATGCTGCCGACCGCCGAGATCGTGTTCCTCGACGAGATCTTCAAGTCGAACTCGGCGATCTTGAACGCGTTGCTCCACGTCATCAACGAGCGAAAGTTCCAGAACGGCCCCGAGGTGGTCCAGGTCCCGTTGATCTCGCTGTACGCGGCGTCCAACGAGGTGCCCAACGACGACAACCTCGCGGCGATGTTCGACCGCTTCCTGGTCCGCGTGCTGTCGGACAACCTCGACAGCTACCACTTCCACGAGCTGATGAAGAAGGGCGTGTCGCTCGAGCTCCGCAAGATGACCGGGCGGGGCCTCGATGCCCAGGGCCGCCAGACCGGCGAGCTGCGCCCGGTGACCTCGGCGCGCGAGCTCCGCCACATCCAGCAGAACTTCGACAAGTTCATGGCGTTCCCCGAGGAGTTCCTGACCAAGTACAAGGGGCTCGTGTTCCAGATCCGGTCCGAGGGGATCTCGGTGTCCGACCGCCGTGCGGTCAAGCTGCTCAAGCTGTTCGCGGCCTCGGCGGTGTTCGACGGCCGGACCCGGGTGCACGACGGCGACTTCTTCATCCTGCGCCATATCTGGAACAACCTCGACCAGGTCGAGCTGCTCGAGGAGATCGTCAACCCGATGGTCGACGGCTACTACCGCGAGCACCCCGACGAGCGCCGGTTCATCGGCCCGTCGGCCAGCCTCGACGACCTGCTCACCGAGCTCGCGTTGATCCGCGACCTGTTGACCTCGGGCAGCGAGCTGTCCGACATCCAGCTGTTCAGCCAGCTCAAGAACCTCAACGAGATCAAGGTCGCGCTCGCCGCGCTGCCGGGCGACGCCGCCGCGCGGATGATCCGCGAGGTCAATCAGCTGCTCGAGACCGTGTTCGCGTCGTCCAAGTTCGGGCTGTGACGCGGCCCGGCGCGATCACTCGTCGCGCAGCGCCTTGCGCAGCGCCTTGCGCAGCGCGTCGCCGACCTCGGGCCGCTGGGCGAACGGATCGCTCGGGTTCTTGCCGGCGATGATGTCCTCCATCCGGGTCTGCACGTTGCCCAGCGCGTGCGGGTGGCTGTAGATGTAGAACCGGCGCTCGGCGAGCGCGTCGAACACGAACTGCGCGACGGTCGCCGCCGTCACCTTGCCGCTCGACACCGCCTTGTCGCTCATCGCGCGCGCGACCAGCTGGCTCCGGGTCGGCTTTCCGTCCTTGAGGTCCTCGGGCCGGTTGCGCTCGCTGCGCGTGATGCCGGTCGGCACGAAGTACGGGCACAGCACCGACGCGGTGATCTGATCGGTGACCAGGCCGAGGTCGTGGTACAGCGTCTCGCTGAGCGACACCACCGCGTGCTTGCTGACGTTGTAGATGCCCATGTTGGGCGGGTTGAGCAGGCCGGCCATCGACGCGGTGTTGACGATGTGGCCCTCGTAGTCGGGGTCGCGCCTGGCGGCCGCGAGCATCATCGGCGTGAACACGCGGACCCCGTGCACGACGCCCATCAGGTTGACGCCGAGCACCCACTCCCAGTCGCGCACGCCGAGCTCCCAGATCAGCCCGCCGCTGCCGACCCCGGCGTTGTTGAACACGAAGTGCGGCGCGCCGAACCGCTCGGCGGTCGCGGCGCCCATCGCCTCGACCGCGGCGGCGCTCGACACGTCGAGCCGGTACGGCAGGACCTGCGCGCCCAGCGCGCCGATCTCGGCGACGGCCTTGTCGAGCGCGTCCTGCTGGATGTCGGCCATCACGATGGCCATCCCCCTGGTCGCGGCGATCCGCGCGACCTCGAGCCCGAAACCGGAGGCGGCGCCGGTGATCACCGCGGTGCGACAAGTCTTTCGAGGTCGCCGGTGGCGAGCCGCGCGCCGGCCGTGAGGCCGGATAGCACGAGTTGCCCGCCGGACGTTCGTGCGCCGAGCCGCACGCTGCGCCGCTCGACGTGATCATCATTCAGCACGAACACGACGCCGGTGTCACCGTTGGCCTGCACGGCGCTCGCCGGCACGATCAGCGCGCGCTGTCCGCCACTCGGCTCCGCGGGTGTTTCGCCTTTGGCGCCGTCGAGGAATGCCACGCGCACACCCATCTCCGGCAGGATGCGCTCGTCGCGTGCGTCGAAACCCACGCGCACTTTGACGGTGGCTTTGGCACGGTCCGCCGTGGGAATGATCGCGATCACGTGCGCCGGGATGCCCCAATCGGGATATGCGTTGAGTTTCGCCGTGACCGGTTGATCGGCGTGCACGCGATTGATGAAGTTCTCGCTGACGTCCACTTCGATCTCGAGCGAGTCCATGTCCACGATCGTACCGATGCCCGTACGCGTGAAGCCGCCGCCGGCCGAGACCGGCGACACCATCTCGCCCGGTTGAGCGTTCTTGACGGTCACGATGCCGGCGAATGGCGCGCGCACGACGGTGTCCTCGAGGTTGCGCTCCGCGTATGCGAGGTTCGCCGCTGCGACCTCCACGCCGCGTTGCGCGACGTCGACGCTCGTGCGCGCCGCATCGTACGCGGCTTTGGCCGTGTCATACGTCTGCGCGCTGATGACGGCTTTCGCGAGCTGTTGCTCGTTGCGCCGGAACGTAGGTGCAGCGTTCTCGAGCGCGACGCGCGCGGCGACGAGGCTCGCGTCGGCTTGGGCGCGCTGCGCGCGCGCCTGCTCGACGGCCGCACGCGCGTTCGTGTCATCGAGACGCCCGATGACCTCGTCACGTGCGACGCGCTGACCTTCCTCGATCGACACCTGCACGACTTTGCCCGTGACCTTCGACGAGACCGTGGCCTGGCGCCGCGCGACCACGTAACCGGACGCGTCGAGGATCGTGCCTGGGCCCACGACCGTGTCGGCTGGTGCCGCCGCGGCTGTCGCCACGCCGACGGGAATGCCGCGCGGCAGGAACCACCAGATGGCAGCGCCCGCGACCACGATGACGACCGCGACGATCGCCGCCCACAGCGGCCAACGCCGTTCGGGCTCGACCTCTGAGGGCCGATCGATCTTGAGCTGGTTGATGAGTGCCGATCTGTCTTCCACGGGCCGGGTCTCCGCCGTCAACTGTCGCGCAGGCCGATCGTGATCTGTTGTCGCGCCGCGCGCAAACTCGGCAGGAGCCCGCCGACGAAACCGAGCACCAAGGCGTACAGCAGCGCTTGGCCAAGCAGCGCCGGCGTTACCGTGAATGCGAACGTGATCTGGCTGAACGACGACCAGTTCATGGTCGACGTACGCACGCCGTTGAGCCCCACGTAGGCAATCAGCCCGCCAATCGCACCGCCGATGAGACCCAGCAAAAGCGCTTCCGTGAGCACCGACGTTACGACTGGCACTGCGCTGAAGCCAATCGCGCGCAGCGTCGCAATCTCGCGCGTACGGCTCGCGACTGCCGAGTACATTGTGTTCAACGCGCCGAAGATGGCCGCGAGACCCATGAGCACGGCGATGGTCCGGCCG
>JBGQCL010000263.1:0-16312 GCA_041495365.1 Kofleriaceae bacterium | reverse complement strand
GTGTTCCTCGGCGAGCCGCGATCGAGCGCGGCCGCGGCGGCCCGCGAGGCCGCCCGCCCGATGGTCGGCCCGGTGGTCGTGCTCGCCGCGCTGTGCTTCGCGATCGGCCTCGGCGCCCCGGTGATCGCGCCGGCGCTCGACCACGCGGTGGCGGCGTGGGCGCCCGAGCTCCAGATCCGCCCGACCGGCGAGCTCGCCCCGCTGAGCGCGCTCGCCACCGTGTACGTGCCCCTGATCGCGCTGGTCGCGGCGGGAGCGTGGTGGCTCGCCCGGCGGACCCGCGGCGCCCCGGCGGCGGTCGGCACCTGGGACTGCGGCTACGCGGCGCCGACCGCGCGCATGCAGTACACCGCGTCGTCGTTCGCGCAGATGCTGGTCGGGGCATTCGCGTGGGCGCTGCGGCCGGAGGTCAAGCGCACCGTGCTGTCGACCCTGTTCCCGGCCGGCGGCGCGTTCCACTCCGAGGTGCGCGACACGGTGCTCGATCGCCTGCTGGTGCCGAGCGTCGAGCGGGTCGACGAGCAGCGGCGGTGGATCACCTGGATGCAGCACGGCTCGGCCCACGCCTACCTGCTGTACATCCTCGCGACCCTCGTCGTGCTGCTGATCTGGAAAGGAGGCGGCTGAGCCGTGGACATCGTCCGTCCGATCCTGCAAGTCGTGTTCATCCTCGCGGTCCCGCCGGTGATGCTCGGGGTGATCGCGAAGACCAAGGCGTGGTTCGCCGGCCGCGTCGGGCCGCCGGTCCTGCAGCCGTACCACGATCTGGTCAAGCTGATGCGCAAGCGCTCGGTATTCAGCCGCACCACGACCTGGGTGTTCCGCGCCGGCCCGGTGATCGGGCTCGCCACCGCCCTGATCGCCGCCGCGCTGGTGCCGGTCGGCGACGGCCGCGCGCTGGTCGGGTTCGACGGCGATTTCCTGGTCCTGGCCTACCTGCTCGGGCTCGGCCGGTTCTTCACCATGGCCGCCGCGCTCGACACCGGCTCGGCGTTCGAGGGCATGGGGGCCGCGCGCGAGGCGACGTTCGCGTGCATCGCCGAGCCGGCGTTCGTGATGGGCCTGCTCGCGATCGCGCGGGCCGGCGGCGCGATGTCGCTGTCGGACTTCCTCGGGCCCCGGCTGGCCGCGCAGTGGTCGCACGCCGGGCCGTCGTTCGTCCTGGTCGCCGCCGGGCTGTTCGTGGTGATGCTCGCCGAGAACTGCCGGATCCCGGTCGACGATCCGAACACCCACCTGGAGCTGACGATGATCCACGAGGTCATGGTGCTCGACCACGGCGGGCCGGCGCTCGCACTGATCGAGTACGGCGCGGCGGTCAAGCTGTTCGTGTTCGCGGCGGTGCTGATCCGGCTGATCATCCCGGTGGCGGACGGCTGGGCGGCGTGGGGCACGCTCGCCGCCGGCACGCTGGGGCTGTCGGTGGCGATCGGCGTCGTCGAGTCCACCGTGGCCCGGCTGCGGCTCACCCACATCCCGGCGTTCCTGCTCGCGGCCTGCCTGCTGTGCGCGCTCGGCGTCGTCCTGCTCGTCCGGTGAACCATGCACTCGATCTTCGATCCGCTGCTCGTCGTCATCATGCTGCTCAACCTGTTCGTGCTCGGCACGAGCCGGCTGCGCTCGGTGATCGGCGCGTCCGCGCTGCAGGGCGTGGCGCTCGGCGCGCTCACCGTCACCGCCCGCGGCGAGCTGACCGCGGAGGTCGTGCTGGTCGCGTGCGCCGCCGTCGCGATCAAGGGCATCGCGATCCCGCGGCTGCTCCACAAGGCGATGCGCGACGTCGCGATCGAGCGCGAGGTCGAGCCGCTGATCGGGTACATCCCGTCGCTGCTCGCCGGCGCGCTCGGCACCGCGCTCGCGGTGATCTTCTCCGAGACCCTGCCGCTGATCGCCGCCGACCGCGAGTCGCTGATCCTGCCCAGCTCGTTCGCGACGGTGCTCACCGGGTTCATCGTGCTGACCACCCGCCGCAAGGCGATCACCCAGGTCGTCGGCTACCTGATCCTGGAGAACGGCATCTACATCATGGGGCTCGCGCTGCTCGACGCGATGCCGTTCCTGGTCGAGGTCGGCGTGCTGCTCGACCTGTTCGTCGCGATCTTCGTGATGGGCATCATCATCAACCACATCAGCCGCGAGTTCCGCTCGACCGACGTCGCGCAGCTGAGCTCGCTGAAGGAGGAGTGAGTGCTGCTGCTCGTCATCATCGCGCCGATCGCGGTGGGCCTCGTCGCGCTCGCCGTGCCGTCGCCGCGGTGGCGGCCGTGGCTGGTGCCGGCCGGCGCCGTGATCCACGCGACCCTGTCGGCGATCATCCTCACCACCGATCTGGGGCGGCCGATGCTCGCGGGCTGGCTCGCGCTCGGCGCGCTCGGCCGCCTGCTGCTCGGGTTCCTCGCCGTCCAGTACCTGGTGTGCGCGTTCTACGTCCCGGGCTACCTCGCGCTGCGCCCCGAGCGCCCCAACCGGATATTCTGCGCCGCGCTGCTGTTCCTGATCGCGGCGATGACGGCGGTCGTGGCCTCGCACCACCTGGGCCTGATGTGGGTGGCGATCGAGAGCTCGGCGCTGTCCACCGCGCCGCTGATCTACTTCCACCGGAACCCGCGCTCGCTGGAGGCGACCTGGAAGTACCTGCTGATCGGCTCGGTCGGGATCGCGCTCGCGCTGTTCGGCTCGTTCTTCCTCGCCTACGCCTCGGTCCACGCCGGGCTCGACTCGTCGCTGCTGTTCGAGGATCTGGTGCGCGACGCGCCGCGGCTGTCCAAGCCGTGGCTGCACTCGGCGTTCGTCGTGCTGCTCGTCGGCTACGGCACGAAGATCGGGCTCGCGCCGATGCACACCTGGAAGCCGGACGCCTACGGCGAGGCGCCCGGCCTGGTCGGCGCGCTGCTCGCCGGCGGGCTCACCAGCTGCGCGTTCTGCGCGCTGCTCCGGTTCGTCCAGATCTGCTACGCCGCCGGCGACGGCGCGCTCGCGCGCCAGCTGCTGCTCGCGCTCGGCATCGTGTCGATGGCGGTCGCGGCGGTGTTCATGGCGCACCAGCGCGACTACAAGCGCATGCTGGCGTACTCCAGCGTCGAGCACATGGGCATCATCGCGTTCGGCATCGGGATCGGCGGGCTCGGTACGTTCGGCGCCCTGCTCCACCTGATCAACAACGGGTTCGCCAAGGGCGTGATGTTCCTGACCGCGGGCAACATCCATCGCGCGTTCGGCAGCAAGACCACCGACGGCACCGCCGGCGCGATCCGGCGGGTCCCCGCGTCGGGTGCGCTGTTCCTCGCCGGGTTCTTCGCGGTCACCGCGTCGCCGCCGTTCGGGCTGTTCCTGTCGGAGCTCACCATCCTGCGCGCGGCGTTCGCCACCGGCCACCACTGGGAAGCCGGCGTGTTCATCGCGCTGCTCGCGATCGTGTTCATGGGCATGGGCTCGACCGTCGTGCGCGTGGTGCAGGGCACCCCGCCCGGGCCCGCGACCGGCCGCACTCACGAGCCGGTGCTGACCATCGCGCCGGCGCTCGGCTTCCTGGTGCTGGTGCTCGTGCTCGGCATCTATGTTCCAGACTGGCTCAGCCGCGCGCTGAGCGACGCTGCCGCGTTCGTCGAGACCGCGGCGCCCGCCGGGGGCCGGCCGTGACCGCGCCGGCGGTCCTCGCGCTCGGCAACGCGAGCGCCGCGCCGGTCGAGCAGCTGCCGCGGCACGACGGAGCGGCGTTCGGCAAGCTGGTCGCGCGCGGCCACGGGCGCCGGGTCTCGGCCCTGTTCGCGCGCCCGCTGGGATCCGGCCTGGAGGCGGTCGCGGTGATGGCCGCCGACGGCGACGGCATGCTGGAGCTCGCGGCGACCGAGCTCGGCGCATCGTTTCCGTCGCTCACCCCGAGCTGCCCCGAGGTCCACCTGTTCGAGCGCGAGATCTGCGAGCAATGGGGCGCGGTGCCGGTCGGCCATCCGTGGCTCAAGCCGGTCCGGTTCCAGCCGGCGATGGCCGGCGCGCTGTCCGCACGCGCGAGACCCGAGATCGGCATCACCGATTTCTACCGGATCGAGGGCGACGAGGTTCACGAGGTCGCCGTCGGCCCGATCCACGCGGGCGTGATCGAGCCCGGCCACTTCCGGTTCCAGTGTCACGGCGAGATCGTGATGCACCTGGAGATCTCGCTCGGCTACCAGCACCGCGGCGTGGAGCGCGCGCTGATCGGCGGCCCCACCACCCGGAGCATCCACCTCGCCGAGACGCTCGCCGGCGACACCACGATCGGCCACGCCACCGCCTACTGCCAGGCGGTCGAGGCGCTGTCCGGCGTCCGGCCGCCGCCCCGGGCGCTGGCGCTGCGCGCGATCGCGCTGGAGCTCGAGCGGCTCGCCAACCACGCCGGCGACCTCGGCGCGCTCGCTGGCGACGTCGGGTTCCTGCCCACCGCGGCGTACTGCGGCCGGTTGCGCGGCGACTACCTGAACCTGACCGCGGAGCTGTGCGGCAGCCGGTTCGGCCGCGGCATGGTGCGGCCCGGCGGCGTCGGGTTCGACGTCAGCGCGGCGCGCGCCGACGACATGCGGCGCAAGCTGGAGCGCGCGCTGCACGACACCCGCACCGCGGTCGAGCTGCTGTGGGACACCGCATCGGTCCAGGCGCGGTTCGAGGACACCGGCCGGGTCACGATCGACGTCGCGCGCCAGCTCGGCATGGTCGGGCCGGCGGCCCGCGCCTCCGGCCTCAAGCGCGATGTCCGCAAGACCCACCCGAGCGGCTACTACCGGTTCGTCCACCTCCCGGTGTCGCTGTGGAACACCGGCGACGTGTTCGGCCGCGCGTTCGTGCGCTGGCTGGAGATCCAGCGCTCGGCGGAGTTCGTGCTCGCGCAGCTCGGCAAGCTGCCCGCCGGCGCGATCGCCGTTGCGCCGGCCCGGCCGCGCGGCGGCCAGATCTGCGCCTCGCTGGTCGAGGGCTGGCGCGGCGAGATCTGCCACGTCGCGCTGACCGACGAGCTGGGCCGGTTCGCGGCCTACAAGATCGTGGATCCATCGTTCCATAACTGGACCGGGCTCGCGATCGCGCTGCGCGATCAACAGATCTCCGACTTCCCGCTGTGCAACAAGAGCTTCAACCTGTCCTACTGCGGACACGATCTATGATGCTGAAGATCCTCCTCGCCCGACTGACCCAAGGCCACCGCACCGCCCGGTTTCCCGACGTCGAGCCCGCGCTGCCGGATCGGTTCCGCGGCCGTCCGACCCTGGATCCCACGCGCTGCCCGGACGGCTGCGCCGCCTGCATCGCGGCGTGCCCGACCGGCGCGATCGCGCGCGACGACGCCCGCGGCCTGGCGCTCGACCTCGGCCGCTGCCTGTTCTGCCCCGACTGCACCGCGGCGTGCCCCGAAGGCGCGATCGACTACACCGCCGATTATCGCCTGGCCGCGCGGCGGCGGGACGAGCTGTTCGCGCGCCCGCCGGGCGCCTCTGCGCCTGCCCGCGAGCTCGCGCTCGGTGCCGAGCTGCGCCGGCTGTTCGGCCGGTCCCTGAAGCTCCGCCAGGTCAGCGCGGGCGGCTGCAACGCCTGCGAGGCCGACGTCAACGTGCTCGGCACCGTCGTGTTCGATCTCGGGCGGTTCGGGATCCAGTTCGTCGCATCGCCGCGCCACGCCGACGGCCTGCTGATCACCGGGCCGGTCACCGGGAACATGCGGCTCGCACTGCGCAAGGCCTACGACGCCGTCCCCGATCCGAAGATCGTGATCGCCGTCGGCGCGTGCGCGATCTCGGGCGGCCCCTACGTCGATCACACCGAGGTCGCCAACGGCGCGGATGCGGTCGTCCCGGTCGATCTCTATGTCCCGGGCTGCCCGCCGCACCCTTACACGATCCTCGAGGGCCTGCTCTGCCTGCTCGCGCGCATGCCGCCGGCCCACCGCGATGCCTCGACCCGCGCAGCCGAGCATCCGCGCGAGACCATGGAGCGCGGCGTGGCGCGGGCCGAGTCCGAGGTCCGATCGCTCGGCGTCGATCTCGGCCGCGGCCCCCGCTCCGCTGGTTGAGGCCCGGCCGGTCTGCGAACAGGGATCGACGCCCGTGGCGAACCTCGGCGCGCCGCGCGTGGCGCGCGTGGCGCGCGTGCCACCACCGCCGGCGGCATGGCGCCGCGCGGCGAACCCCGCAGGGGGTAGTACGTACGGGTTCGGCGGAACCGGCTCAGTGCCGGACGCTGGTCGAGATGTTGACGACCGGCGCGGCCGGCGGCGGAGGCGGCGCGGGCGGAGGCGGCGCGGCCACCGCGCCCCCTCCCCCACCACCACCGCCCATCATCATCATCATCATCATCATCATCGATGGATCGGTCTGGTTCTTGTTGTTCGACATGTTCTGGATCGAGCTCGTGATCTGCGTGAGCATGGTCGTGAGCTGATCGTTGGAGCTCGACCGCGAGGTCACGCGGGACGCGCCGCCCTGGACCCCGACGAGGTCCTTGGAGGTGATCGAGCCAAACAGAGTGTGGTGCGGAGCCATGGTTGGATTCCTTTGTGGTGACGCAGGACCTCCAGAGCAGCCGCCGTGCCAGTCCACCGGCGACCGGACATCGCGGCCTTACGCCCCGCCCCGCCCCGCGATCTCGCCTCCCCGGGGTTACAAGCTGCCCCCGCCGAACGGCACCGACTTCAGCGCATAGTCCGCGCCATGCTCAAGACCCCCGAGCGCTACCTCGACGAGATCCGGGCCCGCGATCTCCGCATCTTCTACCGCGGCGAGCGGTTCGCCAACCCGGTCGACCACCCCGTGGCGGCGCCCGCGGCGCGCTGCGTCGCCGAGACCTACGCCGCGGCGCTCGAGCCCGACTCCGGCATGGCGGTCGAGTCGCCGCTGGTCGGCGAGCCGGTCAACGTCTCGAACCTGCTGTGGACCCGGCGTGACGACCTGATCGCCCGCGTCCGCTGGGAGCGCCGGTTCGGCCGGCGCACCGGGCGCGGCGCGCTCCGGTCTCCCGGGCTCGACGCGATCAACGCCCTCGCGGTCGTCACCCACGCCTGCGATCGCGCGCGCGGCACCGACTACCACCGCCGGCTGCTCGCGTTCGTCGAGCGGATCCGGCGCCGGCGCGCCCGAGGCGATGCGGATCCAGCTCCGCCGCGAGATCCCGCTCGAGCCGTTCGAGGCCGCGGCGCAGTCGCTCATCGCCGGGTAGATCACGCCTTCATCGCCATCAGGTATCCGAGCGAACGCGAACGCGCACCTGATCGTCCTTGCGTTCGACAACAACAATGAACGGCGGTGTCACAGTAATCGCCGACGCGTCGAGCGCGCCGAGCGCACTCAACACGAACTCCGGTGAGATGTGGCCGGGGCGGAGGAACAGGATGCCCATGTACGGTTCGCTCGCCTGGATTGCGAGCCTGCCGAAATCCGAGTCGTGGGTCAGGACGACCCGGCCCGACGCATGCGCTCGCCGCAAGATCGTCGCATCATCAGCGCCGCGCAGTGCTTCGTCTTCCACGCTGCGAACGTCGTGGCCAAGCTTGCGCAACCCTGCAACGACACCCGGGTGAATGTTCTCGTCCGCCAAGAGCGGCAGCTCCAGCGGCTTCATGCCGGGATCTTGAGATCCCAGACGACCTCGTTCTTGAGCGACCGTGCCGCGTACTGTAGCGCGGCCAGCAGCCCGTCTGGCGTCACCTGCGGATGAGCAAGCAAGATATCTTCCCGGGTCGCGCCGCTCGCGAGCAACTCCAGGATGTGCCCGACACTGATCCGCGTGCCGCGCACGCATGGCTTTCCACCAAGCACACCCGGGCTCGATACGATCCATTCGCTCATGACCCTGACAGCTTAGCATCGCGCTCGCCGCGTGGTGAACGCCGTCGGCGGGGGCCATCGAAGCGTTCAGGCGATGAGCCAGGGTTCCCCATCACCTCCGCTTCGCCTTTCGAGCTGCTGACATCTGGAGGGCGGGATGAAGGAGTGGGTGCGCTCCGGTCAGGCAGTCGCGGTCGCGTCGCGCCTCGCCGCGTGAATGTCGCGCTGGCTCGGGCGTCGCTACGCTGCCCGGAGGATGGCCTCGGCAAGAAACGGCAGGCTCGTCTCGTAGCGGTACGTGATGTTCATGTGGCCGTCGTCGAACTCCTCGTGGCGCACGGCGATGCCGTGGCCGGTGAGCCGGGCGGCCAGCGTGCGGGTCCCCCAGGACAGCGCGTACTCGTCCCGGGTGCCGCAGTCGAGGTAGATCGCGCGCAGCCGGCGCAGGTTGTCGGCGTGGCGGTCGAGCATCTGGAGCGGATCCCAGGCCCGCCAGCGGTCCCACACCGCGGGGCGAAACTCGCCGGTGTCGAGATCGAACGGCCAGTCGATCCGCTGGTGGGCGGCCGGCGCCCCGGGGTTGGGCGAGTAGTGCGCGGCCATGCCGATGATGTTGAGCGGCTTGAAGTGCTTCTGGCGGCGGTGGTTGGCGTCGGCCCAGTAGCGGTCGAGCCAGGCCGCCGGGCCGCCGGCCTCGCGAAACGCGTCGAGCGCGCCCGCGAAGTCGGGGATGTAGCACAGCTCGAAGTTGCTGTCGCCGGAGTGATCGGCGAGCGCGCAGAACACCTCGGGGTGGCGCATCCCGAGCACGATCGAGCCGAAGCCGCCGGACGACTTGCCGAACACGCCCCACCGGCCGCGCGGCAACGTGCGGTAATTTGCGTCGACGAACGGGATGATCTCGTCGAGCAGGTAGTCCTCGTAGCGGCCGGTGCCGGCGCTGTTGATGTACTGGTTGCCGCCGACCCGGGTGAAGCAGTCGGGCGCGGCGACGATCACCGGCGGGCAGGCGCCGGCGGCGATCAGGCGGTCGAGCTTGACGTGCAGCGGCTCGGTCAGCGCGTCGACGTTGAACAGCACGCCGCCGGTCCCGGTGTAGCCGACCAGGGCGAGCACCACCGGCCAGCGCCGGGTCGCGGCGGGGTCGTAGTCGGGGGGGACGTAGACGAACAGGTCGCGCTCGATCGGATCGCCCAGCGGGTTGCCGGCGAGCACGCGGCTGGTGAGGCGGTGGCGAAGCACGGGCATGCCGCGACTACAGCACAGTTCGCGCAGTGGACGACCAGCGCACCACGGGGGTTTCGCTGCACCGCGAAATCGTGGTGTGCTCGTGGCCATGATCTACGACTCCATCCTGGACACGATCGGGCGGACACCGGTCGTTCGCATCAACCGGCTCGCACCGCCCGACGTGACGATGTACGTCAAGGTGGAGTCGTTCAATCCCGGCGGCTCGGTGAAGGACCGGCTCGCGATCGGCATCATCGAGGACGCCGAGCAGCGCGCCACGCTCAGGCCGGGCCAGACCGTCGTCGAGGCGACGTCGGGCAACACCGGCATCGCGCTGGCGATGGTGTGCGCCGCGAAGGGCTACCCGTTCGTCGCCGTGATGGTCGAGACGTTCTCGGTCGAGCGCCGCCAGATCATGCGCGGGTTCGGCGCCAGGGTCGTGCTGACGCCGGCCGCGGAGCGGGGCAGCGGGATGGTGCGCAAGGCCGCCGAGCTGGCCGAGCAGCACGGCTGGTTCCTCGCCCGCCAGTTCGAGAACCTGGCGAACCCGGCGTACCACCGGCAGACCACGGGGCCCGAGATCCTGTCCGACTTCGCCGGCAAGCGGCTCGATACCTTTGTCACCGGGTGGGGCACCGGCGGCACGCTGACCGGGGCCGGCCAGGTGCTCAAGCGGGCGCGCCCCGACCTGAAGATCGTGGTGTGCGAGCCCGCCGAGGCCCAGCTGCTCGGCGACCAGCCGTTCAAGCCCCACAAGATCCAGGGCTGGACGCCCGACTTCGTGCCCGCCGTGCTCGATCGGACGGTGTTCGACGACCGGCTCGCGATCGGCGACGGCGAGGCGATCGCGACCGCGCGCGAGCTCGCCCACAAGGAGGGCATCTTCGTCGGGATCTCGGCGGGCGGCACGTTCGCGGGCGCGCTGCAGGTGGCGCGCGCGGCACCGGCCGGCAGCGCGATCCTCGCGATGCTGCCCGACACCGGCGAGCGCTACCTGTCGACGGCGCTGTTCGAGGGCGTGAACCAGGGCTCCGATCCGGTGTAGCGCGGCGGGCCACGCCCGCCTCAATCGAAGTCGAAGTCGCGCAGCCAGTGGTCGTTGTAGCCGTCGGGGTGCTTGATCAGGTAATCCTGGTGATACCCCTCGGCGCGCACCCAGGTGGCCGCCGGCTCGATCCGGGTGACGGTCGGCCGCCCCCACCTGCCCGACCGGTCGACCCGCGCCTTGACCGCCTGCGCGGTCCTGCGCTGCGCCTCCGAGGTCGGGAAGATCGCCGAGCGGTACTGCGGGCCGACGTCGTTGTTCTGGCGATCCGGCGTCGTCGGATCGTGGCCGCGGAAGAACCAGTGGGTCAGCAGCGACTCGTACGAGATCTGGTTGGGATCGAACACGATCCGGACCGCCTCGGCGTGGCCGGTGCCGCCCTCGGACACCTCCTCGTAGGTGACGTGGCTCGACGCGCCGCCGGCGTAGCCGACCTCGATCGACACCACGCCGGGAGCCTGGCGCATGATCTTCTCCATGCCCCAGAAGCAGCCGCCGGCGACCACCGCGACCTCGCGCGGACCGGCGGGATCGATCGCGGGCCGGGCGATCGGCGCGGGCGCCGAGCTGGTGGGCTCGCAGCCCATGCCCAGCACGGCCAGCAGCGACAGCGCGCACAGCGATCCGGTCATGCGCCGCATCATGCCGCAGCTACGTCCGCCGCGCGCACGCGTTACGGCGCCGGATGGCAGGTCCGCGCCGCCCCAGGGACACTCCGGAATCAGGTCAGCGGTCGCGCGCTGGTGATCACCCCGATCACGGCGGGCTGCCCGTCGAGCTCGCACACCTTGAAGACGTACTCCAGCATCCACGCGCCGCGCCCCGTGGTGATCGCGATCTCGAACCTCTCACCGCCCGGAGCGCGCGCCGCGGCGACCCGCTCGTCCCACAGGTACTCCATCCCCGGCGCAAACTCCCACGCCATCCGGCCGACGATCTCGTCCGGCCGGCGGGTGCCGAGCCGCATCACCGCCGCGTTCAGCGCGAGGATCTTCCCGTCGAGGGAGAGCACGATCGCCGGCAGAGCCATCGCTTCCAGATCGGCCACGGAGGTAGGAAATGTTACGGCAGTCACGGAGGCAGGGAAGGGAAGCTCGGTGCGGTCGCCGAGATCTTGCATGATACTGTAGACGTTGCGGTCGCCCGTTCGCGATCTGCCATCGGGCGGTGGAGGGACAGCTCACGTAGCCGCCTCCGACCGGCTCGACGCCGACCGGGGATCCGACCGCTGCCCAACAGGGCGCATGTTCTGCCTCCCACCCGACCGTGCCCACACGCGCGGTGTCATCCGGCCCGGAGCGCGGAGGACCGAGCGTGATCGCCCGGCGCGACGCTCGCGGCGTGTAACCCGATCCCGGCGAGCGCCGTAGTCGCGAACACCGCACCGGCCGCGCATCGCAGAGGCGATTGCGCACGTCGGGTACGCGGTCCTGCGTATCGCGCCGGGTGCTCCGGCGCGGACGCTCACGTTGGTTGGGAGGAATCATGTATCGCTCGTCTGGAATCACCTGTGTTCTGCTCGCCGGCCTCGCGGCTGCCCCGGGGACGGCCCTGGCCCACCCCGCCGCTGGCGCCCAGGTCTGCACCCTCGCCACGGCCGCGGTCGGCCAGCCCGGCGCCGTCCTGTGCAAGGACGCGCGCACCGGCGCGACCACCCAGCGCATCGCGGTCGGAAATACCGTCGTCGGCTCCGGCGGCACCGGCGGCACGCTCAGCCGCCACCGCGGCGACGTGCTCGTCACCAACATCGCGGGCGGCGCCGTCCTGTTCGAGGAGATCGCCGGCCGGCTCGTCCACCCGGTCCGGCTCCAGACCGGCGGCGAGGACTCGCTGTCCGGCGCGCTCGGCGAGCGCGGTGCGTACGTCGTGACGCCGACCCGCGTGGTGTTCTTCCCGCGCGGCCACACCGCGGCGGCGAGCAGCGCGCACCTGCTGGTCGGCGACGGCTCCGCGGCCCAGATCGCCCTCGCCGGCGGCCACGCATACGTCTCCGAGAAGACCGGCTCGCTCGAGGCGTTCGCGCTCCGCGGCGACGGGAACCTCGACGGCGCGGGCGCGCCGGTCGCCGGCATCCCGGCGGGCACGATCGTCGGGATCACCGGCGCCGACGACCTGGTGGTCTCGCCGGTCGCGCACCTGGCGAGCAACGCGAACCAGGCGACCGTGCCGGTGTCGAGCGGCAGTACCATGGTGCAGCAGGTCGAGACCAAGGAGGTCGCGGCGTGCTGGGCCGCGAGCGACGATGGCGAGGTCTGCATCACCAACCCCGGGAGCATGACGGTGTCGTGCGGCCACGTCGGCGCCGGCGGCTTCACCAGCTACACCAGCGCCGCGGCCAGCCCCGTCGGCGAGTCCGTGCTCGACCTCGACCTGCGCCGTGGAACGGTCGGCATCCTCGGCGTGCACAACGGTGCGCGCGTGCTGATGATGTATCAGCGCGCCGAGGACGACAGCGACTTCCTGACGGCGATGGGCGAGCTCCCGGTCGGCACCGCCGTCGCCACCGGAGCGCTGGTCCTGCCGCCGCTGTCGCGGTGACGCGCGCGACCGTCCGGCGCCGGTGGCACGCGGTCTGCACCCTGCTCGATCACACACGGACGATCTCGAAGCGGGGAAAAACCATGACCACGGACCAGCAACAGCAGACCCCGGCGAAGCCGGCCCACGGGCTGCGCGAGACGGCGAGGGAGCTCGCCGGCGACAGCAAGGCGGCGATCGAGGCGGCGATCGAGCGCGCGACCGAGGCCACGAAGTCGACGCTGATCAGGCGGCCCTCCACCGGCGCCGCGATCGCGGGAGCCGTGGGGGTGACCGCCGCCGTTGCGTTCGGCGCCGTCGAGGCAGTGCTGGGTGGCGCGGTGGCATACGCGGCCTACCGGCTGCTCCGCCGGCGCAAGGAACACAGGGAGCGTGCCGCCCACTGACCCTTGCCGGTCCAGAGCGGTGGACGCGATCCGGATCTGGAGCAGCCCATGACATCGGCGAACCGCACAGGCACCCAGAGCATGCTCGTGTTGAAGAAGGCGATCGCCCAGGTGACCGTCGCGGTGGCGACGCAGCTGGTCGGCCACCGCCTGTACCTCGTGTACGAGGCGATGCGGAGGTACGAGGCGCTGCGAACGCCGCCGGGCGCGGGCCAGCGCGAAGACCCGGAGCATCGCCTGCCTCCGACCCCCGAGCAGGTCGTGGAAGGCGTGATGGAGGACCTCATCGGTCGCAGCAAGCAAGCGTTCGAGCGGCACCGGCCGATGCTCGAGCGCGTACGTGCGCGAACGCGTGCCCGGCTGGAACAGCCCGGCGTCGGCGCTGCGGTGGTCGGTGGCTCCGTCCTCGGTGCGGTGTCGGCGCTCGGCCTGATCCCGTTCGCTCTCGGTGCCGGGACCGCCTATCTGGTGTATCGCCGGCTCCAGCCCGAGGATCCGGACCGTGCGGTCGCAGAGCGCGGCGGGCGCGCCCGCGGCGACGGCTGAGCGATGGCCTCGGAGCCGCCCACCGGCGAGCAGCGCCGCACCTCGGTCGCGGCGGTGGGTGCGGCGATCACCGGCGCGCTGGTGCTCGGCGCGACCGTCGTGTGGAACGCACTGGAGATCGCCGCGCTGCTGGCGTTCGAGGGCGCCACGACCGCGGGCGCCGCCTACGCGCTGGTTCGCCACCGGCGCCGGCTGCGCCGATCGACGGGCTGACGCGCTCGTGAGCCTGCTCGCCGGCCCGACACAGGTCGCGGGTGACGGAGCTCAACAGCTCCGACCATCATCCTCTGCCGCCTGCGACCACCCAGCGACACGCACGAACCGCGACACGACGTGCATCAACACGTCCACGTCGACCGGCTTCAGCAGGTACCGGTCGGCGCCCATCGCGAGCACCGCCTGCTCGGTGTGGTAATTCCCCGAGATCACGATCACCGGCAGGGTCGCGAGCGCCGCGTCGCGCCTCATCGCAGCGAGCACGTCGACGCCGTTCATCCGCGGCATCATCAGATCGAGCAGCACGAGCCCGAACTCGCCGGATCCGCGCATCGCGGCGAGCGCCTCGATGCCATCGCTCGCCGTCACCGCCGGCACGTCGTACAGACCGAGCACGATGGTGATGACCTCGAGGATGTCGGGATCGTCATCGACGACGAGCACCGTGCGCCGCTCATCACTCATGCGCATGCGCGCCCGCCTGCGCGATCCGGACCACGAAGCGCGAGCCGCCGCGCACACCCGGCTCGACGTGCACCGTGCCACCGTACCGGGTGACGATCGTGCGCACGATGAACAGGCCCAGACCGAGACCACCGTAGTGGCGCACCGGCACCGCGCGTTCGAACGGCCGGAAGATCGCCTCGCGCCTGGACGCACGGACCCCGAGACCGCGGTCGCTGACCACGAGCGTCGCCCAGCCATCGGCGGCGGCGACCGAGACCTCGACCGGCCGACCGAGCCCGAACTTGAGGGCGTTGGCGAGCAGGTGGGTGACGATCTGGTCGAGCCGGAGCCGGTCCCAGCGGCCGACCGCGGGGTGGGCTGCCTCGATCGACACCGTGGAGCCCGATCGCTCGATCGCGAGTTCAACGTCGCAGCCGGGCAGCACGAGGATCGCAACGGCAACAAGAATACCTTGAAGGGCCTGGTGAACGACCTCTTGCGCAAGATCGAGGGCACACTCGACGGCACCTACACGCCGATCTGATCGGACGGCGATTGCCATGCCACTGCACCGCTGGATCCTCGTGACGATCTTCGCGCTGCTCGCGTTCGCGGGCGCGTCGCTGCTCTACGCCGGCATCATCGCGCGCAGCCGGTTCGAACCGTCGGTGGTGCGCTGGGGTGACGCGGAGTACGCCGTCGTGGTGCACCGCGAGGACCAGGCGCTGCGCCACGAGTTCCATCGCAACGGCCTCGTCGCCGAGACGCTCGCCGGCAGCACCGACACGCTGTGCGACGATCCCTGGATCATGCTGATCGACGTCGATGGCGACAGCCGGCTCGACGTCTACCACCGCACGTGCCGCGGCCACGGCTACCTGAGGTACGAGCCGGCCGCCTCGCTTACGTCGACCTCGGCCAGTTCGATCTCGACGACGCGCCGATCCTGCGGTCGCTGTGGGCCAGCGAGATCATGGACTGGCACGGTCTGCGTCTGATCGCGGTGGGCGCGGCGGCCGGGTTCGTCGGGGCCATCGGGCTGCTCGTGATGGCGGTCCGCGGGCGCGCCCGGTAGCATTCGCGGAGCGGAACCGCGCCCCGATGCCACCGACGCGCTCGCGGCATCGTGCGTCGTCTGTGCCAGCAAGATGTTAGCGACCGCACTTTCATTACGGCGCAATTCTCTCGACGAGGATACGCCGTTCGGCCGGCCGGATCTCAGGAACGGCGAACCCGATCGCGGTGAACTGCAAAACGCAAACGATATAGCTGCGTTCCTCCGCTACTGCCGTACGCACGACGCTGCGAGCAACTCGATTCGCCACGGTGTACCCGATCGCTTCGGCAATCTCGGGAACCAAAGTGGTCAGGGCAGAGCCGGTGTCGAGTACGAGCTTGGCACGATCGTGGCCCGTCGGGCCAGCCACGATCGCGTCGATGACGATCAGATCACCGTCGATTTCGAATGAGCTCTCTGATCTCATCAGTCATCACTATCCTTGGAAAGGATGGGAATGGCGGAATTATCTTGCCAGTCGAGTAGTGGCCAATCTCCTTGTATCGATCTCGCCATGCGCGCGCTTGAGCGAAGGCCTCGGCGCGCGTCTTGCCATGACCGATGACTCGCGCAGTGTGAAACCCGAAGCCATGTGGATGGATTCGATCCATCTCGACCAAGCATACTCGTTGATCGGGGTATCGCTCGCAGATCTCGGTCCAGGTAAGTGGTTCCGTGATTGTCGGGGCGAGCTTCTCGGCGGCGCTCATCCGCCCATGGTCGACACGCTCACGTTCTTGTCAAGTTCCTGGCGATCACTGTCGAACGGCTTCGATCAACGTCCCCACGATTGCTGGAGCCGGGGCATGACGGTCGAGGAGATGCGCCAGGCGTCGATCGCCCTCCAGCAACTGGCCCTCCCGGACCTGTTGCTGGACTGAAAAGTAGGGACGGCGGTAGGGGCGGTGTCGGCAGGGACCGGGCTCCGGATGGCGAAGCCGCTGCACCGATCGGACCTTGGCCGCCGGGCTGGGTAGCTGGTCCCTTGTCCCTTGTCCCTTGTCCCTTGTCCCTTGTCCCTTGTCCCTTGTCCCTTGTCCGGCTTTTGGCCGGATCTCGG
>JBGQCL010000262.1:0-16369 GCA_041495365.1 Kofleriaceae bacterium | reverse complement strand
GACGACGATCCGGTCGCCATCACCGCCGCGCCCGCCGCGCCGATCACGAGCAACCCGCCGAGCCCCGCGACCAGCCACCGCTCGCGCGTCCGCACCGGCGGCGGCGTCAGCTCGTGCAGGAGCGTCTGCATCGACGGCCAGCGCGCGGCCGGATCGTGGCGCAGCCCGCGGCGCAGCGCGCGGACGCCGCGCGCGGGTAGCCGGAGCCGGCGCGGTGGGTCGCGGGGCGAGGCGATGCGATCGCGCTCCATCGCGGCGAGCGCGGCGCCGCGCTCCCAGGGGCCGGCGGCGAACGGGTGACCGCCGAACACGTCGCGCCACACCGCGACGCAGAAGCTGAACTGATCCGAGCGCGCGGTGGTGGGCTCGCCGCGGTGCTGCTCGGGCGACATGTACAGCGGGGTGCCGACGATCGAGCCGGCGCGCGTGATGCCGGCGCCGACCAGGACGGACGGGAGGTCGCCGCTCGGCGGATCGGCGTCGCGCTCGCCGTGCGCGAGCCCGAAGTCGCCGATGTAGGACCGGCCGGCGCGGTCGACCAGGATGTTCGACGGCTTGACGTCGCGGTGGACGATCCCGGCGGCGTGCGCGGCGGCCAGCCCGCGGCCGGCGGCGACGTAGAGCGCCAGGATCCGGCGCGGCGGCAGCGCCGGCTCGGCGATCGCGTGATCGAGCGTGGTGCCGTCGACGAACTGCATCGCGACGAACAGGCTGGCGCGCGCGATGCCGACGTCGTACACCGCGATCACGTTGGGGTGGTCGAGCCGGGCGAGCGCCTGGGCCTCGCGCCGCAGCCGGCTCTCGAGCACCGCGCGGCGCGGCTCGTCGAGCGGCGGCAGCACCTTGAGCGCGACCGTGCGGTCGAGCACCGGGTCGTGCGCGCGGTACACGACCCCCATCCCGCCGGCGCCGAGCCGCGCCAGGACCCGGTAGCGGCCGACCGTCGTGCCGATCAGCGCGGCGTCGCCGTCGGTTCCCGCCCCGGCGGTCGCGGCTCCCGCGCCCGGCATCCCCGGCAGCCAGCCGACCGCGGTCGCGGCGAGCGCGGCGTCGCCGGCGCCGCTCGCGTCGGGCTCCTGCGGTCCGCCCCGCGTCGCCGCGCCGTCGTCGGTGAGCGTCGCGCGCGACTCGTCGGCCGCGGGCGCGGGTTCGTCGACCGCGTCTCCGGTGCCGTGACCAGATGGATGCACGCGGTCCATACTCCGCGCCAGGATGCCACAAGCGGCGGCGGCGCAGCGCGGGGTGAAGCGCCCCGCGGTTTCGGGCCACGCGACGATGCGAAGCTTGCTCGCTGCGCGCGGCTGCGAGGCACGCTGCCCCGGTCGCCGGGCAGGGCTACGTCCACACGCCGATGATCGCGCCCATTCTGCGGTCTACCCGATCGCGGCGTGACCCATGGAGCGCGAACCGGGGCGGGTCACTTCATCCTGACCGGGTCCCAGGAGCAACGGCGCGGGAATTTACGGTAGAGCGCCGACGTTGCCCAGGCGCGCGCCGCGCAGCAGGCGAGCCCGCCGAAGATGATGAGCACAGGTGTCGCTCTCAGCCGCGCGACCGGCAATGACGCCGCTCATCATGACAGGCTCCTAGCCGTGCAGCCGCGTCACCTGGTACTCGGATCCGCCGCACCCTGTGACCGGAGGGTGCGATTCGTGACTAACATAGACCTCCCAGCCGAGTCTTGGAAACTCGATTCGGTTATATTCCCCCTACATCCCCGAGAGCTGGACGAATGGCCAAGGCGCTCCCGGCGAGACGAACGTACGAATCTCGCCCGTGGGCGCCTTGATGGTCGAGTACATGGTTTCTCGTTAGAGCAGGGCAGGGCGGCCCGCGCGTGGGCCGTAAGGGCAGGGCGGCCCGCGCGTGGGCCGTACGACCCACGCGGGCGGTGGCTTGGCGCGACGTCGCCCCCTCGCCCGGGTCAGCGAGGACCTTGACCAGGGCGACGCCAGCGACCGCGAGCGAGGGCGACGTCGGCGAACGCGAGCTCGGCGATCGTCCGCCACCGGGGCGCACCCCTCGTGCGCTACACACCGCCGCGGCGATTCGCTTTGCTACGACTGCAGCGCGGTAACTTGATACATAGACCCACCCCGCCCGGTGGTCGGCGAGTGACTCTCGTTGCTGATGTAGATGCGCCAGCCAAGCTTCGGGAATTCGATCGACTCATATTCGCCCGAGCGCGGCGCGCTGCTCCTCGCGACAAGGGGGACATGATCCGCGTTGCTGTTCCACCAATGGCCACGACCAACGGCCATGCGACCGAGCGACCGGGGGACGCATGACGACGAGTCAGTTTGAACACGGAATGAGGTTGGCGTGCCGGGCCTTCTTCGCCAAGGTTCTGGGGATTGCCGAGCACGCCGCTCTCGATTCGGTGGGGTCCGTCTTCGCACAGATGCGGCTCCAGCTCGAGAGCGGTTCGACGGCGCTCAACGCTTCGCCGACCGAGGAACGCCGGCGGAGCCGCAAGGTGGCTCGCGTCGATGCGTCGGCCCCGCGCGGCGGGCCGAGCCTGGCCCCGATGGCCCCGACGGATCACCCTGCACTACGAGAGCGCGTGATCGAGAGCGTGCGCCAACATCCCGGCGCAACCGTGGTGGAGCTGGTCCCACACGTGAGCATCCCCGAGGCCGCACTACGCCGGTATCTGCGCCAGTTGGCCGAGGAGCATCGGATCCGGATCGACGAGACGCCGTCGACCAAGTTCCGAGGGCAGACGCGCCACACGTACTTCGTCCTCGAAGCATCCAGCGGGGCGGCCGGCGAGGTGCTGCCCTCCGCGGCGTTCGCATGACGACCCGGCTACTGGCCGGAGGCGAGACCCACCGCGGCCACGTGCGAGACAGCAACCAGGACGTGATCCTCGTCGAGCCGGAGCTGGGCCTGTACGCGGTGCTCGACGGGATGGGCGGCGCCAACGCGGGTGACGTCGCCGCTCGCCTCGCGGCCGCGAAGATCGTGGAGGGCGTCCGGCAGCCTCGCAACCGACCGTGTTTGCCGCGCCAGGTGCTCGAGCTCGCGCTCCACTCCGCGGCCGTCGAGGTGTTTCGAGCGGCAAACGAGCGGCCCGAATATCAGGGGATGGGCACGACGGTCGTCGCGTGCCTTGTCGCCGCGCCGACGCGCGTCGTGATCGCCCACGCGGGCGACAGCCGGGCATACATGCTGCGCGACGGGCAACTCGAAGCGATGACGCGCGATCATACGGTCGCGCAGCGCCTCATCGAGGCCGGGACGCTGCGACTCGACGACAGGGAGAGCTCGCCGCACAGGCACGTCCTCACCCGCAACCTGGGTCGGGACCACGGCGTGTTGGCTGACGTGGTCGAGCACGCGCTCAAGCCGGGCGATCGTCTGCTGTTGTGCTCGGACGGGCTGTACGGCGGAGTCCCGGAGGGCGCAATTCGGCGAGCCCTCGGCTCCAGCGACCCACCCGAGCGCATCGCGCACAACCTGGTCACGCTGGCGCTCCATGGCGAGGCCCTCGACAACGTCTCCGCCGTGGTGATCGCCGCGGAGGGCGATCGCGCTCGCCCAGCCGCGCATCGGCGGTCGTCACGCGCGCAAGCGCGGCGGTCTCGCGCCTCTGGACCGCAGAGGGCCCGCCGTTGAGGCGTGAAGATTCCGCCAGCGACGGAAGGTACGACGATCCTCCTCTTATCCTTTCACCCCTTGATCGTCTGCGGGTTCAACGCCCGCCGCTGACCTGGTGTGCGGCGCCGCGGTCGCCGGGTTCCGGCCGCACGCCAAGGGCAAGCTGCTGGTCGAGCTCGCGCCGCCGCCGTCCGGCGAGGTCATCGTCAGTCAGGACAACGCCGCGCGGTTTCGCGCCTGGCTCGCCGGCTAGCCGATCACGAGCCCTGCGGCACGCCGAACAGGTAGTCGTCCCGGGCGCGCGGCAGGTGGCAGCCGTGACACTCGGTGAGCCGGCCGACCTGGGGACCGGAGCCGTCCTGGAGCGGAACGCCGGCGGGATCGGTGACGCCGAACCACCAGTCGCCGAGCGTCGGATCGTAGCCCGCAGCCTGCTTGGCCATCAGCGTGATCTTGGTGACCTGACCCTGCGCGTCGAGCACCTGGCGGACGATCAGCGTGCCGGGGAGCAGGACGACCCCGCTGCCCGTGGTCTCGGGGTGGATCCGGCGGTAGCCGCGTGCGTCCTGGCTGATCAACACGTCGATGTCGAAGCTGCCGACCGTCGACGCGTACGGCGCGCGGTTGATCCGGGTGAACGCGCCGGCGTTCGCGGCCTCACGGATCATCAGGCGGTCGACGGCGTCCATCGTCCGCGCGTCGGGCACCGGCGGGGGCGCCGCGTCGAGCGCGGCCGTGCCGGCATCGATCCCTCCCGTGCACCCGGCCGCGATGATCAGGACGACGGCGACGACCGGTACCACGGTACAGCGCATGCGCTCGGCGGTTCGCAAGCCGCGTGCCGCGCGTCGATCATGGGGACTCGACCAGTTGGAGACCAGCTCCTGAGGCCCGTCGCCCCAGCCGACCGCGAAACCTGCGCGTGACACGGAATACGAGAGATGACTATCCAGGATACCTGATTGACATTTATCGATAGGTATTCATCCGAGACCCGTGATCGGGCAGTTCGCGATCCCTCGGGATCGTCCGCGAACCGTCAGAGAACCCCGGAGCGGCCGGGCCGGCGATCGCGCGCCCCGGCCGGCTGAACCGCGGTCTGTGTACGAGCGCTGCACGCGGGAGGACGCGCTCCAGGTTGATGACCCCGGGCCCCGCTGGCGATGGCTCGAGGTGAGCTCACTCGTACACCGGTGCCGCGTGGCGGCGTCCGCCGGCGATGGTGTGACCCCGGCTCCGCGGGATCGCGCAGGCGGATCCGGCTTCACCTGCGGCGCGACGCGGCGCCGGGGGAACCCGCTGCGTGCTCGACGGAAGGCCGCGAACACGCTAGGGTATGGCCCGGATCGACGCTCGGAGCCCCGCGGTCCTACCCGCGGCCTTTTGGCGGCCCAGAGCGAGATCTTTGGGCGAACCACCCGCAATGGGATCCGAAGCCCGGGCGCGAAAGTCATCTGGAGGACCATGGCCAATCAACGAGGCACATTTATGAAACGCCGGCGCGAGCAGGAGCTGCAGGAGCGGGCGCGCGCCAAGCATGCACGACGGGCGATCAAGCGCGATGGACCCCGGACGACCGGGGGCCCGCAGATCGCGTGGGACGAGGCGGTCCGCGCGGTAGACGGCGACGCGGTAGACGGCGAGGCCGCCGCGGCGGCACCCGGAGAGCCTGCGCCGGCGGTGGCCGACGCCGGCGGCGGTGACGCTCCGGAGTAGGTCTCGCGGTCAGCGCGGAGTCGACCCGGCTCCGCCGGCACCGCGGCGCGCCGGCCGGGTTCGCCGCAGCTCGACCCGCTCGCCGGCGATCTCCGCCTGCTGGCGCCACCGCGGCGCGGGCGTGGGCGCGCAGCCAGGCGAGGTCGGTCGCGGCGCGCCGGGCGTCGGGCGAGTAAAACGACCAGGCGACCGCGCCGGTCCGTCCGCGGCGGCGAGCGCGCGGGCGACCTCGCCCGGGCCGCGCGCGAACACGACGTCGACGTCGCGGGTCCGCGGGTCGGTGTCGAGCGCGGCGGTCACGACGTCGAGCGCCGCGATGCCCGAGCGGACGGCATGCGCGACGACGTGCATCGCGGCAACGCACCAGACAACGCGCGCGCGGGTCGCCGTATTCGCCGCCGCGCGATCGCGTGGTTCACCGGACACGCGCCTCGTGTCCCGGTGGGCACTTGCCGCGGATCGTCGACGGGGCGGGCGGCTGGATCGCGCCGTGCAGTCGCCGCGGCGCAGGTGAACCCATGCGAACCCTCGTGTCGATGCTCCAGACCTGCCTTTCACGAATCGGCTACCTGCTCAAGGCGACCGCGCTGGCCTGCGTGCTCGGCGTGATCGAGATGGTCAAGACCCAGCGCGGCCGCCGCGTGCTCGGTGCGCTGACCCTGGTCGCCGTGGTGGTCGGCGCGCTGGTGACCCGGCCGATCCGGTCGGTGCCGCCCGGCGAGGCCGCCGTCCGGGTCAACCGGCTGACCGGCAGCGTCACCATCCTGGACGAGGGCTGGATCGCCGTGGTGCCCGGCGTCCACGAGTTCCGGCGCTACCCGCTGCACGACCAGGTGTACCGGCCGGCCGACGCCGCGCACGCCGGCGGCAGCGCCGCGTTCCAGTCGGTCGAGGGCCTGTAGCTCGGCGTCGACGTCAGCGTGCGGTGGGCGCTCGACCCCGAGCGGATGTCCCAGGCCGCGCGGCTCCGGCCCGACGACATCGGAGCGGAGCTGGTCGTGCCGACGGTCGACGGCGCCCTGCACGGCGCGTTCGCGCAGCACACCGTGCGCGAGATCTTCGCGACCCAGCGCGCGGCGATCCAGAAGGGGCTCGAGGACGACCTGCGCAAGGCGCTCGCCGGGGACGGCGTGGTCGTCAAGGCGGTGGTGATCGGCAGCATCGACCTGCCGGAGAAGTACAAGGCGGGGCTCGAGGCGCTGCTGTCCGAGGAGCTCGCCGCCGAGAAGATGCGCTACACGCTCGAGCTCAAGGAGAAGGCGATCAAGCAGACCGAGCTCGAGGCCGAGGCCGACAAGGTCCGCCGCCAGAAGGCCGCCGAGGCCGCCGGCGCCGAGCAGGTGATCGCGGCCAGGTCGCAGGAGGAGGCGATGGCCCACGTGCTGCCGCTCAAGGAGAAGGAGATCGACCAGAAGCGGCTCGAGGCCGAGGCCGCCAAGGTCACCCGGCTCAAGGCGGCCGAGGCCAACGCCGAGGCCCGCCGGATCGAGGCCGGCGGCGAGGCCGACTCGCGCCGCAAGCTCGCCGACAGCGACGCGTACCGCCTCGAGGTCACCGGCAAGGCGTCGACCGAGCAGATGGCGCGCGAGGCCGCGCTGCTGGCCAAGAACCCGCTGCTGATCCAGAAGACCCTCGCCGACAAGCTGAGCGACAAGATCTCGGTCATCATCGCGCCGCCCAACGTCGGCGGCTTCATCGCGGGGAACCTGCTCGGTGGCGGCCCGGCGCCGGCCCAGCCATCCCGGCCGGCCAAGCCCGACGACGAGGAGCAGTGATGCTGGCGGTGGCGCTCGTCGCCGCGGTGATCGCCGGCGACCACGTCGTGCTGCGCGCATCGCCGAGCCGCACCGCGGCCCAGCAGGCGGTGCTGTGGCGCGGCGACTGGCTCGAGGTCCGCGGCGAGCAGCGCGGCTGGCTCAAGGTCTACGACCACCGCCACGAGCGCCCGGGCTGGGTCGCGCGGCCGTCGGCGCGCACCGTCGAGCTCGACGAGCCGGCCGCGCCCGCGCTGCGCGCCGTGGTCGAGTTCCTGCGCGACGCGCCGGGCTCGGAGTCGCTCGGCATCGCCTACGCCGGTCTGTACATGAAGGTCGCGCCGCGCGGCGGGATCGACGCATCGCTCCTGGTCTCGCTGGGCACGCTGGCCGACCGGCTCGCCCACCGGGCGTCGAGCGAGGCGGCCGACGGCCACGCGGCGCAGCAGCTCGAGGTCGCGCAGAGCTGGGGCATCGGGTTCACGAGCGTCGAGCGCTCCGACGGGATCCGGACCTGCTACGACGGCGCGGCGTTCCGTCAGGCCCTCGCGCTCGCACCGTCGGGCGGAGACCTCGCCACCGCCGTGCTCGGGCTGACCGATGCGGCGTGCGAGCCGCAGACCCTGGGCGCCACCGAGCGGCGGGTGCGCGACCAGACCGCGCTCGATCTGCTCGGCCGCGTCGATCCGACCCGGGTCCCGGGGCCGATCGGCAACCGGATCCGGATCCGGCGCGCCGTGCTCGGCGCCCGGCTCGCCTGGGCGCTCGGCCGCGGCGGCGATCCGGCGGCCGGCAAGGTCGCCGAGGCCGCGGTCTCGGCATTCGCGCGCGTCGACAAACCCGAGCTCGCCGACGACGATGTCGCCGACTACGAGGCGGCGGCGCTCGAGGTCGCGGCGTCGCGCTGGGCCGCCGGCGCGCCCGCAGCGCCCCGCAAGGACGATCCCAGGCTCGTGCTGACCCCGGGCGAGCCGGGCGAGACCTGCGTCGCGCTCGCCGAGCGAACCGACGCGTCCCCACCGCATTGCACCCACGGCCAGGTGTGGGCGAGCTCGTTCCGCGTCGCGCCCGATCACGCCGCCGCGGCGCTCGCGATCGAGCCGCTGCCCGGCTGGCTCGAGCTCTGGATGTTCCGGCGCGCCGCCGGGGGCTGGACGCTCGACGTGCTCGCCCCCGCCACCGACGGTCCGGACCTCGGCTACGTCGAGCTCGCCGGCTGGTCGGGCGACGCGGCGCGCGCAGTGATCGTGCGCGAGGCGCGCGAAGCCGGCGCGATCCACCGGACCTACCAGGTGCTCGAGCTGACCTCGCTCGCCGTCGAGCACCAGTCGTCGCGGCTGGCCGACCTCGGCCCAGGCCGCGCGTGGCTGACGCCCGAGTGGCGCGGCCGCACCCTGGCGCTGCGCTGACCGCCCGGTCGTCGCGCAAGGCTCGCGCCCCGGCGCACCGGTTGCGCACCGCCCGCGGCGGACGAGGGCGATCGCGCACGGCAAGGGGTTCGCCGTGGTCGCCAGCGAGGTCCGCAAGCTCGCCGAGCGCAGCGCGACCGCCGCCGCCGAGATCAGCGGGCTTTCGCGCAACGGGCTGACCCTGGCCGAGAACGCCGGCGACATGCTCGCGCGGCTGGTCCCCAGCATCCAGAAGACCGCCGAGCTGGTCCAGGAGGTGGCGGCCGCGAGCCGCGAGCAGACCGCCGGCATCGAGCAGACCAACAAGGCGCTGCAGGACCTCGACCGCGTGACCCAGCAGGACGCGACGGCCGCCGAGCAGATGGCCGCCACCGCGAACGCGCTGTCGGCGCAGGCCCACCAGCTCCAGTCCGCGATCGGCTTCTTCCAGATCGACGCCGAGGCGGGGAGCGAGCCGGCGCCCGGGGCTCGCCCCGCGGCGGCGAGGGCTGCGACTCGCGATCGCGACGGTGCGCCGCCGGCCCACGTTCGCGCTGCCGGGCCGCCTCGCGAAGCCCGCAACGGCCACTCGCGCGGCCACGCCGGCGGCCACGCGAGCGGCCGCGCCGGCCGGCGCGCGCACACGTCGAACTGAGCCCGGCTGAGCCACGGCTGCCCCGGGGCGGAGCTGCGCGGTGTGGCGCCCGCGCACAGAGCCTGCGGTGGCTGAACCAGGGACGCGTCGCCGCGCCGCTCGCGTGCATACTCGCCGGATGACGCAAGACGGTTACCTGCTCGACAACGCCGTCGCCGCGGCCGGCGCGCGGCTCGACGCGCTCGCTCAGCTGTTCGACGCGTCGACGTTTCGCCACATCGACGCGCTCGGCATCGTGCCGGGCTGGCGATGCTGGGAGGTCGGCGCCGGCGGCGCCTCGGTCGTGCGCTGGCTCGCCGCGCGGGTCGGGCCCGCAGGGCGCGTGCTCGCGACCGACATCGACGTGTCGTGGACCCGCGTGGCCGCCGCGGGCAACGTGACGATCCGGCGCCACGACGTCGCGGCCGATCCGCCGCCGGACCTCGTGTTCGACCTGGTTCACGCGCGCCTCGTGCTGATCCACGTCGCCGAGCGCGAGCGGGCGCTGCGCCAGATGATCTCGACGCTGCGGCCCGGCGGCTGGCTGCTGATCGAGGACGCCGACCCCGCGCTGCAGCCGCTGGTGTGCCTCGACCCGCGCGCCCCGGCCGAGCTGCTGGCCAACCGGCTGCACGCCGAGTTCCACGGCCTGCTCGTCGAGCGCGGCGCCGACCTGGGCTACGGCCGCAAGCTGCCGAGGGCGCTGCGCGACGCCGGGCTGAGCGACGTCGCGTGCGACGCCTACTTGCCGATCACGCTGCCGGCGTGTGCCGCGCTGGAGCGCACGACGATCGAGCACATCCGCGAGCGGCTGATCGCCAGCGGACGCGCGACCGCCGACGAGATCGAGCGCCACCTCGCCAGCGTCGACGCCGGCGCGCTCGACCTCGCGACGCCGCCGATGATCACGGCGTGGGGCCGCCGGCCGGCGGACGACGCGCACTCCTGGCAATCCTGATCGGTTCGCGGCTCGGGGGGTCCCACAAAGTGGACGCGAGCGCGACGATCATGCGAGACCCTCAGCGGTCGCCAGGTGCCCCACGATCCGCGCGTAATCGACCGGTGTACCGTCCCATGGACCAGCGATGGTGCTCGCGTCGATCGCGAGCGGCTTGTTCGTTGCCCGGATCCGCGGCCAGCCGAGATCTGGCGGCGCAGGGGGCTGCGGTACCGGGACCACCAGCCGGCCCTGCGGATCGCGAAATCGAGGTCGCTGATCCGGCCCGAGCTCGACCGTATATCCAAGCTCGTGGACGTGGCGATGGTGGAGACTGCATATCAAGATGGCATTCGAGAGGCTGGTCTCGCCGCCATTGGCCCAGTGCCTGATGTGATGGCCTTCCAGGAACAGGCGGTTGGTGCAGCCGGGGTAGGTGCACGAGCGATCGCGCCGGTGCAGCGCTCGGCGGAGCGCGCCTGCGATCGTTCGCTGCTTGCGGCCCACCGACAGTGGCGCCCCCTGATCGTCCTCGATGATCTCGACGACACCGGCGTCGCAGCTCAGCCGGCGTGCGGTCTCGCGGGACACGAACGATTCACCGATCTCTCCGACCTCGACGGGATCGACGACCTTGTCGCGCAGCATGCTCGCCGGGACCGTGAGCGTGACCTCGATCGGCGAGCGATCCGGCCGGTCGCCGCGGAGGTAACCTTGGGCGAGCTCGACCAGCGCGTCTGCGCGGTTGAAGGCTTTCCTGGCCGCCGCCGCGCGATCGCGGAGCACGCTGGCGCCGCGCTGGGCCGGCTGCTCCCTCCGAGGCTCGGCCTCGCGCTGGCTCGACCCCGGCGAGTCGCGCAGCTCTGTGGCAACGTCGGTAGCGATCGGTTCGATGCTGCGCAGCGCATTGGCGTCATCCAGCAGGCGGTCCAGCAGCGAGCGCCTGGCGACCTCGGAGCCAGCAGCCGAGTCGCCCGCTCGCGTGGGCCCGGTCCACTCGGTCCGTTCCCCGGCCGAGCATGCGACGGTAGCGGAGCCATTCCACTCGGTCGGTTCCGCCATCGCGATCTCGGTGGAGGTGCCTGCAGCGGCACAGCATGACTCGGCTGCAGCGGGCGATTCCGCGGAATCAGACTCCGCGTGGGGTGATCCCGCGTCACCAGTTCCGGCAGATTCCGCGGAATCCTGGGGCGCAGCTCCGCCAGCAGCTGTGGCCGCTGCAGCGGCCGCGCGAGCCAGACGGCTCGCCGCATGGTCGAGCATCGTCCAGACCAGCTCAGCCTCCTCGGGGTGGAGCACGGCGTCGATCTTGACCATGCCGTCCTCCAGGTCGCGCCGGCGGACATAGCGGCGCTGCTCATCGACGTCGGGATGCGAGTCCTGGCCGTGCCGCTGCACGAGCGCGTACTTGCGGCACAGCTTCTCCAGCTGCGAGGCAGTCATCAGCCGCGCGTGATCGAGCAGGAGCGCCTCGTTCTCCGGTGTAGCGACGCGCAGCAGCGCACGGACCTTCGAGTACGACAGCTCGCCGCGCCGCAGCGCATCGTCGATCAGCGCGAACTCGGCGAGCTTGCGCGCCACGCGCACGTGGTCGCGTGCCGTGACCGGGTCCCAGCCGACTCGCCACGCCAACCAGTGCGCGCACGTCTCCGCGCCCTGGACACGCCAGCCACCGCGCGCGTCGAACTCGCGCAGGTCGGTGAGCAGCCGATGCATCGCGGCATCGAGGTGTGCTGCCTGCTCGGCGATCCGCTCGCCCAGTTGCTCCAGCTCGCCATTCATGACGACCTTCTATCATCTGGCTATGACATCGCACCTTGTCTCGATACCGTCGGCACGCTGTCGATGATTCTGTCATTGATCGATGGCAGATGTCGCGGAACGCATACGATTGCCAGGAAATCGATTGGGACATGCAATCAGGGACAGCTCGTCAAGCACTGCACAATACTCGTGGCACCGTCGGCAGGTGCTGGCCGGTCCAAGGCTCGCAGCGAGTCATCACCGAGATCGCGCGACCATGTCGAGCATCCTTGCTTTGGCGCGCCCGTTGGTCACGACCATCGAGGTCACCGACGATCGGAGGATGTGAGTTTGAGTCTCGACGGTCGCTGAGTTCGAGCGAAGCCAGCTGACGACATGGCCGCCACGGTGGAGCAGGCGGTACACGAGCGCGCTCTTCGGTGCAACTTCAGCGCACCGGGTCGGCCGGCGGATCGCGATGATCGCTCGGGAGGTTGCCGCGTTCGGCTCCCGACGAGCCGTGGCAAGGTCCCCGTGCGGCATCATCTTCCTCGACAGTGCTCGCGAGCGGCACGTCCGCCTGTGGGTCGCGCTACACCTGGAACCGAAGAACGACTCAGATTCGTAAGTCAACTGTTACCCACAATCGCATGATTTTCATAAAATATTCTAACTACGCCCGACAATGGCGATCGCTTGCTACAAAACATCGTTGGCCACCTAACTCCGCGATGTTATGCAGGCGGTGGCGGTCGCAATGCCTACACAGTCCTACATCAACCTTGACGTGAAGCTCCGGCGTGGCCATGGCGCTGGCAGGTTTGCGGTGGACATGGAGAGCCCAGCCGGTGACCACTCCGCAGCGATCCGGATGCCGTTCACGGCCGAGGAGCTCACCGATCTGTTCCGCAGCGTCGAAGGGCCGGCGCGGGACGTCGAGGTAGGGAACACCGTGTCCGCGCAGCAGAGATCGGCGTACCGAGACCAGGTGCTCGCGTACGGCAAACGGTTGTTCGAATCCGTGTTCGATCGCCGCAGCCGCGCCATCCTCGTCAAGCTTCGCGCGAGCGGCGGCAAGCAGCGCCGCGGGGTTCGCATCCGGCTCCATCTCGATGAGACGCCGGAGCTCGCGAGCTTGCCAGGGGAGTACCTCTACGACCCCGATCTCGCTCAGTGCATCGCGGTGACGAGTCCGATCGTTCGCTACTCGCAGGTCGACGGCGACTCGCCTTCGGCCCTCGTGGTCAAGCCGCCCCTCAGGATCCTCGTGATGACTGCCAATCCGCCTGGTCACATGCCGATTGCTGTTGATCAGGAGTGGAGCCAGATCCAGAGCACGCTCGATGGGCTGTGTCGTGCAAATGTGGTCGAGTTGCAGCGTGTGCCCGGCGCGACGATCGACGATCTGCTGACGTGTCTGCGTCGCGACGAGTGGCACATCTTCCACTTCATCGGCCACGGCGGTGGAAGCAGCGATGATCCCGTGCTGCTTCTCGAGGATGAGCATGGAAGGCCGCGAGAGATCACCCGCAGCGAGCTGAGCTATGCGTTGCAGCATCCAACGCTGCGCCTCGTGGTGCTCAACTCGTGCAACGGGGCGCGCTCGCCTCACATCGATCCGTTCGGCAGTCCGTTCGGCAGTCTCGCGCACGGGCTGGTGGAGTCCCGGATCCCGGCCGTGATTGCCATGCAGTTCAAGATCACGGATCAAGGCGCTATCAAGTTCGCCAGGGAGCTGTATGCAGGGCTTGCTGACAATCTGCCCATCGATCAGGTATTGACCGAGGCGCGCAAGGCGATGTTCCTGGCGCGCAACCCCACCGAGTGGGGTACGCCGGTCCTGTTCATGCGCGGCGAGGACGGCCGGTTGTTCGAGATCGACCAGCCTACCCCGCAGCAGCTGGTGGAGCGGCAGATCGCTGCGCTGGCATCCGAGACCCATGCTGCGATCGACGCGCGGCGCTACGACGTCGCGATCAACAACCTGCTGGGGATCAAGAGGCTGACGGCGACGTGACTGTCGGAACCGAGGTCAGCGCTGCTGGTCGACGCCCGGCAGCGCGGCGAGCTCGCCGAGCCACGGCAGCTGCGAGCGCATCCAGATCTGGCCGGCGGGGCGCAGCGCCTGGCGCTGATCGATCGTGCCGGCGCGGATGCTGTAGACCCGCGGCTCGGGGCCGGGGGTCGCAGCGTAGATCGGCGAGCCGCAGGTCTCGCAGAACGCCTGGTCGCGCCGGGTCCCGCTCTCGGCGGTCCTGGTGTAGACCCGCGGCGTGCCGGCGACGATCCGGAAGCTGCCCGGGGCGGCGCGGATCGACACGCGGAACGCCGTGCCGGACAGGATCTGGCAATCGGTGCAATGGCAGACTCCGGCAGTTGCCGGGTCGGCCTCGGCCTCGTAGCGAATCGCTCCACAGTGGCAGCCGCCCGTGATCTTCATGTCTGCATGGATGCACCGGATCCGGGTTGCGGTGCAATCACGGTCGCCACGTCCAGTCGCGGATCTCGGGCAGGTCCTCGAAGTGGGTCGCGATGTAGGCGCGGTGCTCGTCGAGCAGGCGCCGGCACTCGGCGGTGAGCTCGGCCGCGTTGGGCGGCGGCCGGCGGGCGCGGCGGATCGCGTCGATCGCGATGTGATACCGGCTGGTCTCGTTGAGCACGACCATGTCGAACGGGGTGGTGGTGGTGCCCTCCTCCTTGTAGCCGCGGACGTGGAACCGCGGCGGGTCGGGCCGGGCGTGGAGCAGCTGGTGGACCGCGCCCGGGTAGCCGTGGAACGAGAAGCAGACGTCGACGTCGCGGGTGAACATCTCGACGAACAGCTCGTCGGGCATGCCGTGCGGGTGCTGGCGCGGCGAGAACAGCCGCATCAGATCGACGACGTTGACCACGCGGACCCGCAGGTCGGGGGCACGGGTGCGCAGCCACGCCGCGGCGGCGAGGGTCTCGAGCGTCGGCACGTCGCCCGCGCAGGCCAGCACGATGTCGGGCGCGTGGCCGGCCTCGGTGCCGGCCCAGTCCCAGATCGATAGGCCGCGGGCGCAGTGCTCGCGCGCGTCGTGCATCGCCAGCCACTGCAGCTGCGGCTGCTTGTCGATGATCACGAGGTTGACGTAGTTCCTGCTGCGCAGGCAGTGGTCGGCGACCGACAGCAGGCAGTTGCCGTCGGGCGGCAGGTAGACCCGCGCGATCGTGCCCTTCTTGGAGAGGATGGTGTCCATGAACCCCGGGCCCTGGTGGCTGAACCCGTTGTGGTCGTTGCGCCAGCAGGTCGAGGTCAGGAGGTAGTTGAGCGACGGCACCGGCGCGCGCCACGGCAGCGCCGCGGTCGCCTCGAGCCACTTGCTGTGCTGGGTCGCCATCGAGGCGACGATCAGCGCGAACGCCTCGTAGGTCGCGAACAGGCCGTGCCGGCCGGTCAGCACGTAGCCCTCGAGCCAGCCCTCGCAGTTGTGCTCGCTGAGCACCTCCATGACCCGGCCCTCGGTCGAGACGTGATCGTCGGTCGGCAGCGCGGGCTCCCCGAAGCAGCGGTTGTCGGCCTCGAACACCGCGCCGAGCCGGTTCGACGTGGTCTCGTCGGGGCACATCAGGCGGAACCGGGTCGGGTTGCGCCGGTAGACGTCGCGCAGCAGCGCGCCGAGCACGCGGGTCGACTCGTGGCGCTCGGCGCCCGGCGCCGGCACGCCGATCGCGTAGTCGGGGAACGGCGGCAGATCGAGCGGCCGGGTCAGCGCGCCGCCGTTGGCGTGCGGGCTGGCGCCCATCCGGCGCGCGCCCGCCGGCGCCAGCGCGCGCAGGGACGCGATCAGCCGGCCGCCGCGATCGAACAGCCGCTCGGGCGCGTAGCTCCGCATCCAGGACTCCAGCATCGCGAGCTGCTCGGGGTTCGAGCGCACGTCGGCGAGCGGGACCTGGTGGGCGCGGAAGGTCCCCTCGACCGGCAGCCCGTTGACGACCCTGGGACCGGTCCAGCCCTTGGGGGTGCGCAGCGCGATCATCGGCCAGCGCACCGCGCCGCGCGCGCCGCGGGTCCGCGCCTTGCCCTGCAGCGAGCGGATCCGGTCGATGCAGGCGTCGAGCGCGCTCGCCAGCTGGCGGTGCACCGAGCGCGGCTCGTTGCCGGCGACCAGGTGGAGCTCGTAGCCCTGGCCCTCGAACAGCCGGCGCAGCGCGGCGTCGTCGGCGCGGCCGAGCACGGTCGGCCCGGAGATCTTGTAGCCGTTGAGGTGCAGGATCGGGAGCACCGCGCCGTCGCGCGTCGGGTTCAAGAAGCTGACGCCCTGCCACGACCCCGACAGCGGACCGGTCTCGGCCTCGCCGTCGCCGATCACGCACGCGACGACAAGATCGGGGTTGTCGAACGCGGCACCGAACGCGTGCACGAGCGAGTAGCCGAGCTCACCGCCCTCGTGAATCGAACCGGGCGTCGTGACGCTCACGTGGCTCGGCACCCCGCCGGGCGTCGAGAACTGCCGAAAGAGGTGGCGCATCCCATACACATCCTGCGACACCTCCGGGTAGATCTCCGAGTACGTCCCCTCGAGGTAGACGTTCGCGAGGATCGCCGGTCCACCATGGCCAGGCCCGGCGATGT
>JBGQCL010000261.1:0-16432 GCA_041495365.1 Kofleriaceae bacterium | reverse complement strand
GGCCGGCGGGCTCGCGAGCGCGCTCGCGGTGCTGGAGCTCGCGTTCGCGGCCGCGGTGCTCGCCGCCGGTGCGGGCGGCGCATGGCACGTCGCGCTGCTCGCCGCCTGGCTCGCGCTGGTCGTCGGGCTCGGCGTGCGGGTCGCGCGCGGCCGCGATCGCTGGACCGACGCGCGGCTCGCGCTGACCGGCGTCACCGTCGAGCACATCGTCGGCCATCGCACCCGGCTGGCGCAGGAGCTGCCCGAGCACTGGCACGATCGCGAGGACGACGCGCTGTCGCGCTACGTCGATCGCTCGGTCGCGCTCGACCGGCGCGCGCTCGCGCTCCTGGTGATCGCGCCGCGCGGCTGGCTGCTGATCGGGCTCGCGGCGCTGACCCCGACGTTCATCGCCGGCGCGGACACCGGCGCGCTCGCGACCGCGATCGGCGGCGTGGTGCTGGCGTGGCTGTCGCTGACCCGGCTCGCGAATGGCGCCGACCAGCTCGCCAGCGCGCGCGTCGCGTGGCGCCGCGTCGCGCCGCTGTTCCACGCCGCGGGCGGCGGCGACCGCGGCAAGGCAGGGCCACGCACGGCGACCTCGCCCGACTACCTGATCGCACCGCCCGCGCCGCCCGGCGAGCCCGTGCTGGAGGCGGTCGACGTCGCGTTCCGTCACCCCGGGCGCGCCGCGGCGGTGCTGTCGGGCGGGACGCTCATCATCCGCCCCGGAGACCGCGTCCTGATCCAGGGCCCGTCCGGCGGCGGCAAGTCGACGCTGGTCTCGCTGCTCACCGGCCTGCGAGCGCCGAGCCAGGGCCTGATCCTGGTCCGCGGCCTCGACATGAGCTGCCTGGGCGAGGCCGGCTGGCGCGCGCGGATCGCCGCGTCGCCGCAGTTCCACGAGAACCATGTCCTGACCGAGAGCTTCGCGTTCAACCTGCTGATGGGCCGGAGCTGGCCGCCGAGGCTGGAGGACGTCGCCGAGGCCCGCGCGATCTGCGTCGAGCTCTGCCTCGGCCCGCTGCTCGCCCGCATGCCCGGTGGCATGTACCAGATGGTCGGGGAGACCGGCTGGCAGCTGTCGCACGGCGAGCAGAGCCGGATGTTCATCGCCCGCGCCCTGCTCCAGCGCGGCGACGTGGTCATCCTCGACGAGAGCCTCGCCGCGCTCGATCCCGACAGCATGGCGCGGGCCCTGCGCTGCCTGCGGGCCCGCGCGCCGAGCCTGATCGTCGTCGCGCACCCCTGAGCGGCTGGCCGAGGCGTCGCCGGTCGGCGCTACAGCGCCTCGTCGGTCGGATCGCCCAGCGGCGGGATCCGCGCGATCGGCTGGTGCGCGGACGGCTCGCGCGACTCGTCCATCAGGCGGGCGCCCTCCATCAGCAGGTGGGTGGTCGAGATGTTGACCCGATCCGACCCCTCGACCAGGCACATCACGAACTCGAACTCGCCGGCGCCCCAGGTCAGCAGGTAGTAGATGCACTCGGCGTCGACCGGATCGTCGGCGTCGTCGAGCCGCGCGTGGACGACCTTGCCGTCGCGCACCAGGACCTGGGCCGACGGGCCGTTGGGCGCGCGCAGCTGGAGCAGCCCGGTCTTGCGCTCCATCTCGATCAGGATCAGCAGCGACGACAGCCCGACCTGGGACAGGTCGCCGCGCAGCCCGGCACCGCCGAGGTGCTCGCTGGTCTTCTGGACCGACGCCTGGGTTCGCCGCAGCGTCTTGGCCACCCGGAGGTCGAGCTCCTCGAACCGGAACGGCTTGGTGACGTAGTCGTCCGCGCCCAGCCGGAAGCCGCGGATCCGGTCATCCTCGGAAGAAAGTGCGGTGAGGAAGATCACCGGCAGGAGTGCCAGGTCGGAGTGTGCCCGCAGGTTCCGCACCAGCGACCAGCCGTCCATCTTGGGCATCATGACATCGGTGATCAGCAGATCCGGGGTGCGGGCCAGCGCCCGGTGCAGCGCGTCCTCGCCGTCGACGGCCGTCTCGACGCTGTAGCCGCGCTTTTCGAGCACCGTGGCGACCATGCGCAAGATCCAAGCGTCATCGTCGGCGACCAGGACATGCGGAGCCATCGCTGATCTGCACCGTAGCGTGCCCAGCTTTGCCGAGGCAACCCTACGGCGATCGCGGGGTTGGCGCGCCCCCAGGGGCGAGCGGCGGGCCAGACATCGCCGAAGATTGCACGCTTACCGCGATGTTGCATTGTGGCTGGAAGCGCTGTGACGGGCAGCGCGATTCGCTGTGATGTGGGACAGCCGCCGCTAGACACGTCCATGCGTCGTGCCGTGATCCGTGGGATACTGTCATCCATGCGTTTCGGCGCGGACGCCTGGGGGCGACTCGCCGTGGTTCCCGCCTTCGTCCTCGTCCTCCCGTGGCAGTGCAACCTCGCACCGCGGAGCGACACCGGTCTATTCGGTGCATCCGCCTCCCCGATCCCCGGGGAGCCGGTCCCCCTGCCGCCCGACGCGCCGCCGCATGACCCGCCGCCGGCGGTGTCGGCCGCGATCCCCAAGCAGGAGCAGCCCGAGCCCCGGATCCCGGCCGCGCCCCCGCCGGCGCCCCCGCTGCGCGCGGTCACGCTGCCCGACGAGGTCGTGGTGAGGGCCATGGGCGTGGGCCAGCAGGCGTTCCTGCGCTGCTGGTCGCGCGCGCAGCGCAGCGATGCACCGCCGACCGCCGACAAGGTCCGGCTGCACCTCGAGATCGACGAGCAGGGCCGGGTCGCCGCCGCGACCAGCGACACCGACTCGCCGGCGCTCGAGCGCTGCCTGCAGGTCGTCGCGCGCCGGCTGCCGTTCCCTGCGCCGGGCCGCCCCGCCGTGGTCGACGTGCCGCTGATGTTCCACTGAGGCGCATCGCCCCGACCTCGGTCGGTTCTGACGGAGCGCGTCAACATGTGATCTTGGTGGGGTGCACTACACCGCAATCATCGTCAGTCCCGGTGCAATACACCGATTCGATTTTGCTGGAGACAGCGGCACACCAAACAACTATACAGGCGGCCATGTCGAAGGTGCTTGTGTCGAGTCTTGGTCTCGCGCTGGCCGTCACCAGCGCCTCCGCACTGTCGTCCTGCGCATCGGCGAGCGATGGTTCCGACGAGACCGCCGCCGCGCCGGAGGCCGCGTCGACGTTCACCCAGACGCGCTACCCGATCGTCCTCGCGCACGGGCTGACCGGCTTTCGCCAGCTGTTCGGCGTGGTCGACTATTTCAATGGCATTCCGAGCGATCTGCGGTCCGGCGGCGCGCGGGTGTTCGTCACCCAGGTCAGCGCCGTCGCGTCCGCGACCGAGCGCGGCGAGCAGCTGCTGCAGCAGATCGAGACCATCGTCGCCACCACCGGCGCCGGCAAGGTCAACCTGATCGGCCACTCCGAGGGCGGCCTCGACGCCCGCTACGTGATGGGCGTGCGGCCCGACCTGATCGCCTCGCTCACCACCGTGGCGACGCCGCACCTCGGCGCCGACCTCGCCGACTTCCTGGCCGACAACGTCGCCGGCAACGGGTTCAACCAGACCGTGCTGGCGCTGTTCGGCAACACGCTCGGCACGATCATCGACCTGCTCACCGGCATGCCGTCGCAGCAGGACGCGATCGGCGCGCTGCAGTCGCTGTCGTCGGCGGGCGCGGCGGTGTTCAACCGGCAGTTCCCGGCCGGCCTCGCCGCGACCCGGTGCGGCGCGACGCCGAGCTCGGTCAACGGCATCCAGCTGTTCTCGTGGGCCGGATCCAGCCAGCTCACCAACGTGCTCGACCTCTCCGATCCCGCGCTCGGCCTGACCTCGCTGGTCTACTCCGAGGCCAACGACGGCCTGGTCGGCCGCTGCAGCGCCCACTTCGGCAAGGTCATCCGCGACGACTTCCGGATGAACCACCTCGACGAGGTCAACCAGCTGTTCGGCCTGACGTCGATCTTCGAGACCAGCCCGGTCTCGGTGTTCCGCTCGCACGCCAACCGGCTCAAGAACGCGGGGCTGTGAACTCGACCGACCGCGGGGTCGGCCGCGGGGCCGGCCGCGGGGCCGGCCGCGGGGCCTGGGCGTGACGGATCCTGGATCGGGATCGCGTCGTGGTCGCCGAACCGCTGCGCCATGGCCTGTCTCGTCCCGGCTCGTCCATGCTGCGGTACGGCGGGGAGTCGCGGTACCGCGAAAGAGGTGTTCGCCGGGCCGGGATCACCCGACCCGGCGAACGGCGTGCTCAGAGGCAGAAGCCGTTCGGACGGCCGCCACGCACCTTGGTCTTGATCTTCATATCGAGCTCCTGTCTGTATCTTGTTGATATAGCAGTGTGCGAATGCCCACTGCTGTCCGCCCGCAGGATTGCCGGCGTAACGCGTTGTTCGCTGGGCCGGGATCACCCGGTCCGGCGAACGGGGGTGACTAGATGCAACCGCCCATCGGACGGCCGCCACGCACCTTGGTCTTGATCTTCATATCGAGCTCCTGTCTGTATCTTGTTGATATAGCAGCGGGCGAATGCCCACTACTGTCCGCCCGCAGAACTGCTGGCGTAACGCGTTGTGTGCGGCTGCAGCTGCGCCGCGCGCTGGTCGGAGATGGTGATCGCGCTCGCGGTGCACGTGATGGCGATCCCGAGCTCGGCGCCCAGCGCGTCGAGCAGGTGGGGAAACCGCTGGTCGCCATGGCCGAGCACGAAGTGAACGCGAAAGTCGCGGGTCTCGAGCGGGCGGGTCGGGCGCGGCCGATCGAGCAGCGCGTTGATCGCGTCCTGGATCCGCGTGGTCGCCGCGAGGATCGCCTGCTCCTCGCGCAGGTAGCCGATCACGACCTCGGCGATCTGGGCGGCGGCCGGCGCGCCACCGGCGAGCTCGCCGCTCGCCGCCCGCGCGGCGAGGAGGTCGTGCAGGTCGCGCGCCGTGGCGCTCTGCACCGCGGTCAGCGGGCCGACCTCGATCGCTCCGGCGAGCGTCGCCGGTCCGACCGGCTCGCGCAGCGCGCGGTGCGCGACCTGGTAGGCATCGACGTAGGCTCGCCAGTGCACGTCGCGGTCGTGGTCGCTCGCGATCTGCAGGTGCTCGAGTACGCCCCAGTCGCTCTGCAGCCGCGCGCGCAGCGACTGGGCCGCGGCGGCGTCCGGGCTCGCCGCGCTGGTCGTGGCGATCGCGATCAACGCCTCGTAGGCCCGGCTCATCGCGAGCCACACCGACAGCGACACGCCCCAGCTCTGCTTGCTGTACAGGGCGTAGTCGATCGCCGCCGGCAGCTCGTCGAACAGCGCGGCGAGCTCGCCGGGCAGCTCCACACCGGCGAGCCCGTCGGGGCGCACGCCGTCGACCGCGCAGCGCAGGAACTCCTCGATCATGTGGGGCGGACCTGAGCACACGCCGGTCGGGCTGGTCAGCAGAGCCTCCTGCTCGGCGCGGGTGTACAGCTCGGCCGCGGTCATCGGCTCCTCGGGCCGCCGCGTCTTCTCGATCGAGAACAGCATCTCGTACGCGGTCAGCCGCACGCCGTCGGTGACCCGGAACAGCGACGACAGCACGGGGTGCAGCGGCCGCTGCGGTGACGCCCCGCCGCCGCGCAGCAGCACGAACGCCGGCAGCGCGAGCACCGCCGACGACAGCACGTGGAGCTCGCCGATCGTCCACGGCTCGGTGCCGCGGCCGAGCCGGGCGGCGAGCTCGTCGCGCACTGCGAGGGTCGCCACCAGGATCGGCTTCCAGTGCTTGATCATCGCGCGCAGCGCGGTGACATTCATCGGCATGTCGTCGCGGTAACGACTGCCAGTGTACTGGCAGACCCGCCAGTCGGTCGGCCGGTCGAGCCGCAGCCGGGCGGGGAACACGTTGGCCTCGCCGACCTGGCGATCGTCGGCGTCGAGCGCCGGGTGCGCGATCCGGACCGCCGGCACCACCGCCTCGAGGTATCCGACCTCGACCGGGCGAGCCCCGAGATCGCCCGTGATCGCCTCGCACTCGGCCGCCGACCACGAGCGCGCGAACGGGCACGCCGACGGCGGCACCGGCGATTCGACCAGGCCGCTGCCGCGCGGATCGTCGGTGGCCTGGCCGCGCTGGAGCACGCCCTCGTCGAGCAGGGCCTCGAGCAGCGGACCGATCTCGTCCCAGGTGTAGCCGCCGCCCCAGCCGGTGGCCTCGTGGCCGGTGAACGAGGCCACCTTCGCGAGCTGCTCGCCGAACGCGAAGAAGCGCTCGTCGTCGAAGCTGATCTCCTTCATGCCGTGATCGATCCGCAGCTCGCGCTGGCCTTCGTCGTTGACGACGTACGCGCAGACCAACCGCTTGCGATAGGCAACTGACAGTTGCTCCGCAGGGTCGATCATCGCACCCATTCCCCAGTCCCTCTCTGATCGAACATCAGGTTCAGCAGACTATAGTATCTGGCGCACAGAACGCAATCGAGAATCGTCATTGAGGCGTCCTGCCCTCGCGATGTGGCAATGAGCAGCGATGTGACATGTCACATGTAACATGTGACATTGATACACGACGATACACGACGCGCCGACAAGCGATCGTCGCTCGTGCCGCCCACGCCGTCGCGGTGGTCCTGCTGCCGCTGCGGTGAATCGCGGATCGGGTGCGCGGCTACTCCGAGAGCGCCGGCGCCTGCCCTGGATGCGCGGGCGCCGGGGCGTCCGCCACCTGCGTGACCGTCCAGCCGGCCCTGTCGCGGACGGCGATCCGACCGTCGGACAGCGCGACCACGGCGCGGCCGGCGCGATCGGCGACGACGCCGACCGCGGTGCCGGTGACGCCGAGCGGCTCGCGCGCGAGCTTGCCCGCGGCGACGGTGACGAGCTCCAGCCCGGCGCGGCCGGTGCCGACCGCGACCAGGGCATCGCCGACGCAGCCGGCCGCCGCCCCCATCGCCAGCTCGCGCGGCCAGAGGACGAGCTTGCCGGCAGTCAGGTCGACGGCGCCGAGATCGACGAGCGCCCAGCGGTCGCTGACCAGCCGCGCATGGCCGATCGCCGGCTTGACCGCGGCGAGCTTGCCGTTGCTGACGCGGAACACGCCGGCGTCGGTCGCGACGACGATCGCGGTGGTCCCCGCGCCGATCGAGACGATGTTGGCCGGCGCCTGGACCAGCCGGGTCGGCTCGCCGCGGGTCAGCGAGTCGAGCGCGAACAGCTGGCGCCCGACGGCGGCGAGCGCGCGGCGGCCCTCGCCGAGGATCGCCGTGCCGTGCTGGACCAGGCGGATCGCCGACCAGCCGTTGTCGCCGAGCCGGTAGATCACACCGCGACCGAGCGCGACGACGGCGCTCCCGGCGCGGCCGGCCGCTGCGACGGGCTCGGCGGTCGAGCTCGGCAGCCGGTGGACCCAGGCGCCCTTGCCGTCGGGCTCGTAGACCTCGCCGTCGCGCCCGATCGGGACCGCGCGGCGTGCGTCGTCGGCCGGGACCAGGGCCGCGAGCTCGACCGCGGGCGGGCCGGACTCGGCGCGCGCTCGCGGGGCCGCGACCGCGCACGCCGCGACCGCGGCCAGCCACCCGCCGCGCACTACTTCGTGCTCGACCCGGGTTCGCTGGGCGCCGGCGCAGCGGGCGTCGGGGCGCCGGGCGCTGGCGCGCCGGGCGCTGGTGCGGCGGGCGTCGGCGCGGCGGAGCCGGGCGTCGGGGCACCGGGGCTCGGGCCGCTCGGGCCGCTCGGGCCGGTGGTCGACGGGCCCTTCGAGCCCCTGAACTTGCAGGCGTTGAGCTCCTCCACCGTGGTGGCCTTGATCGCGCAGGTCACGGCATCCTTGGTGGAGCCACCGCGGCAGCGACGAACCTCGCCTTCGTTGTCGGCGTTGCGCGACGCCGCCTCGGTGCCGAGCAGCCGCTCCATGTTGGAGATCGCCTTCCGGCAGTCGTCCTGAGTCGGCTTGTTGCAGGCGCCCGCGCCGAGCGGCGCGAGAGCGGCGAGGACGAACAGGAAGCGCTTCATGACCATTCCCCCGGTGCGGAGTCTACCAGCTGGCGCGCGCGGTCGAGATCCTGTTCCATGTCGATCTCCCGCCAGTTGCCTGCGATGAGCACCGGATCGAGCCGGATGCCGCGGTCGATCAGGTCCTGCCAGAGATCGGTCAGGTAGGCGTTGCGATACGAGACTGCGCGCTGGAACGGCTCGTGGTCCCGGCCGTCGTAGCGCCGGGCCAGCGCATCGAGCGCCCGCGCGACGGTGGCCGCGCCGCGCTCGCCGAGCTTGGTCAGGCCGATGAACTCGCCGATCGCGTCGGCGGGCGGCAGCGCGCGCTTGCCGACCCGGGCGACCGAACCGTCCGGCATCAGGTCGGCGACCTCGCCCTCGTCGAGCGGGTGCTGGGTGCGGCCGTGGTAGATCGCGCGGAACTCGCGGTCGATCACCAGCGCGATCTCGGCGTCCGACGCCGCGGCGGCGTGCGCGACCGCCGGGGTGAAGAGGATGTCGCTGTACGAGATCAGGCACGGCCGGTCGAGGTACGCGCGGGCGCAGGCCAGCGAGAGCAGCACGTTGTTGGTCTGCCACGCGGGGTTGTCGACGAACGTCACCCGCGGAACCAGCGCGCGCACGAAGCCCTCCAGCACGTCGCCGCGGTAGCCGCGGATCACGACGAGCTCCTCGATCCCGGCGGCGCGGAACGCCTGCCATACCCAGCCGAGGATCGGCCGCGCCCCGACCTGGACCATGCACTTGGGGACGTCCTCGGTGTGCGGGCCGAGCCGCTTGCCGCGCCCGGCGGCGATCAGGATCGCGCGGGTGATCGTCATGTCGCCTCGCGGCCGCCCGGAGCCGAGGCCGACGCCTCCGCTCCGGCGGGCGCGGCCGGCGCGCGCGCAGGCTCGAACCGGCCGAGCCGGAGCAGGATGGCGGCGAGGCTCCTCGCGAGGTAGAGCGCGTTGACCGCGGTGTAGGCCCAGAAGTACGCGTCGATCCGGTCGACCAGCGCGCACAGCCAGAGGTACTGCGGGTAGTGCACGACGAAGCGCGCGGCCCACTCCACCGCGTGGAGCGCGCGGCCCACCGCGCCGCGCCGGGTGGTGAGCTCGGCGGGCTGGCCATCGGCGGTCGGCGGCCGGGCCCCGTACTCGGGCCGCCGCATGAACGACGTCAGCGAGATCCCCGAGGCCAGGCAGAACAGCCCGCCGAGGCCGATCAGCAGGAACCGCTCGTCGTGGTGCTCGCTCCACAGCCGGACCGCGACGCAGGCGAGCAGCAGCATCGCCTTGAGCTCGTCCATCAGGAAGTCGAGCAGGTGGCCGAGCGGCGACGCCGTGCGGCGCAGCCGCGCGAGCTGGCCGTCGGCGCAGTCCAGCACGAACGACAACTCGAACACCGCCGCCGCGGCGATCAGCCACGCGCGCCCGGGCAGCAGCGCGAACATCGCGCACGCCCCGGCGGCGATCACCGCCGACAGGAACGTCACCTGGTTGGGCGTGATCGGCGTGCCGCGCAGCGCGTACACCACCACGGCCGCCGGGGGCCGCGCGACCCACTCGGTGAACCAGTTGATGTCGCGCCGTTTCTTGGACGCGCGGTAGATGGCGACGATCTCGGACCACATCGTCGCCGGCACCTTACCAGCTCGCGTGGCAAGCTGTCGGGCATCGCGCCGCTCCGCGGGCTGATCGCGACCGGGATCTGGCTCGTCGCGGCGTCCACGGCCGCGGCCGACCCGGCGCTCGACCAGCTCGAGCGCGCCCTGCCGCCGGGCTGGAGCCTGCTCGCCACCGGGTCGGAGATGGTCCTCCGCCACGACCGCCCGTGCTACGTCACCGGCACCCGGCCGGGGGCGCACCCGGGAGCGAGCCATGATGGCGCGCCGGTGACCGAGGCGGGCGCCCCGGCCCGGTGGTCACGATCGAGCTGCGCTACCGGCTCGAGCCGCGGTGGACGCGCAGCAGGTCACCGCGGCGCGGGTGGTCAACGACCGGATCGACGGTGAGCTGCGCACGCTCGCGTCGCGCTACCGGATCGACGCGATCCGCACCAGCGGGGGCCGGCGGGTGCCGTCCAGCGCCGACGAGCAGGCGCGGCTCGACGCCTACGAGGCGGCGCGCGCCCGGCTCGCCGCGCGGCGGGTCCATCTGCCGCGCTGCACCCTCGGCGACGCGAGCGTGTTCGACGGCGAGCACACCTGCGCCCAGCTCGCCCTGCAGGTCGATCCGCCCGAGGTCATGACCCAGGCCCAGCGCGTCGTCGAGCTGGTCAAGCAGCACTGCCGGTGACGCTGGTTCGGCGCGAGGCGCTGCCGCTGGTGACCGGTGGCTCGCGGTTCGTCCGGCGACGAAGACGACGGTGGCGCCGACGGCGCCTGTCGTCGTAGTCGGTGTCGGTGAACGGCAGGCGGCGGTGGGCGTTCGGTCGTCGGCATCCAGTGGGCGGCGAGCGGTAGGCGGCGGTCGGTATCGGCGCTCGGCATCCAGCGGTCGGTGATCGGCAGGCGGTGGTCGGTGTCGGTCGTCGGCATCCGGCGGGCGGTGATCGGCGATCGGCGTCGGCAGTCGGTGATCAGCAGGCGACGGTCGGTGGTCTTGCAAAACGGTAGTTAGCGGTCCACGACTGCGGACAGTGGACACAGCTCGCGTCGCGGTGCCTCCTCCCTCACGCGATCCGCGAGGGTTCTTCGCCATGGCGCATGGCAGCGCTGGGGAGATCCGCGGTGCGCTCGACCTGGCAGATGCATGGGACTGGCAGATCGAGAGCAAGCAGGCGCGCGCGCTACTCGATCGCGAGCCAGGGCTGTTGTGGGACTCACCCGCCGAGGCTCGGCCAAGAACGCGCCGGATGTTCCACAGTCGGGTACCAAGGCGCGGTCCTCACGTTGAGCCGTCGATCGAGCACGGTGTTCGGTGAGTGATCGATGTAGAATGGCATTTAACGGCACAATGCACGCGTGGAGTCGATTCCACTTGACGACCTATTCGTGGCCGTCGAGTGCGTGGTCGAGACTTGCTGATTGATCAAGCCGCCAGGCACGCTGGCACGCGCTGCAAGCGCGAGATCGTGTACGGATCGCATTTTCTCGATAATGACCTCGGATCGCCGCGCAGCGCGCAAATCACGGCGCCGAAAACTCGTGTGCTAGAAGCGATGCCGACAACAGCGGGAGACTGTCATGCTGAGTGGTGGAATCGAGGACGCAGTGGACGAGGTGGTGCCGGCGCCCACGTGGGCATCGGGTTTGCAGCGGGATGTTCGGCTCGACTGGAAGGCCGTCGACCGCGCGCTGCGTTCGATCCGGCAGCGCCGCGCCGCGCTCGATGCCGAGGAAGCGCGCTGGCTGCGGGCGGCCGAGGGGCTGCAGATTTGGCGCCCGCTCGGCATGGTCTCGATGCTCGACTACCTCGAACGCGTGCTGGGTTATGCGCCGCGCACGGCCCAGGACCGGTTGCGGGTGGCTCGGGCACTCGGCGACCTGCCCCGGCTGACGGCGGCGCTCACCGCCGGAGAGCTGCCGTTCTCAGCGGTGCGGGAACTGACCCGCGTCGCGACGCCGGCGACAGAGGTATCGTGGGTGGCGGCAGCGCAGGACAAGACCCTGCGGCAAATCGAGGATCTCGTCGCGGACCATCGCCCGGGCGACCGGCCCGATGATCCGCCGGACCCCGCGCCGCGTACGCATGTGGTCCGGTTCGAGCTGTCCGCGGAGACCTTTGCGCTCCTGCGCCAGGTCCGCACCGTGCTCGACGATGAGCACGGCACCAACCTGCCGGACGATGCGTTCCTCGCCGCGCTGTGTGGTACGGTGCTTGACGGTGCGCGTGGCGGCGAGCCCCCCGGTCGCGCGAAGTCCCAGATCGCGATCACGGTGTGCCAGCGCTGCCGGCAGGGCTGGCAGGAAGGCGCGGGTGCACGGGTCGCGATCGACGCTGAAGCGCTCGACCGCGCACTGTGCGATGCCCAGCACATCGGATCGATCGACAGCGACGAGCCGGAGCGGGCGTATCAGGACATCCCGCCGAGCGTCGCGCGCCTCGTGTGGCGCCGCGACGGCGGCCGCTGCCGCGTGGATGGTTGTCGTTCGTCCCGCGGGCTGGAACTCCATCATCTGATCCATCGCGCAGACGGCGGCGGCCACGAGGCTTCGAACATCGTCTTGCTGTGCAGCGCGTGCCACCTCGCGCATCACCGCGGCGCGCTGTCGATCAGCGGCACGGCGAACGAGCTGCAGATCCGTCGGCCCGGCGAAGCGGCGGCGCCCGGCGCGCAGGATGACACGCGCGGGGTGGCCGGATTGCCAGCGCACGGCGCCCACGTGGGCGCGGGGCCGCGGCCGCAGGGTTGCTTGGTGGAGGTGGATGCGAGCGTGCCCGCGTGCGGCGTGTCCCCTGTTGCTGCACAGGACGCCCACGTGGGCGAGAGGCCGCGGTCGCGGGATTCCATAGTGGAGGTGGATGCGAGCGTGGCTGCCGGTGGAGCGCTCACCACCACCGATCCGGACGCCCACGTGGGCGCGATGAGCTCCGCCGGTCCGGTCGAGGACACGAGCGTTCGGGCGAGCGGCACCCGCAGGCTCGACGCGGCGATCCTCCGCACGCAGGCCAAGGCGGCGCTGACCGGACTGGGCTGGAAGCCCGCGATCGCGCATGCCGCGGTCGCGGCCGCGGTGGAGGCCCAGGGGGCAGAGGTGACGCTGGAGCGTCTGATCTTCGCGGCGTTGCGGCGATGTCCCACGCCGAAGACGTGAGGCGCGCAGTCACGGATCCAGCACAGTCATGGCGGCGCAGGCCCGAAGCCGCGCTGAGGACCCACAGGCTGGTACTGCGACGGAGCGGCTCAGGGATCTCTCCGCGATGCGATGTGGGACGATGACGCTTCGGCCATCTCGAGCAAGGCCGCATGGCAGCGCGCAGCGCGCCGCGGCGGCGACGCTCGCAGCAAGGCTCGCGGAGTCTATACGCCTGTGCACGTCGCCTCGCTCCTTGGCAGCAGCGTACCGGGCTCTTGCGTCAGGCGGCGCCCATGAACGTGAACGCGGCCCAGAACCTGGGATCGGCAAATGGCCGTTCTTGGTCGGTCCAGTCCGGCGTTCTGTGGTCAGAAACGACGTCTCTCGCCGAACGAGATGGGAGCGCACGTTCCTCCGCAGCGAAGCGCGTCTTCTCTGCGAGGGTGCTATCGCGCACGCTCTGCTGAGCTCTACGGAGTGCTTCCGCCGGATGCAGCTCGCTTCCGAGCCACAGCGAATAGAAACGAGTCATGAGCTCTCGAGTGCTCGCATCCGGGACTGGCCACAGCGAGGCAATCACCGCATCGGCACCCGCCTCGAGAAAGCCGCTCGACAGGCTGACCAGCTCATCCGGCAGCTCGTCACCCGCCAGGCCGGTGGTACACGCCGACAGGACGGCGAGGCGGAGCCTTGCGTCGGCTCCAAGCATGTCGGCGACGGTCAGCTGTTCGCCACTCGTCAGGATCAGCGCGCTGTCGAGCGGCCGCGTCACATCCGCATAGCCGTGGCAAGCAAAATGGGCGATGTCGACATCCGGCAGCTCTCGCAACACCGCATCGCGGGTCACGTCACCTCCCCGCAAGATCCGTGGAAGCTGAAACCAGGCCTTCACCTTGTGTACCTCCGCGGATGCACCCTCGAGATCGCCGGTCGGGTTCTCGATGCCGAGGAAACGGCCTTGTCTCGGCGGGATAGATTGCTGCACACAGCGGAATCGGTGACTTGACTACGGCAGGTAGCTGGTGCACGTCCCGCGCGCGCCCGAGTGGTCGCAGCGCACCGCGACCGGGGTGCCGAGGGCGGCCTTCTTGCCGTCCTGGGTCTGCAGCGCGAGCTCGTTCGGACAGCCGAGCGCGCAGGCGCTCGCAGCGGTGTCCTCGCAACTCTGCGCCGCCTGGGCGTACTTGACGGCCACGCCGTGGACCGGCTGCGGCCCGCAGTAGCAGCCGACCTCGACCGTCGCGCAGTCGGCGTCGGTCGCGCACGCGGTGAGATCGGACGGCGGCGCCTTGCAGACATAGGTGGCACCGGCGCCGGGCGTGGAGCTGCATCCCGCCAGCACGAGCGCGACGGCGAGGCCGCCGGTCCAGGGCGCGGCACGAGGCGGACGGGGGCCTGGACGCGGCATGGCGCCACGATACCAGGCGGCGGCGGCCTCGGCCGAGCGATCGCCGGCCGCCGCGACCGGCATCACGCGGCCTGGCACGCAGCGGGTCAGCCGGCGAGCACCGCCGGCTCGGCGCGCTCGGACCGGCCGATCACCAGGTAGGTCTGCATCGCGCCCTTGCCCTTGACCTCGATCGGCGGGCGCGGCTCGAACGCGAACCGTCCGGCGAGCAGCTGGTAGGTCGCCTCGGAGACCTGGATCCGGCCCGGCACGCCGTGCGACTCCATCCGGCTCGCGGTGTTCACCGTGTCGCCCCACAGGTCGTAGATGAACTTCTTGGTGCCGATCACGCCGGCGACCACCGGGCCGCTGTGGATGCCGATCCGGATCGTCAGCTCCAGGCCGAGCCGCCGGCTGTAGGACTCGACGAACGCGAGCATGTCGACCGCCATCTCGGTGATCGCCGCCGCGTGGTCGGGCACCGGCTGGGGAATCCCGGCGACCACCATGTACGCGTCGCCGATCGTCTTGATCTTCTCCAGCCCGTGCTGCTCGGCGAGCCGGTCGAACGTCGAGAACAGCTCGTTGAGCATGGTGACCAGCGCCTCGGGCGAGGTCCGCGACGACAGCGCCGTGAACCCCACGATGTCGGCGAACAGCACGCTGACCGCCTCGAACCGGTCGACGATCAGGTGCTCGCCGGTCTTGAGTCGCTCGGCGATCGGGCCGGGCAGGACGTTGAGCAGCAGCCGCTCCGAGGTCTGCTTCTCCTCGGTGAGCTCGCGGGTGCGCTGGCGCACCAGGTCCTCGAGCCGGTCGCTGTGGACCTGGATGATGTCGGCCATCGCATTGAAGCTGGTGCCGAGCTGGCCGATCTCGTCCTGGCTCCGCACCCGGGTGCGCGCCGAGAAGTCCTTGGCGGCGAACCGGCGGACGGTGGCGGACAGCGCGAGCACCGAGCGGGTGAGCAGCGTGCCCATCACGATCGACACGACCAGCGCGAGCGCGACCACCGCGATCGAGATCTCGAGCGCGAGGTGGCCGGCCGAGGCGAGCGCCGCCTGCATCTTCCGATCGGTGAGGTCGACGCCGAGCACTCCGAGGCAGCGACCGGCCGGGTCGCGCAGCGGCTCGCCGCGCGCATCGACCAGCGGGGTGTAGGCCGGTGTAGGCCGACATCGACCGGACGCCGAACGCCTTGTCGAGCACCAGCTCGGGTTCGAGCTCGCTCGTGCAGCCGGCGAGCGCGCGGGCAAGCAGGGGAAGGTCGGTGACGTCGTACGGCTTTCCGAACCGGCTGATGTCCTCGACCTGCTCGCCGCGTGCAAGCCGGGCCTCGAGCTCGAGCACGTCGGCGTCGACCACGAACCGCGGCTGGCCCGGATCGCCGGTCGGGATCAGGAGGTACGCGTAGTGGATCAGCGTCGGCTCGGCGGCGCGGATCTGCCGGAGCTGGTCGTAGATCGCCGTCCAGTCGGGTGAGCGCTCGATCGCGGCGACCGCGGCGTCGTCGAGCTCGCCGAGCCGGCCGACCAGGCGGCGATAGGCGGCGGTGTCGATCGCGCGGGCGCCGAGGTGACCGATGTCGCGCAGCTTGTCGCGCAGCTCGACCTCGAGCTGGCGCTCGACGAAGCGGTACAGGGTCACCCCGAGGACGGCGCTGACCAGCGTGCTGACCAGGAAGAACGCGACCGTGATCTTGCGCCGGAGCCTCACCCCGCCGCTCAGGCTAACAGGCCGGGGTCAGCCGCACCATGTGGCGCGCCCGGGGCGCATCACCCCGGCGATCGGGTCCGGCGCGCGCGGGTCCGCGCCGGCGATGCGCGGCTCGGCGGGCCATGACATGCTGCAGCAATGCGGTTGCTCGTGGTCGCGGCGCTGGCCGGTTGCGGCAGCCCGGTGGCGCCGCGCGCCGCGCTGCCGCCGCGTCCGGCACCGGCGCCGGCGGCGATCGAGCCCGGCGCGCGGGGCGCGGACTACCTGGGCGCGGTCGCGACCCAGCTCGAGCCGCGGTGGGCCGCGTTCCTCGACGACTGCCGGCTGCGGCTGCCGGCGAGCCACCCGCTCAACGCGATCACGCTGGCGGCGACGTTCGAGCTCGCGGTCGGGCGCGACGGCCGGATCGTCGAGCGCCGCGCGCTGACGACCAGCGGCAACGGCGAGTTCGACACCGCGATCGGCGACGTGCTGGCCGACGCGTCGCCGCTGCCGGCGCCGCCCGCCGAGCTGGTGTCCGACGACGAGCGGGTCCACCTGCGCTGGCAGTTCGCGCGCGACCACCGCCGGGCCGGCCCGGCGACCGCGCGGGTGGTGCGCGTCGAGCTACCGCTGCCGGCCGCGATCGACGGTCTGCTCGGCCGCGGCGAGCTCGCGCGCGCGGCCCGGCGGATCGCCGACGCGCCCGACACCGCTCCGCGCGCGGAGCTGACCGGGCG
>JBGQCL010000260.1:0-16490 GCA_041495365.1 Kofleriaceae bacterium | reverse complement strand
GTCCGTGCACGCCTCGCGCTGTCACGGACAAGGCGAAGAACCGCCCGCACGCCACCGGGTGGGTCCCTGGTTCCCGGTGATCCCGGTGGATCTGGTACCCGGGAACGCCGGCGGCGACAGAGATCGGCCTCGACCTTGGCTTGGATCTGACGAGACAGTTCGCGCTGCTGCTCCGGGGGAAGGCTGCTCGGCGACGCGCTTCCACGGAACGTGATGCCGGCGCCGGCCGCCTTCACCTCGCTGATGTCGTCGACCTTCTTGATCACGATGTAGATGACCAGTCCGCAGCCAACCCCCGAGCTGAGGCGACGCTGGCTACCGTCAGGTTCTGCGGGGGGATCGTCGCCGCTGTCACCGCCTACGGCTACCGCACCGCGAGCCGGAGCGCGCGGGCCAGGCGCTCCAGGTTGGCGGCGGCGTGGGCCGAGGCCTCGTCCCCCGCGGCGCCGCGCCGGCGCAGGTCGGGGAGCCGGTCGAGCAGGCGCCAGGTCGCGTTCTGGGCGAACCACAGGTCGACCCCGCTCCGCATCCGGGACGCGGCCTCGGCGGCGCGCGCGATCGTGTCGAGCGCGGCGCCGTCGAGCGTGCCGTCGGGTGCGGCGACCCGCTCGATCAGCCGGCGCAGGCCGTCGCTGGCGGCGAGCGCGATCTCCGGGGTGTCGATGCTGACCTTGGCGTCGACCGCCTCGATGATGTGCTCGCGCAGCTGGGCGAACGTGGCGTGCTCGTCGCGCAGGCAGCGCAGCACGCGGCGGCGCAGCGTGGTCTCGGCGATCGCGTGGAGCACCTCGGGCGCCGGCAGATCGTGGGCGACCAGCCAGCGGATCAGCGGCGCCGAGCGGTCGTAGGCGTCCGCGAGATCGGTCTCGGCGGCGGCGAGCGCGTCGGCCAGCACCGCGCCGATCACGCGCTCGCGGCTGCCGGGGAGCAGCGACGACAGCGACAGCTCGTGGCCGGGGAAGTGGCGCGCGATCGCGCGCTGCGCGGCGAACACGTCGGCGGTGCGGAACGCGCCGGTCAGCTCCTCGACGATCGCCGCCCAGGCGTCGCGCCGCGGCGGCGGGCAGACGCCGCCGGTGACGTGCTGCTCGCCGAGGTGGAGGCCGGCGAAGCACAGCGACGTCGCGATCTCGGTCAGCCGCGACCGGACGCGGACCGTGCCGGCGACCATCCGGGTGTGGCCGGACCGCCGCTCGACGTGGTCGAGGAAGTCGACGTGGTGGCCGTAGACGTCGACGCTGTGCTCGCCGCCGGGCTCGACCAGCGCCTGGACCGCGACGTGGGCGCACACCTTGGCCGGGTCGACCCGCGCCGGCTGGACGTGGCGGGTGAACACCTGGCGTCCGTCGCCCTCCTCGGGGAGGTTCGAGCTCGCCGCGCTCAGCCGGTCGATCAGCTCGGGCTCGACCGGCGAGCCGCCGACATCCTCGAGCAGCTCGGCGACCCGCGCGGCGTACTGCATGCACTGCACGGTCTCGATCCCCGACAGGTCGTCGAAGAACCAGCCGCAGCTGGTGTACATGAGCATCGCGTGGCGCGCCATCTCCATCAGCGACAGCGCGCGGGCGCGCTCGTCGGGATCGAGCCGGTGCGCGGCGTGCGCGGCGAGGAACTGGTCGCGCGCCGCGGCGGACCGCTCGAGCACGACGGCGATGTAGGCGTCGCGCGCGCCCCACGGATCGCGGAACAGGATCCGGCCGACGTTGTCGAGCGCCGCGGCGGCCTGATCGCGCAGCCAGTCGAAGGTGTCGCGCAGCGGCCGGCGCCAGCGCTGGTTCCAGCCGGCGCGGCCGGTGTTGCAGCCGCAGTCGTCGCGCCACCGCGTGGTGCCGTGGACGCAGCTCCACGACGTGTGCTCGGCGATCACGACCTCCCAGCTCGCCGGCACGCGGGCGCGAAACTCGGCGTAGTTGGTCAGCCGGGTGCCGTCCCAGCCCCGCTCGACCTGCTGCAGCGCCCACGCCAGCGCCATGTCGCCGTAGCGGTGGTGGTGGCCGTAGGTCTCGCCGTCGGTCGCGATGTGACACAGCGTGGGGCCGCCGCCCTCGACCGCGCCGCGCGCGGCCATCCGCGCGATGATCTGGTGGCCGTCGGCGAGCAACCGCTCGAACGCGACTGCCCGCGAGGTCGCACCGTCGTAGAAGAACAGATCGATGGTCCGGCCCGACGGCAGTGCGCAGCGGTAGACCCGCCCGGTGTCGATCGGCTGGGTCCGCCACGCGCCGCCCGGCGGACGCCACGCCTTGGCCTGGTGCGGCGCGAGCACCGCGAACGCCATGCCCTCGGCGGCCAGCGCCTCGAGCGACGGCGTGTCGACCGCGCACTCGGGCAGCCACATGCCCTCCGGCGCGCGGCCGAACCGGCGATGGAAGTCGGCGATGCCCCACCGCACCTGGGTCGCGCGGTCGCGCGCCGAGGCCAGCGGCATGATCAGGTGGTTGTAGGCCTGGGCCATCGCCGAGCCGTGGCCGCCGAACCGCTCACAGCTCGCGCGGTCGGCGGCGATCAGCGCCTCGTAGACGTCGGGCGCACTGTCCTCGAGCCACGACAGCAGGGTCGGCCCGACGTTGAAGCTCATCCGCTGGTAGTTGTCGACGATCGCGATGATCTGGTTGCCGTTGTCGACGACGCGGGCCGCGGCGTTGGGGCGGTAGCACTCGGCGGTGATCCGCTCGTTCCAGTCGCGGTACGGGTGCGCGGTGGGCTGGGGCTCCACCACCTCCAGCCACGGGTTCTCGCGCGGCGGCTGGTAGAAGTGGCCGTGGATGCAGATCCACCTGTCCGGCGTCTTGCTCACGATTCCGCCGCGAATACTACGATGCCGAGCGGCGGCGCGGTGACCACGAGCGAGTGTTCCAGGCCGCGGCACGCCACCGGCTCGGCGTCGAGCCCGCCGCGGTTGCCCGCCCCGCCGCCGCCGTAGACCGCCGCGTCGGAGTTGAGCAGCTCGCGCCAGTGGCCCGGGCGCGGCACGCCGATCCGGTAGCCCTCGCGCGGTACCGGCGTGAAGTTGGCGATCGCGATGATCGGGGCATCGCCGGCATCGCCGTGGCGCGCCCAGGCCAGCACGCAGGCGTCGCGGTCGTCGGCGACCAGCCAGCGCATCCCCCACGGCTCGCAGTCGGCGACGTGCAGCGCCGGGTAGCGCCGGTAGGTCGCGTTGAGGTCGGCGATCCAGCGCAGGATGCCGTCGTGCGCCGGGTGGTCGGCGATCGGCCAGTCGAGCGCGCCGTCGTGGTTCCACTCGTTCCACACCCCGAGGTCGCCGCCCATGAACAGCAGCTTCTTGCCGGGCAGCGTCCACTGGTAGCCGTAGAGCAGGCGCAGCGTGGCGTACTTCTGCCACGCATCGCCCGGCAGCTTGGCGAGCAGCGAGCGCTTGCCGTGGACGACCTCGTCGTGCGACAGCGGCAGGACGAAGTTCTCGGTGAACGCGTACAGCGAGCGGAACGTGAGCTCGTTGTAGTGCCAGCGCCGGTGGATCGGCTCGCGCGCGACGAACGCGAGCGTGTCGTGCATCCAGCCGAGGTCCCACTTGTAGCCGAACCCCAGGCCGCCGGCCTCGGGCGGGCGCGACACCCCGCCCCACGCGGTCGACTCCTCGGCGATGGTCTGGACGTCGGGGAACGCGGCGTAGATCGCGCGGTTGCACTGCTGCAGGAACGTGATCGCGTCGCGATCGTGGTTCGAGCCGTCGTCGTTGGGCACCCACTCGCCGGGCTTGCGCGAGTAGTCGCGGTACAGCATCGACGCGACGCCGTCGACCCGCAGGCCGTCGACGTGGTAGCGGTCGAGCCACGACATCGCCGACGAGATCAGGAACGACCGCACCTCGTGGCGACTGTAGTTGAAGATGTAGCTGGTCCAGTCCGGGTGGAACCCGCGCCGCGGATCGGCGTGCTCGTAGAGGTGCGTGCCGTCGAACTGCCCGAGGCCGTGCGCGTCGGTCGGGAAGTGCGCCGGCACCCAGTCGACGATCACCCCGATCCCGCGCTGGTGCAGGCCGTCGATCATCGCCATCAGGTCCTCGGGCGCGCCGTAGCGCGTGGTCGGCGCGAAGTAGCCGGTGACCTGGTAGCCCCACGAGCCGTAGAACGGGTGCTCCATGACCGGCATCAGCTCGACGTGGGTGAACCCGAGCCGGCCGACGTGGTCGCCGAGCCGCGCGCCGAGCTCGACGTAGCCCAGCACCTCGCCGTGATCGCGCCGCCACGACCCGGCGTGCAGCTCGTAGATGCTGATCGGCGCGGTGCGCGCGAACCTCGCGCCGCGGCCGGCCATCCACGCCGCGTCGCCCCAGTCGTGGCGGAGCTGCCAGACGATCGACGCGGTCGCCGGCGGGTGCTCGGCGCGCGCCGCGAACGGGTCGGCCTTGTCGCGGACCACACCGTCCGGCCCGACGATCGCGAACTTGTAGCGCGCGCCGTGGCCGATGCCGGGGACCGTCCCCTCCCAGATCCCGGACGACTCGCGCGCGGACAGCCGATCCCGGCCGCCGCGCCACGCGTTCCAGTCGCCGATCACGCTGACGGCGGTCGCGTTGGGGGCCCAGACGGCAAAGTGCGTCCCACCGGACACCACATGAGCTCCCAGTTTATCGTAGAGGCGGTAATGTGTGCCCTGGTTGAACAGGAACAGGTCATCGGAGGTCAGGAGGGACACGGTCGCGGCAGGATACCCAGCATCCCCGCCGGAGCGAGCCCATCGCGCCGGTTCGCGATGACGCTGTGAAATCTCCCCCGGTGCAGCGCAGCGCTCCGGAGTCTGCCGCTATCGACCGTTACAGTTCGAACACCCGCTGACCGCGGCTCGGAGTATGGTGTGGAAATGCGAGCTTTCTGTACCTTCCTCCTCCTTGTCGCATGCCACGAGGCACCGCCGCCGGCCGCGCCCGTCGCACCGCCGGTCGCGCCGCCGGCACCGGCGGCCAGGGCCAAGGTCCAGGAGGCGGCGCCGGTGAGCGAGCGGCTGACCGCGGACACGCCGCGCACCACCGAGGGCGCGGCCTTCATCGCGCCCGCCGGGTGGTCGATCAGCGTGCGCGGCCCGGCGACGATCCTCGATGCGCCGGAGGCCGGGTCGCGGATCGCGCTGGTCGACGTCCACGCCAGCGCGGCCGACGCCGCGGTCGCGGTCGCCTGGGCGGCCTACAACCCGCCGAAGTACTGGGCGCTCAAGCGCGCCGCGCCGCAGGAGGACCGCGACGGCTGGGTCGATCAGAAGCAGTACGTCTACGAGACCTCGCCCGCCGAGCACCGCACGGTCGTGGCCAACGCCGCGCGCCACGGCGGCCTGTGGACGGTCACGATCTTCGACATGGACCAGGCGGTCGCCGAGAAGCGCGCCGGCCAGGTCGGCCTCGTCCTGGGCCGCCTGCTGCCCCGGGGCTACCAGCGCGAGACGTTCGCCGACCGGACCGCCCGCAAGCTCGACGCCGAGCGGATCGCCGCGCTGACCGCGTTCCTCGACGAGTCGCGCGAGGCGCTCGGCGTGCCCGGGGTCGCGCTCGGCCTCATCCAGGACGGCAGGGTCGTGTTCGCCGACGGGTTCGGCAGCCGCGAGCTCGGCAAGGCGGGCAAGCCCGACGCCGAGACGCTGTTCATGATCGCGTCCAACACCAAGTCGCTGACCACGCTGCTGCTCGCGCGGCTGGTCGACGGCAAGCGGCTGACCTGGGACACGCCGGTCACCCGGCTGATGCCGTCGTTCAAGCTCGGCGACGAGGCCACGACCTCGAGCGTGCGGGTCAAGCACCTGATCTGCGCGTGCACCGGCCTGCCGCGCCAGGACCTCGAGTGGCTGATGGAGTTCAAGGCCGCGACCCCGGCCAGCGCGATGAAGCTGCTCGGCACGATGCAGCCGACCAGCAAGTTCGGCGAGATGTTCCAGTACTCCAACCTGCTCGCCGCCGCCGGCGGCTACGTCGCGGCCTACGTGATCTCGCCCCGCAAGGAGCTCGGCGCGGGCTACGACGCCGCGATGGCCGCCGAGGTGTTCGGCCCGCTCGGCATGACCGCGACCACGTTCGACTACGCCCGCGCGCTGCGCGGCAACCACGCCGGGGCCTACGGCTTCGACCTCGACGGCGCCCCCGCGCCCGCCCTGATGGCGATCAACTACGCGGCGATCCCGGTCCGGCCCGCCGGCGCCGCCTGGAGCAACGTGCGCGACCTGCTGAGGTACGTCGCGATGGAGCTCGCGCGCGGCAGGCTGCCAGGCGGCAAGCGCTACCTCGGCGAGGACGCGCTGCTCGCCCGCCAGGCGCCCCAGGTCGCGATGAGCAAGGACCAGAGCTACGGCATGGGCCTGATGGTCGACCGCACCTGGGGCATCCCGGTCGTCCACCACGGCGGCGACCTGATCGGCTACCACAGCGACCTGATCTGGCTGCCCGACCACAGCGTCGGCGCGGTGATCCTCACCAACTCCCAGGCCGGCACGATCCTGATCAGCGCGTTCCGCCGCAAGCTGCTCGAGGTCCTGTTCGACGGCCAGCCGCGCGCCGACGCCGAGCTCGCCGCGGCCGGCCGCGAGCTGCGCCAGTCGATCGCCAGCGAGCGCGAGCGGCTGACCGTGCCCGCCGCCGACGACGACGCCAGCGGGCTCGCCGCGCGCTACCACAGCGACGCGCTCGGCGACCTCGCCGTCGTGCGCGACCGGGGCGCCACCTACTTCGACGTCGGGGAGTGGAAGAGCCCGGTCGGCTCGCGCAGGAACCCCGACGGCTCGGTCTCGTTCGTCATGACCGCCCCGGGCGTGATCGGCCTGGAGGCCGTGGTCGGCTCGGCCGGCGGCAAGCGGACGCTGGTGATCCGCGACGCCCAGCACGCGTACAGCTTCATTGAAAACTGACGAGTTCCCGTTCCGCGTCCGCTCCCGGACTTCGCCGGTCCAACCCGATCGCGCAGCGGACCAGGCCGTGGTCGTGCAGTGAACGATAATCGCGCCGGACCGGGCGATCTCGTCGGTGAAATGCGGTAGTGTCCGGCTGTCTGCTCTCCGCACACCGCTCGAAACGGGAGGACTCATGTCGAAGCCGATGTCGCTCGTCACGACCGCGCTCGGAACCGCCGCGTTCGCCAGCCTCGCGCTGCTCGCTGGGTGCGGCAACAAGAAGACCGAGAACAAGGAAGCGCCGCCCGGCGCCGCCGCCGCCGCGGACTCAGGCGGCACACCCGGGGTGACCGCCACCGAGATCAAGATCGGCCAGTCGATCCCGTACAGCGGGCCGGCGTCGGCCTACGCGATGCTCGGCAAGGGCGAGGCGGCGTACTTCCAGATGGTCAACGACAAGGGCGGGATCAACGGCCGCAAGATCAAGTTCATCAGCCTCGACGACGGCTACTCCCCGCCCAAGGCGGTCGAGAACGTCCGCAAGCTGGTCGAGAACGAGCAGGTCGCGCTGATCTTCAACAACGTCGGCACCGCGCACAACTCGGCGGTCCAGAAGTACCTCAACGACAAGAAGGTCCCGCAGCTGTTCGTCGCGACCGGCGCCGACCGCTGGGGCGATCCGGAGCACTTCCCGTGGACGATGGGGTTCCAGCCGAGCTACCGCGGCGAGTCCAAGGCCTACGCCCGCTACGTGCTCAAGGAGAAGCCGGGCGCCAAGATGTGCGTGCTGTTCCAGAACGACGACTTCGGCAAGGAGTACCTGACCGGCCTCAGGGAGGGGTTCGGCGATCAGTTCGACAAGATCGTGGTCAAGACCCAGTCGTACGAGGTCACCGATCCGACCATCGATTCCCAGGTCGTCACCTTGCAGGGCGCGGGCTGCGACGTGCTGCTGACCGCGGCGACCCCGAAGTTCGCGGCGCAGACCATCCGCAAGGTCAGCGACCTCGGGTGGAAGCCGCTCCACATGATGGCCAACGTCTCGATCTCGCGCACCGCGGTGCTCGCGCCGGCCGGCCTCGACAAGAGCACCGGCCTGATCAGCGCGGGCTACATCAAGGACATCAACGACCCTGCCCTGGCCAGCGACCCCGGCCTCAACGAGTACCGCGCGTTCGCCAAGCAGTACCTGCAGGGTCTCGACCTGACCGACGGCACGCTGGAGTACGCCTACGGCGTCGCCCAGACCCTGGTCCAGGCGCTCACCCAGTGCGGCAACGACCTGTCGCGCGCGAACATCATGAAGCAGGCCGCGAACATCAAGAACCTGCAGCTCGGGGTCGCCGGCCCGGGGATCGTGGTCAACACCAGCGCGACCGACTTCCACCCGTTCCAGCAGCTCCAGTTCGCCAAGTTCAACGGCAACAACTTCGAAACGTTCGGCGAGGTGATCGACACCGGGTCGTGACACAGCGGGCCCGCGCGCCGGGCGATCAGCGCCGCGTGCGCCCTGCGCCCGGGCCGCGCTGCGGTATGGTCCGCGCGCCGTGATCGCCGAGCGCGCTCCTGCCGTCCGCGACGCCGGGCGCGATCATCGCGAGGCGGTCGCCCTGCTCGCGCTGTGCGCCGTGCTGTGGAGCAGCGCCGGCGTGCTGATCAAGCTCGTCGACTGGAACGCCGGCGCGATCTGGTCGACCCGCAGCGCGATCGCCGCGACCGTGCTGTGGCTGTGGCGCCGGCCGTCGTTCGCGCGGATCTCGGCGGCCGAGTGGCGCGGCGCCGTCTCGCTGGCCGCGACCACCGGGCTGTTCATCCTCGCCAACAAGCTGACCACCGCCGCCAACGCGATCCTGATCCAGTTCTCGGCGCCGATCTGGGTCGCGCTGCTCGGCGCGTGGCTGCTCGGCGAGCGCGCGAGCCGGCTCGACTGGCTCACCATCGTCACGGTGATCGGCGGCATCGTGCTGTTCTTCTTCGAGCAGCTCCGCTTCGATCACGTCGCCGGCAACCTGGTCGCGCTCGCCGCCGGCGTCGCGTTCGCCGTCAGCGTGGTGTCGTTCCGCCAGGTCGCGCTCACCCCGGGCGCCACCGGGCCCTCGGACCCGCTGCGCCCGATGCTGCTCGGCAACGTGATCGGTGCAGTCCTCGGCGCGCCGTTCCTGCTGGCGTCGTCGCCGCCCGGCGCCACCGGCTGGGGCGCGCTGATCGCGCTCGGCCTGTTCCAGCAGGCCGCCGCCTACCTGTGCTACGCGCGGGCGATCCGCCACACCACCGCGATCGAGGCCACGCTGGTCTCCGTGATCGAGCCGATCCTGTCGCCGGTCTGGGTCGCGATCGCGTTCGGCGAGCGGCCCGGCCCGTGGGCCCTGCTCGGCGGCGCGATCGTCGTCGGCGCGGTCACCGCGCGCGGCGTGATCCTCAGCGCGCGCGACCGCACCGCCGCGCGGCGGGCAGGATCCGCGCTCGGCGATCGCCGCGCTGGCCGATGAAACGACGAACGCCACGGCGCCGAGCGGTCGAGCCCGGCGGCGTGGCGGCGAATCGCTCAGCGCGCGATCAGATGCAGGCGCCCCACGCGGTGAGCGCCGACCGGATCGGCTCGCGCAGCGGCTCGGCCTTGGCGGCGTTGAACGTGTTGTCGGCCGCGGCGCCATTGGTCGCGCCGTCGATGAAGATGCCCCACACGTAGGTCCGGCTGCTGATCGTCCCGCGCAGGCAGACCGGGAGCTCGGCCGAGCCGGCGACCGAGCGGTACTCCAGGCACGGGCTCGACGGGCACAGCGTGTAGCCGCCGGCCTTGTAGTGGGTGAGCAGCCGGATCTTGAACTGGCTGATCTCGGTCGCGGACAGCGCGAACGCCGGGGCCTCGGCGTCGACCATCGCGTTGACCGCGCTCTGGATCCCGGTGAAGTCACCGGCCTGGGCGGGCATCCGCGAGTACAGCGCCGGCCGGTTGGTCGACGACAGCAGCGTGCCGCTGGCGATGCCCTCGTAGATGGTACCGGCGTCGGCGAGCGTGAGCTGGTTGGCGGGCGGGCCGCCGCAGCCCGGGTAGTGGTTGAGGTGCGTGCCGGTCAGGCCGATGGTCGCCGCGGTCTGGTTGATCGCGGCCATCCCGTAGGTGTTGATCATCGCCTTGGTGCGCTGGTTGTCGGAGTTCTCCAGCATCGCGAGGATCGCGTTGCCCATCGGCTCGGTGCCGGTGATCGTGCTGGTCGGACAGCTGCCCGACGCCGGCGGCGCGTAGACCACGACGCTCTGGCCCAGGCTGCTCGTGCCCGCGTCGACCGCGCGCATCGCGTGGAGGCCGATCAGGATCTTGATCGAGCTCGCGGGCTCGAAGATCCGCGTGTCCTGCAGCGCGGCCTGGACGCCGCCGCCGACCTGCTTGAGGTACAGGCCGGTCTCGCCGTCGGTGCCGCCGCGCAGGATCTGGCCGACCCGGGAGGTCGCGGCGTTCGAGTTGTTGACCATGATCGCGGCGAACCGGCGCGAGCCGTTGACGAAGTAGGTCTTGACGTCGAGCAGGCGCGCGCCGTTCTGCGCCAGGCGGTCGCTCAGGCCGGCGGCGTCGAGGCCGTAGTACCACCACCAGAGGAACCCACCCGGCTCCTGCTGCATGACGACGTTGAACGTCGAGCCGCTGGCGTCGGCCGGCTGGATCGAGATCAGGAACGCGCTGTTCTGCGACAGCAGGCTGGCGACCTGGGCGCCGGACACGCCGAAGTACCACCACCACGCCCTCGCGTCGGCGCCGGTGTTCGGGATCATGACCACCGCGTAGCGGGTCACGCCGCCGGTGACGTACGACCGGAAGTCGACCAGCCGCGCGTTGTTCTGCTGGACCAGCGTGGCGATCTGCGACGTGGTGACGCCGAAGTACCACCACCAGCCCTTGGCGTCGGCGCCGGTGTTGCTGATCATCACCGCGGCGAACAGCGTGGTGCCGCCCGAGTCGTACGCGTCGAGGCTGACCAGCCGCGCGTTGTTGGCGCCGAGGTTGGCCGACAGCTGCGCGGCGGTGACGCCGTGGTAGTACCACCACGCCTTGGCGTAGCTGCCGGTGTTGCTGACCATCGCCACGGTGAACAGCAGCGGCGACACCTGCTCGACCTGGAGGCTGACGATCCGTGCGCTGTTGCTCGACACCAGCGACGACAGCTGGGCCGGCGTGACGCCATAGTACCACCACCAGGCGGTCGGCGTGGTGTTGAGCGTCTCGGCGAGCGCCGGCTGTTGCTGCTGTCCGAGCTCTTCGGCCGGCGTCAGATCGCCGCACGCCGCGAGCGCCACCGCGAGCGCGGCGAGCCAGCCGACGATCGCGCGACCGCGCGAGCGCCGGATCGAACCTGTCCTGCATCCCTCATCTGACGTATACATGTTCTCGTATCCCCTTCGGCCATGACCATGCGGCCCGTTTGGGGGATAGAGTCGGCCGGGCGGCGATGTGACCGGCGATCCGCAATCGGCTAACCCGCGGACATCGCGCGTGCGAAATCGCCGTGGCAGCGAGAAGAATCGTGCGGGCCGTCGTTATACGGAACGCGCGGCGCGGCGCTCAGTCCCAGCCGGTGTCGAGACCCTCGCCCTCGACCGCACCGTCGCCGGCCATCTCGGTCGACGACGGGGTCGAGACCCCGGGCTTGTCGGCCGGCTCGGCGGCCGCGGTCGGATCCTCGTCGCCGAGGTCCCAGCCGGGCTCGGCGTCGTCGGGGACGCCGTGCCGCTCGCCCGCCTCCGGGGCGTCCGCCGGCTCGTGCCGCGGGGCCGCCACCGGGCGGGTGATCGCGTCGTGCGGCGAGATCACGACCACCGCGGCGGCCGCCGCGACCCCGCCGAGCTCCTCGGCCGCCTCGCTCGGCGCGTCGCGCGAATCGCCTTCGTCCGACACCCGGGCGGGCGCCCCCGCGCCGGCATCGGCCGCCGACTCCGGCTCGCCCCCGCGGCGATCGCGGCGGCGGCCCCGCCGGCCACCGCGACCGTCGTCGTCGGCGTCGCGCGGGCGCTCGTCGCGCTGCGGCCGCGGCCTGGCCCCGGCGGCGTCGAGCACGCGCTGCACGGTGTCGTCGAACCGCGCCTGCTGCGCGCGATCCTCGTCGCCGATCACGGGCCCGACCTCGGCCCAGCTCGCGCGCAGCTCGTCGATCACCTCGACCGGATCGCGGCCGGAGAACCGCAGGGCGCCGAACGCGTTCTGCCGCATCGCGTTCTTGAGCTGGGCGGCGAGGTCGGCACCGGCCTCGGCCGCCACGGGCTGACGGGGCAGGAGCTCGACGGCGCGCGCGATCAGCCGGTCGCGCCGCGCGCGCAGCTGCGCCGGATCGAGCTCGGTGCCGCGGACCTCGTCGGGGTGGGCCGCGAGCACGTGGCCCACCATCGCGCCGACCTCGGCCGCGAGCACGCCGAGCTCGCGCGCCCGGCTGCGCGCCGCGATCGCGCGCGCCACCGGATCGTCGCCACCCGCGATCACCGCCTCGATCTCGGCGCGGACCGCGTCGATCTCGGCGCGGTGCGCGTTGGCCTCGGCGTCGCGCGCGTCATCGCGCTTGTGGAACAGCGCGTCGCACGCGGCGCGGAACACCTTGTAGACCGCGTCGGCGTCGCGCCGCGGCACGTACCCGATGTCCTTCCACTCGCGCTGCAGCTCCTTGATCTCGGCGATCGACTGGCCCCAGCCGCGCTCGGCGGGCGCCGCGGCGACCACCGCCTGGGCGCGCGCGACCAGCTGCTGCTTGGCCGTGAGGTTGGCGAGCTCCTCGCTGTGGCGAGCCTCGAGCTCGGGCTTGCGGCGCTCGAAGAACCGGTCGCACGCCGCGCGGAACCGCCGCCACAGCTCGTCGCCCTGCTTGCGCGGCAGGTAGCCCGACTGCTTCCAGTGATGCTGCAGCGCCTTGAGCTGGTCGGCGGTCGCGGCCCAGTCGGTCGAGTCCTGCAGGGCCTCGGCCTCGGCGATCAGCGTCTCCTTGGCCCGGGCGATGTCGGCGAACTTCTCGTGCTCGATCGCGCGCTGGCCGCGCACCTTGTCGTAGACCTGGTCGCAGGTCGCCTTGAACTGGTCCCACAGCTCCTTGGACCGGCGCTGCGGCATCGCGCCGACCTCCTTCCACAGCGCCTGCAGCGCGCGCAGCCGGTTGCCGAGGTCGGGCGTGGCCGGGGCCTCGAGCATCTGCCGGGCGGTCTCGATCAGCGCCTCGGCCTTGGGCACGTTGGCCCAGCGCTGCCAGTCGTCGGCCTCGCGCAGCTCGCCGGCCCGGGTCACCAGCTTGCCGCGGGCGACCCGGTAGCGATCGGCGAGCGCGTCGCGCTCGGCGCCCGGCACCTTGCCGATCTGCTCGAACGCCTTGGTGGCCTGGCCGAGCAGCCGGTCGATCGCCCGCTGGTCCTGGTTCGGCTTGCCGGCGAGGCCCTCCATGTCGTCGCACAGCGCGGCCAGGCTCGCCGCGATCGCCGCCCCCCGCTCGGCGTCCTCCTTCTGCCGGGCGGCGCGCTCGGCCGCCACGGCCTGGCGGCGGGCTTCCTCCTCGGCGCGCTGGCGGTCGCGCTCATCGCGCCGGGCCCGGGCCTCGGCCTCGCGGGCGGCCCGCTTGGGGTCGGCCGCAGGCTCGGCGTCCGGGGCGCGCTCGGCCGCCCGCTCCGACGCGGCGCTGGCCTCGGCGGAGGCCGCGGCGGCGCGCTCGGCCGCGGCGCGGTCCTTGTCGGCCTGGGCGTCGCGCTCGACCGCGCGCAGCTCGTCGGAGGAGCGCGCCTGCTGGTCGTGGATCTCCTTGCGGCGCCAGAACCGCTCGGCCGCCTTGCTGAACCGGTCATCGCCGTCGTCGCCGCCGAGCCGCGCCCAGGCGGCCTCGACGGACTTGACCACCTCGGTAACCCTGGCGAACTCGAAGCTGTCGGCGACCGACTCGAGCTCGCGGAGCAGCTGGGCCTTCTCGGCGCGCCGCCGCTTGACGTCGTCCGGGATCCCCGGCTTCTTGGCGCGCTCGGCCTCCTCGATCTCGCTGACGATCTTGCGCGCCCGCTGGCGGACCGCCTTGGACTTGGCCTTCTGCGCGACCTGCTCCAGCCGGTCCACGTCGTCGAGCTTCTCGACCGCGGCGAGCCCGACCTCCTTCTGGAGCGTGTCGATCGCCAGCGCGCGCAGCACGTCGCCGTCATCGATCCGCGCGACCGCCGCGGTCCGCAGCTCCTGCGGCGCGTCGCTCCTGGCGAGCTCGCCCAGCGCGCGCGGATCGCGCAGCTCGCCGAACGCGCGCTTGCGGATCGCGGCGACCTCGGCGCGCGCGGCCACCGAGACCAGCGCGTGCTGATCGCCGGTCTTGATCATCCCGGCGAGCGCCGCGCCGGCGGCTTCGGGGTCGGCGCTGCACGCCTGCGACACCCACAGCTGGGCGGCGCGTTCCCCCGCGAGGTCGCGCAGGCTGCGCTCCGGCTCGGCCGCTGCGATGTCGGCGAGCACGTCGGCGGTGGCGATCCGTTCGATCGCGAGCCGGCGCACGCCAGCGTCGCGGTCGGTCCGGGCGATCTGGATCAGGGTGGCAGCGTCGTCCGCGGTCAAGGCCCGCACGGCCTCGGCGCGCACGCGGACGTCGCTGTGGCGGTGCTTGGGGCGAAACAGGTCGGCAATCCCCATGGAGTCGCGCAATCTAAGCGGAACTCCCGGCGACGACAAGCGAAGTTTGCCCACCAACCGGGCGCCCGGACGGATCTCCCGCCCCCGCGCCCCGGCGCCCGTCGAGCCGGCGGGTACCCCAGGCGTACCCCGGACTACCCACAGCTTGGTCTAGCGTGGTCGATGAACGAGACAACGACGGTCGTGGTGAAACGGTGGGTCTCGAAGGCGGCTGGATCGCCGATGGGCACCGGGTCAGCGCGACTCCAACGAGGAGCGATGCAACGATGGCTGCGCAGCAACGCCGCGAACGGTTGATGTCGATCCGGGAGCTCCTGGATACACAGCGCGAGGTCGTGCCAAACCGCTGCACGCACTGCGGCCGCGACGCGCACGACCGCGATCACGAGCTGCTGCAGGCCGCGCTGCGCGCCCGGATCCGCGTGCTCGAGGCCCGGGTGTGGGCGCTCGAGGCCGACCTCATCGCCGCCCGCGGCGGGTGATCCGCGCCCGCCGACCCGAAATCGGTGGGCCGGGCCGCGCCTGGCCGCGCTCGGGGGTGTCCCTATTCAGGGCCACCCCCTCGTCATCATCTTCCGTCCGTTCCTCGCTGCGCTGTTCCACCGAGACGCGCCTATGGCGCGCCTCGTCGGGCTTCGCTCGGCCCGGACTGGGCGTGGCGACCGAGCTCGGCCAGCACGCGGTCGACCTCGTCGTGGAGGTTGCACGGATGGAGCGACAGCCGGATCCCGGTCCCCGGCCGGGTGTCGACGTCGATCCCCCGCGCGCGCAGCTGCTCGGCGACCCGGCCGGGGTCGGCGACGTCGAGGCACACCACGCCGGCGCGCTCGGCGCGATCGCGCGGCGTGCCGAGCGGGATCCCGAGCGCGTCGGCGCCGGCGATCAGGTGATCGGACAGCTCCAGGCTGCGCGCGCGGATCGCCTCCACGCCGACGTCGAGCGCGAACCGCACGCCGGCGCGCGCGGCGTACACCGCCTCGACCGAGGTCGAGCCCTGCTCGAACCGGCGCGCCCCGGGCGCCGGGGTGTAGACCGGGTCGAAGTCGAGCATGTGGGCATGGCTGAACCAGCCCGGGTACGCCGGGGTCAGCCGCTCGGCGAGCGCACGCCGGACGTATGCGAACGCCAGGCCGTTGCTCGCGCCGTGCAGCCACTTGTGGGTGCCGGCGATCACGGCGTCGGCACCGAGCGAGCGCACGTCGATCGGGACGATGCCGATCGCCTGGTAGGCGTCGAGCACGACGATCGCGCCGGCGGCGTGCGCGGCGTCGATCACGCGGCGGGCGCGCAGCAGCGCGCCGTTGCTGTAGGCGACCAGCGAGACCGCGACGATCGCGACGCGCTCGTCGATCGCGGCGACCAGCGCGTCCACCGGCATGGCGATGCCGTCGGGTGAGGCGACCTCGATGACCTCGAAGCCGCGCCGCGCCTGGGCGTGCCACAGGTAGCGGGTCGACGGGAAGTCGAGGCTCGTGGTGACGATCTGGGTCCGCCGCGGGCCCGAGCCCAGGTCGGAGCCGAGGTCCGTGCCCAGGTCCGTGCCCAGGTCCGTGCCCAGGTCCGGATCGACCGCCGCGGCGAGGCTGGCGTGGCACGCGGTCGCGTTGGCGCCGAGCGCGATCTCGTCGGAGTCGGCGTGGACGAGCTCCGCGAACAGGCCGCGGATCTCGTCGATCCGCGCGAGCCAGATCTCGATCGCGCGGTTGCGCAGCAGGATCGTGCGCCGGTATTCCTCGAGATCGGCCAGGGTGGTGTCGAGCACCGGGCCCAGGCAGTGGGTCGCGAAGTAGGTCCGCTCGACCAGCGTGGGGAACCGCGACCGGAGCGCGGCGAAGTGCGGCGCCGCGGGCGCGTCCGCCGCGATCATCGGAACACCACCTCGTAGAGCTCGTCGAAGTAGCGGATCCCGAGCGCGGCCAGCTCCTCGGCGCCGCGGCAGATCGCCGCGCGGGCCTCGGCGGTCGGCGGGGTCATCCGCGCGAGATCGACCGACTCGCTGGCGTGGTCCTCCTCCAGCGTCTCGTGGAGC
>JBGQCL010000259.1:0-16587 GCA_041495365.1 Kofleriaceae bacterium | reverse complement strand
GATCTTCGCCTGCGCCGCGGACAGCTCCGTGCGGAGCGCAACCACCAGCGAGACCAGTTCGTCGTATGTCGGGGGCGTCGAGATCTACCTATTCAGATCCGATCGCAGTGGATGTCAAGAAGGAAGGGCGTGAACGGTTACAGTTTTTTTACGGTATGGGGTGGGAGCGGTGGGAGCGGTTGCGGCGCCGCTGCGAGATGCTGCATTGACGAGACCCTTCGCGAGCACGACCTTCGTTACGGGAGGAGCCTACAATGCCGAGATCGTCGTCATCTCGAGGTGGTGGGTCTCGCGCAGCGCAGAACAACCGTGCGAACCAGCTGAACCCGAACAATCCAGCGTACCAGGGTAGCCGCCAGGGAAGCGGAGACAGCAAGCCGGCGGTCGACAACCGTGCGAACCAGCTGAACCCGAACCACGCGCCGACTAAACCGGACGGTGGGACCAAGCCGTAGCCGGCACCGCACCCTTGCTGCTCGCCTTCTCCTCGTACTCGGCGACGAGCTCGAGCCCACGCATCGAGCCCACGCGCTCGATGTCCCGGCCGCTGGTTGTCGGTGTGGCGCTCGCCCTTGCTCACGCGCAGGTAGATCGCTGCCCGTCCGCCCATGCAGCCGGACATATCACGTCGCCGTCAGTACCGACCCACTTTCCCATCCTGCCCCCGACGGCGCGTTTCTTACGGTAGCGAGAGCCTCGCCGGGTCCTTACCGTAAAAACCGCACGGCTGGGGCCAGCACACCGACACGGGCCCCGAGCGCCGGTGGCGGGAACGCGGCTGCCAGACCTCGCCGGCCGCTGCCGCATACCCCCGTGTTACGGTCGCCGGTGATGCGAACCGCCGCGGTCGCGTGCTGGCTGCTCGGGGCGTGCGCGGGGGCGCCGCGTCCTGCGCCGGATGTCCCGGGCTCGCTTCCCGCTGCGCCCCCGGCCGAGCTGGCCGTCGAGCCGCCCGAGGACGGCGCCGCCTCGGTGACGTTCGCGCCGGCCGGCGAGCCCGCGGAGCGCTACAACGGCCGGCCGCCGGCGATCCCCGGCACGGCGTTCGGCGACGCGGTGGTCGCCGCGGTGCGCGAGGAGGCGGCGCGTGCCGGCCTGATCGTCCCCCGGCCCGACGGCCGGCTGTTCCGGGCGTGCACCGATCTCGCGGAGCTCGTCCCCGAGCCCGGCCGCGAGCAGGCCCCGTTCGACGCCACGGCGATCCAGTTCGCGCTGCAGCGCAACGGCATCATCGAGCCCGACGTCCGGCTGCTGTTCGGCGCGGGCGACGTGACCTCCCCGGCGGGCTTCGTCGCCGAGCTCCGGCCCAAGCTCGCCGGGCTGCTGCGCGATGGGCCGATCACGCGGTTCGGGATCGGCATCGTGCAGCGCAGGCCCGGGGACGTCGCGGCGGTCGTGTTCGCGCTGCAGTGCTCGGCGATCTCGACCGCGTCGATCCCGCGCGCGGTCCCCCCGCACGGGGAGATCGCGATCGACGCGGTGATCGACGCGCGGTTCCACGATCCGGAGGTCATCGTGACGCGCGAGGACGGGGTCACCCTGCCGCTGGCGGTCGGCGACCGGCCGGGCGGGTTCACGGCGCGGCTGTCCTGCAGCGGGCAGACCGGCCGCCGGCAGATCGAGATCGCGGCGAGCGACAGCGCCGGGGTGACCGTGCTCGCCAACTTCCCGGTGTGGTGCGGCGCCGAGCCGCCGCGGTCGATCGCGTTCGAGCCGACCGCCGCCGACCCGCCGGTCGAGCAGCCGGAGCAGGCCGAGCGGTACCTGCTCTCCCGCACCAACCGCGACCGCGCGGCGGCCCACCTGCCGCCGCTGCGGTGGAGCGCGGCGGCGGCGGTGGTGGCGCGCGGTCATTCGGAGGAGATGCGCACGACCCGCGTGGTCTCGCACGTCTCGCCGACGACCGGCTCGGTGGTCGACCGCGTGCGGGCGGCGCGCATCCCGACCCGCATCGTGCTGGAGAACGTCGCGCGCGGCTTCGGGATCCGCGAGGCCCATCAGGCGCTGATGGACAGCCCGGGCCACCGCGCCAACGTGATGTCCGCCGAGGTCACGCACGTCGGCATCGGCGTCGTGCTCGGCGCCCCGGTGTCGGGCCGCCGCGAGATCTACATCACCGAGATCTTCTTGCGCGAGGCGTTCGGGACCGACCCCTGCACGGGGGCCAAGATCGCGGGTTGCCGCACGCGGCCCGTGGCGCCGCTGTGACCGCTCCGTACCCATGTTAGGCTCGCGCGCGATGCGCTGCCTGGTGGTCGCGTCGCTCGCGTCGCTCGTGTCGCTCGTTCCGGCGGCCTGCTCGGGGCAAGGGCCGCAGCGGATCGGTGCCTCGCCGAGCTGGCGCGGGGCCAGCCGCGGCAGCGCCGGTCCGGGCCCCGTCGTGTCGGCGGTGTTCGCCCCGGTCACCGCACCGGCCGCGCGCTACAACGACGCGCCGCTGCCGGCGCCGCACACCGAGCTCGGCGATGCGGTGACCTCGGCGGTGCGCGACGCGGCGCGCTCGGCCGGGCTGCAGGTGCCGCTGCCCGACGCGCGGCTGTTCCGCGCCTGCGCCGAGCTCGCCGACCTCGTGGTCCGGAACGGCATGATCGGCTATCCGGTGATCGAGTTCGCGCTGCAGCGCCAGGGGATCATCGAGCCGGCGCCGGAGATCCTGATCGTGTGGGGCGACGTCGGCTCGCCCGGCCCGATCGTCCACGAGCTGGCGTCGCGGCTCGCCGGTGCGCTGCACGACGGCGCCACCGCGCGGCTCGGGATCGGCGCGGCGCAGGGCGCCCCCGACGGCGGCGGCGTGGTGGTGTTCGCGCTGCAGGGCTCGGGGGTCTCCACGCTGCCGATCCCCCGCGCGGTCGCCGCAGGCGGCCGGATCGCGATCGACGCCGTGATCGATCCGCGGTTTCACGACCCCGAGGTGTTCGTGACCTCGCAGGACGGCAGGACGCGGGAGGTCGGGCTCGCGCCGGGGCGGCCGGGTGGGTTCGTCGCGCACGTCGAGTGCGGCGCGCGCCGCGGCCGCGAGCAGATCGAGATCGGCGCGAGCGACACCGCGGGCGCGACCGTGCTCGCCAACTTCCCGGTGTGGTGCGGCGTGCCGCCGCCCGCGTCGTTCCCGGTCGAGGCGCTGCCCGACGAGGCGCCGGTCGCCGCCGACGAGGCCGAGCGCCGGCTGTTCACCCGCCTCGACCGCGATCGTGCCGCGGCCGGGCTGCCCGCGCTGCGCTGGGACGGCGCGGTGGCCCAGGTCGCGCGCGGCTACGCGGAGGAGATGCGGCGGACCCACCTGGTCGCGCACATCTCGCCGACCTCCGGCTCGGCCGCCGACCGGGTGCGCGCGGCCGGGATCAAGACCGGCGTCGTGCTGGAGAACGTCGCGCGCGCGTACGGCATCGACGAGGCCCACCAGGCACTGATGAACAGCCCGGGGCATCGCTCCAACCTGATGTCGGCACTCGCGACCCACGTCGGCATCGGCGTGGCGTTCGGCGAGAGCGCGGCCGGCCGGCGCGAGCTGTTCCTCTCCCAGGTGTTCACCCGGGTCCCGCCGGCGCTCGACCGCGCCCAGGCGCTCGCCGCCGTGCGCCACAAGCTCGCGGCGGCGCGCCCGGTTCCGGACACCGTCGGGCTCGATCGGCTCGCCCAGCAGCTCGCCGACGGGCTCGCCGCCGGCAAGTCGGCGGACGCCGCCTACCAGGCGATCGGCGACCAGGTCAGCGGCCTGGCCCACCTCTACCTCCGGATCGGCCGCGTGATCAGCGCGGTCGCGGACCTCGATCGGATCGACGGCGCCGGCCTGCTCGGCGGTGACCCGGTCGACGAGCTCGGCCTCGGCATCGCCCAGGGCCCGCACCCCGAGATCGGCGACAACGCGATCTGGGTCGTCGTGCTGCTCGCGAGCCGGCGCGGCCACTGAAGAGGTGTCGAACCATGCCGCTGCGGCACGGTTCGATACCTCGGAAGTCGCGAGTCTTCGAGCGACGATTCCGTACAGGTTGTCGCCGGTTACGGCGACAGACCGATCGAAAGAAGACGTGGCGACAAGCCGACGAAGTCGGCTTTGTTCGACACGTCTTGAGCGGTCACCGCGAGCCGAGCGCGGCGAGCACCGCGACGTCGATCGCATCGGCGGCGGCGTACAGCGACTCGCCGTCGACCGGCGCGACGTGGCGCGGCAGCTCGGCGCCGACCTCGTCGGTCAGCATCCGGGCCAGCGCCTCGAACGACGGCTCGGCGCCCGCGATCTCGGCGACCACCGCGATGATCGCCGCGACGTCGTCGGCCGGTTGCGACTCGGCGACCGGCCCGAGCCCGGCCGCTATCACGGTCGGCACCGCCCCGTCGTCGAGCACGATCGTGCGCGGCGAGATCGCACCGTGGCTGCCGCCGAGCTCGTGGATCGCTGCGGCGGCGCGCGCCAGGCGCTTGAGCATGCGCACGGTCTCGGCCGGCGGCAGGTTGGGCGAGGCGTCGGCCAGCGATGCCCCGGCCGGCGCCTCGAACACCGCGGTCCGCGTGGCGCGGTCCAGGCTCAGCGCGCGCTGCACGAACGGGCTCTGGGCGCGGCCGAGCAGGCGGGCGCGATCGAGCGCGCGCAGCGCCTCGTCGCTGGCGTCGAACCGCTCGATCACCACCGAGCGGTCGAGCACGGTGTCGACCGCGCGCGCGAGCTCCGAGATCGCGGTGCGCCCGAGCGGGGTCTCGAACTGGTAGCGCGGCCGGGCCTCGCCCTCGTCGGCGAGCTCGGCGATCGAGTGGGTGCCGGTCGTGCGCCGGCGGCGCGGGCCGATCCGCGGCTGACCGCCGAGGTCGAGCGCCTCGAGCTGGTGGCGCAGATCGCCGAGCGTCGGGGTGCGGTCGCGCGGGTTCTTGACCAGCAGGTCGGCGAGGATCGGATCCCAGCCGGGGGCCAGCTCGGGGTGGACGGCGGTCGCGCCGGGCGGCGCCTCGCCGAGGTGCTGGGCGACGAAGTCGGGCCCCAGGAACGGCAGCCGTCCGGTCACCGCCTCGAACAGCGTGATCCCGAGCGCGTAGAGGTCGGCGGCGATCGAGATCGGCGCGCCGGTGATCTGCTCGGGCGACATGTACGCGAGCGTGCCGATCAGGCCGCCGGTCTGGGTCTGACCGAGGTCGACCAGGTGGGCGACGCCGAAGTCACCGAGCTTGGCGGTGCCGCGCGCGTCGAAGAACACGTTGGCCGGCTTGACGTCGCGGTGGACCACGCCGCGGTGGTGCGCGGCCTCGAGCCCGGCGATCACGTCGAGCGCCATCCGCCGCGCCTGGACCGCGGTCAGCCGGTCGCCGGCGGCCAGCCGCTGGGCGAGCGAGCCGCCGGGCAGGTACTCCATGACCAGGAACCCGCGCTCGACCGAGACGTCGTAGACCTCGACCAGCGACGGGTGGCGCAGCGTGCTCGCCAGCCGGGCCTCGCGCACGAACCGCTCGTAGGCCGCGCCGCCGCGCGCCCCGGCGGCGAAGAACATCTTGATCGCGACGCTGCGCCTGGCGACCTCGTCGCTGGCGAGGAACACCCGGCCCGACGCGCCGGCGCCGAGCAGCCGGTCGAGCCGGTAGCGGTTGGCGATCACCTCGCGATCGCGGCCGGTCTTGCGCTCGGTGGTCTGGTCGCGCCAGGTCCGCATGTACTGGTCGAGGTCGGCCGGGACCGCGGGGTCGACCCCGCGCAGCTCGAGCAGCGCGTCGCGCGCGCCGTCGCGCAGCCCCATCGCCGCCAGGGTCGCGATCAGGTGGCGCTGGGCCTCGGCGCGCAGCCCGGGCTCCTTGCGCGCATCCTGGAGCAGCCGGGTCGCCTCGGGGTAGGCGCCGCGCCGGGCCAGGATCCGGCCGAGCGCGAGCTGGATGTGGCCGCGCTCGCCGTCCGCCGCGAGGTCGAGCGCGCGCTCCAGCAGGCGGCCGGCGTCGCGGTCGCGGCCGGCGGCCTCGAGCAGGCGCGCAGCGTCGAGCGCCTTGTGGGCGCGGCCGTACAGCTCGATCGCCCGCGCGGTGTCGCCCAGCCGCTCGGCGAGCGGCGCGGCCTCGGCGTGGCGGCGCAGCCGGACCAGCACGTCGAGCGCGGCGCGCGCGCCGTCGTCGGTCGCGGTCAGCGCGGCCATCGCCTCGCCGACCGCCGCGGGGTCGCCGAGCTCCACCGCGTAGCGCAGCGTCCGCGGCAGGTCGCCGCCGGCGCGCGCGGCCCCGAGCGCGCCCCGGAAGTCCCACAGCCGCTCGTAGATCTCCGCGGCCCGCGCGTGGTGGCCGGCGGCCGACGCCGCGAGCGCGGCCTCGGCGTGGCGCCCGGCGGCGATCAGCGCGTCGATGGAGGGCTCGTCGGAATTGCCTGCCACGGCGGACCGATGGTACCAGAGCACAATCCATGCACCTGCGCAGCGCCCATCGTTCCCTGCTCGTGGTTGGCTCGGTCGCGCTCGACGACATCGACGGCCCGTTCGGGCTGCACAGCGACCTGCTGGGCGGCTCGGCGTCGTTCATCGCGCGCGCCGCGTCGTACTTCACGCGCAACGTGTCGGTCGTCGGCGTGATCGGCGACGACTTCCCGCAGCGCCACGTCGACGAGCTGATCGCGCTCGGCGTCGACGTCTCGGGCATCGAGCGCACCCCGGGCGAGACCTTCCACTGGGTCGGCCGCTACGCCCCCGACCTCGCGACCCGCGAGACCCTGCAGACCCGGCTCGGCGTGTTCGCGAGCTTCCAGCCCAGGCTCGGCGACGCGCACGAAGGCGCCGAGCTCGTCCTGCTCGGCAACATCGATCCGGCGCTCCAGCACGACGTGCTGAGCCAGGTCCGCGCGCCGGCCCTGGTCGCCGCCGACACGATGAACCTGTGGATCGACATCAAGCGCGACGAGCTGTACCGCACGCTCGCCCGGGTCCACACCCTGATGCTCAACGACGAGGAGGCGCGCCTGCTCGCCGGCGAGCACAACCTGCGGCGCGCCGCCGCTCACATCCTCACGCTGGGCCCGAGCTCGCTGATCATCAAGCGCGGCGACGCCGGCGCGCTGCTGTTCCACGGCGGCGGCGTGTTCGCGGCCCCGGCGATGCCGCTGGCCGACGTCAAGGACCCGACCGGCGCCGGCGACAGCTTCGCCGGCGGCCTGATGGGTTACCTCGCGTACGCCGGTGACCTGTCGCCGTCGACGATCCGCACCGCGATGATCATGGGCAGCGTGATGGGCAGCTTCGCGGTCGAGCAGTTCTCGGTCGACGGCCTGCGCGACCTCACCACCGCGCGGATCCAGCAGCGGTTCGACGAGCTCGCCGAGCTCGCCCACTTCGAGCGCGTCCGGCTGTAGGTCAATCGGTCTGCGGCAGCTGGGCGCCCGACGCATCGACCTGGTTGGTCGACTCCGGCTGGTCCATGTAGAACTCGGCGATCAGCTGATCGTCGAACTGGTCGGCGTACCGGCCGACCCCGGCGACCAGCGTCGAGAACTCGTCGCCGTCCATGCCCTTGAGCGGCCGGCCGGCGTGCAGCACGACCCAGCCGTCGCTCTGGATCGCGAACGACGCGATGCCGCCCATGTACGCGTTGTGCTCGAGCAGCTTGCGGTAGAACGCCTGCTCCTTGCCGCGCGGCACCGCGCGGAACAGCGGCGCGATCGCGACCACCGCCGCGCCCGAGATCCCGACGATCACGAACGCCGAGCCCCACTGCAGCCGCATCAGGTTGTCATCGATGCGCACCGCCTGGTCGGTGAGCTCCGCGGCCGCCATCAGGTCATCGAGGATCGCCATCACCGCCCTCCGTGCCCGCCGCGCCCGCGCGGCCCGGCGCAGCCGGCTGGACCGGCCGACGTCCGATCGTTGCTGGTCTGTACGAGATCTGGCATGAGACCCTCCTTGGGGCGTACCACGTCGTACCATGCGAGGCGTGACCCACGGTACGCGTGAACGCAGCATCTGGGCCTGGGGCTGGCGCGACCGCTTCCCCGACGCCGCGGCCCGCGCCGGTCTGGCCCAGCTCACGCGCGCGATGCTGCCGGGGGCCGAGCCCGCGCTCCGCCCGCTCCCGCCCGGACACGACGGCGCGCCGGACGTCCCGCCGCCGGCGGTGGCGATCCCCGAGGCGCTCGCGGACTTTGCGACCGCCGCCCCGCGCGCTCGCGCGATGTGCAACCGCGGCCGCGCCTTCCCCGATCTGATCGCCGGGTTCGCCGGCGACCACGCCGGGGCGCCCGACCTGGTGGCGCGCCCGCGCGACGCCGCCGAGGTCGCGCGCACCCTCGAGGTCTGCGGCGCGCGCGGCTGGGCCTGCGTGCCGTTCGGCGGCGGCACGTCGGTGGTCGGCGGGGTCGACGCTGCGCTCGCGCGCGGCGGCCGCCCCGCCGCCGTGGCGCTCGATCTGGCGGCGCTGTCCGGCGTGCGCGAGGTCGACCCGGTCAGCCGGCTCGCCCGGATCGCCGCAGGCACCGCGGGGCCGGCGCTCGAGGACCAGCTCGCCGCGCACGGCCTCACCCTCCGCCACTTCCCGCAGTCGTTCGAGCACTCGACGCTCGGCGGCTGGCTGGCGACCCGGGCCGGCGGCCACTACGCCACCGGCGCGACCCACATCGACGATCTCACCCACGCGATCACGATGATCACCCCGCGCGGTGAGCTCGCGACCCACCGCCACCCCGGCTCCGGCGCCGGCCCCGAGCCCGCCCGCCTGGTGCTCGGCTCGGAGGGCGCGCTCGGCGTCATCACCGAGGCGTGGATGCGGGTCGTGCCGCGGCCGCGCTGGCGGGCGAGCGCCAGCGTCGCGTTCGCCGAGCTCACCGCCGGCGCCGCGGCGGCCCGCGCGCTGGTCCAGTCCGGCCTTTCGCCCAGCAACGCGCGCCTGCTCGACGGCGGCGAGGCCCGCCTGCACCGCGTGCGGTCCGACGGGGCCAGCGTGCTCCTGATCGGCTTCGAGTCGGCCGACCACCCGCTCGGCCCCTGGCTGGCCCGCGCGGTCGAGCTCGCCACCGACCACGGCGGCACCCTCGTCGCCGGGCCGACCGAGAGCGACGACGCCTCGCGGACCGGCGCGGCCGGCGCGTGGCGCCAGGCGTTCTTCGATGCCCCCTACATGCAGTCGGCGCTGCTCTCGATCGGCGTCATGAGCGACACCTTCGAGACCGCCTGCAGCTGGACCCAGTTCCCCGAGCTCCACGCCCGGGTCACCGCGGCCGTGTCGCAGGCGCTCGCCGAGGAGTGCGGCGGCGGCATCGTGACCTGCCGGTTCACGCACCTCTATCCCGACGGCCCGGCGCCCTACTACACGTTCCTCGGCGCGCTCCGCCCCGGCGGCGAGCTCGCGCAGTGGCGCGCGATCAAGGCCGCCGCATCCGAGGCCGTCGCCGCCGCCGGCGGCACGATCACCCACCACCACGCGGTCGGCCGCACCCACCGGCCCTGGTACGATCGCGAGCGGCCGGCGCTGTTCGGCGACGCGCTCGCCGCCGTGAAGCGCGCCCTCGATCCGCAGGGCATCCTGAACCCTGGCGTGCTGATCGGCCCATGACGATGCAGCTGACTCCCTTCTTGCTGTTCGATGGCAACTGCGCCGAGGCGATGGCGTTTTACCGATCCTGCCTGGGCGGGGAACTGACCATCACCCGGCTCGGCGATACGCCGATGGAGCACCAGGCGCCGCCGGCGCAGCATCACAAGGTCGTCCATGCGCACCTCGCGAGCGGCGCCCTCGAGCTCTCGGCGACCGACTGGTTACACCCCACGCGGATCCGGACACCGGGAAACACCGTCGCCATGTCCATCGACGGCGGAACCTACAGCGAGCTCAGGGCGGTCTTCGACAAGCTCTCGGTCGGAGCTGACCCGGCGCTCCTCGACGACCTGCGCGAGATGCCGTTCGGGGTCTATGGCCACCTCGCAGATCGATACGGTGTCCACTGGTTCTTCCGGGGAGAGCAGGAGTCCGAGACGGCAGGCTGACGATCTCGGGTACCGCCGATCGGATCGGTGTCCATCGCCCCCGGTGCCCACGTGGGCGCGACGCCCGTCGCTCGCCCCTGATGCCCGCGTGGACGCGACGCCGGCCGCTCGCCCCGGTGCCCACGTGGGCGCGACGCTGGCCGCTCGCCCCGGTGCCCACGTGGGCGCGACGCTGGCCGCTCGCCCCGGTGCCCACGTGGACGCGACGCTGGCCGCTCGCCCTGATGCCCGCGTGGACGCGACGCCGGCCGCTCGCCCCGGTGCCCACGTGGGCGCGACGCTGGCCGCTCGCCCTGATGCCCGCGTGGGCGCGACGCCGGCCGCTCGCCCCGGTGCTCACGCGGACGCGGCCAGCGAGCTCGATGGAGCGATCGTCCGGACCCAGGCGAAGGCGGCGCTGATCGGCCTCGGGTGGAGCCGGCCATTGCTCATGCGGCGGTCGGGGCGGCGGCCGCCGCACCGGGCACGGAGTTGGCGCTCGAGCGCTTGACCGTCTAGGCGCTGCGGCGCTGTCCAGTCCCGAGCGCCTGAGCCCACGGGCCCTTCGCCCTGGACAGTCGTCGCGCCGAGGACACGGTGCCCGGCGAGGCACGCGGCCGGCAGGCCGGCCGGCGCAGACCATGAACGGCAACGACCTGGCGCAGCTCGAAGCCCGAGCATCCTGGGCTCGTCGGTGCTTCCAACACCGGCGGGCCGCTGTGTTCAGACTGCATTCGCCATGCGGCGGCGCTGCCTCGTTCCGGATGGAACGTCTTTATCTTGCGGAGACGCGGTCAGAAGTCAATCCAGCGATGGTTCGATGTGATTGATCTCCATCGAACAATCGTCTCCAGAGCTGGACCGGCGACCCGGATTCTGGCTCTGATCCTGAAATAATATATTCATATTCTCATGAGGGAGCGCTGGCTCGAGGGTCAGGACTGTGGGGAACGGCGGAGGACTGTGAGCCGCGCCGGGCTTGATCTGGCTTGCTGCGGCGCGGGTCATCAGGCCGACCCGTTCTCCACAGGCCGTCAAGATGCTCTCCCGAGGTCCCGCGCGAGGGATCCGCCGCGCGAAAATCGCGGGGCCCAGGCGCTCCATCCCGAGCCGATCGAAGAGGAATGAGGAATCACTCGACCGCACGCTCCACGCGGCGGAATCGCCGGCGCGCATCCGCACGGCCCGCAATACCTGCACGTCCATCTCTGCGCTGTCGTGGAGTCCGTCGTGCCCGTCCGACTGCGTTGGTTTGTACGTATCAGTATGTATCTGCACTTACAGATCCGGCGAACGAATCAGTCATTCTGTGTTCTATTATACGAAGTGCCCTTCATCGAATTTGACCTGACAGCGAGATCGCCTTTCTCTCAAATGTAGTATTGACATTTCACGCTGCGTGACTATAAGAGAGCACGATAACGGTCGGAGGCAGACAGGTCATGCACTGCGGTGTCGTCGAGGAATCACGAGTGGCGGTCGATCTGGCGGCCGCGGGGACGTTCGAGCTGCCGCGGCCCGGCGAGCCGCGCTGGTGCGCGGTGGATCGAGCGTTGCGAACCATCGCGCTGCGCCGCGCCGCGCTCGATGCCGACGAGGCACGCTGGCTGCGCGAGGCCGAGGTGCTCGAGATCTGGCACCCGATGGGCATGGTCTCGGCGCAGGACTATCTCGAGCGCGTGCTCGGCTATGCGCCGCGCACCGCCTGTGACCGGCTGCGGGTCGCGCGGGCGCTCGGCGACCTGCCCGAGCTCACGGCCGCGCTCGCGGGCGGGGCGCTGCCGTTCTCTGCCGTCCGCGAGTTGACGCGTGTGGCGACGCCCGCGACCGAGGCCGCGTGGATCGCCGCCGCGACCGGCAAGAACCTGCGCCAGATCGAGGAGCTCGTCGCCGACCATCGTCCGGGGGACCACCCCGACGATCCGCCGGATCCGGCGGCGCGCACGCACGTGGTCCGGTTCGAGCTCTCGGCGGAGACGTTCGCGCTGTTGCGTCAGGCCCGCACGGTGCTCGACGACGAGCACGGCACGAACCTGCCCGAGGACGCGTTCATCGCGGCGATGTGCAACACCGTGCTCGGGGGTGCATCCCAGGCCGAACCCACCGGCCGCGCGAAGTTCCAGATCGCCATGACGGTGTGCGAGCGCTGCCAACAGGGCTGGCAGGAGGGAGCCGGGGCGCAGATCGCCGTCGCTCCGGCGGCGGTCGACCGCGCGCTGTGCGATGCCCAGCAGATCGGGTCGATCGACGGGACGGAGCCGGAGCGGGCGTACCAGGACATCCCGCCCAGCGTTGCGCGCCTGGTGTGGCGCCGCGATGACGGCCGTTGCCGCGTGCCGGGGTGCCGCTCGTCACGCGGTCTGGAGCTCCACCATCTGATCCACCGCGCCGACGGTGGGAGTCATGACGCTTCGAACATCGTCCTGGCATGCGGCGCCTGCCATCAGGCCCACCACGACGGCAGGCTGACGATCTCGGGTACGGCCGATCGGATCGAGGTCCGTCGCCCCGGTGCCCACGTGGGCGCGACGAACGCGGCGACGCCGGTCGCTCGCGTTGGCGACCACATGGATGAGACGAACGCGGCGACGCCGGCCGCTCATTTCAACGCCCACGTGGGCGCGACGAACGCTGCGGCGCCGGCCGTTCGCCCGGATGCCCACGTGGACGCGGCGCTGGCGGTTCGCCCGGATGCCCACGTGGGCGTGACGCCGGCCACTCGCCCCGGTGCTCACGTGGAGGCTGCCAGCAAGCTCGATGGAGCGATCGTACGGACCCAGGCGAAGGCGGCGCTGACCGGCCTCGGGTGGAAGCCCACCATTGCTCACGCGGCGGTTGCGGCGGCAGCCGCCGCACTGGGCACGGAGTTGCCGCTCGAGCGCTTGATCGTCGAGGCGCTGCGGCGCTGTCCCGTCCCCAGCGCGTGAGTCCGATGGGCGCTCCGGCTCCTGGACAGCCATCGCGCCGATGACACGGCGCGCGACGATCTGCCGCGCCTACACCCATGCGATGCATGCTGCGTGAAGTCGCGCAACCTTAGAGGAATATCAGGAAGCGATACGACAGGTCGGTTCTGTCGGAGTCGGATGACCACCGCTCGATCGACTTGAATGCCGACTTGGCCATAGCCAGACACGCGCGGCAGGCACCCGTGCGATGGAGATCGAGGATCGCAATGGTCCACAGCGTGCGATGGTGATCGGCTGCCGCGAGATTCGGCGGCGGTTCCAGCGCGCCCGTGTCGAACCGGGACAGGAAGTAGCGTCGAACGCGTAGTCCAGGTTGTCGGGCCGCAGCAGCGCCGATCCCAGCGGTCCCACTTGGCGCTGTGCATGGCGGAGATGAAGAACAGATTCTTCCACGCGCCCACCAGCTGGTAGAACGCCACGCGGTGAACGCTCGGGCGTCGTACCAGCTCACGGTCACCACCGGCTGCGCCGGATCGTTGATCCGGCGACCGGCGAACGCTTCCGGGGCCGCGCGCCCGGTCTCGCTGACGAAGCGGGTGTACTGCTCGTTGGTGACCGGGTAGACGCTCATCCAGAACCCGGTGAGCTGCACCGGGTGCGCCGGGAGCTCGTCGTCGTAGGCTTCGGGATCGTAGTTCGGCTGGCCGCGCTGCTTCGAAGATCCCATCAAGAACTGGCCGGCCGGGATCCAGACGAACGCCATGCCGGTGACCGGCTCGACGAACGACTGGCCCTCGCGCGGCGCCGCGGTGCTTGCGTCCGGCATCCCCACCAGCCTCCAGCGCCCGGCTCCGCGGCCGGCGGAACAGGTGGCGGAGCAGCGTGGTCTTGCCCGCGCCGGGATCGCCGATCAGCGCCAGGCAGGTCCGGCCGTCGCTGGCGCGGGCGATCGCGTCGTCGAACGAGATCTCGGCGCCGCCGTGGGCGAGCCCGTCCTTGTCGTCGCGCACGCCGGGCCCAGCGCCGGTGCGCCGGCGGTCCGCGTAGACGTACAGCGGCACGAACACCCGATCGAGCTCGATCGGGATCGACGCGTCGCGAAACCCCACGATCATCCCGCGGCCGTGCCGCTTGAGCCCGAACTGCAACCATGCGGCGACTGGATCGCCGGGCGCGGCTACCGCCTGCACGGCGAGTTCCGGTGGACCGCCACGAACAGGATCACAGCGCGCGTCATCATCGACCCCGGCACGTCGCCGAACGACACGATGCTACACCACGACGTGGGTCACGATCGCTGGCGTTCGCCGCGACCGCTGGGCCCGGGCGGCATCAAGCGCCGTGTGCGGCCGCGCGGGGAGGCGGTGCGGCGCGGGGCAGGCTCGCCAGCATGTCCTCCAGGTAGCGCCTGCCTGGATCGCATCCAGCACCTCGCGGGTGTGCGCGACCCAGCGCTCCATCTCGTCGAGCGACGCCATGTGTCGATACGCGAACCCCGCCATCGCGGTGACGATGCCGAGCCCGACCAGGAGCCCCAGCACGGCAGGCGACGGCCACCGCCCGAGTGCCGTCGATGACAGCCGGTGCTTGCCCCCTTGCCGCATCGCGCGAGCTCCATTGTACTCCAGCGCGGCTCCCCGGCCGCTCGGCTGCGTCACGAGGCCGACATGTCGGCGGCGGGTCTTCAAATTGCCGTCGCCTCGGTCGATCCAGGAGCTGTGAACCGGTCTCTGATCATCGTGGCGGTGCTCGTCGCCGGGTGCGAGCAGCTCAAGTCGCCCGAGCGGATCCACGAACTGGAGAACCGGGTGGACAAGCTGACCGACGAGGTGGCTGCGCTGAAGGCGGGCTCTGGTTCGGCGGGCAAGTCGGGGACGGGCTCGGGGTCGGCGGTCGACGGCTCGGGATCGGCGGTGGCAGAGGGCTCGGGGGCTGGGGCGGGGTCCGCGGATCCGGGCGCCGGCTCGGGGTCGGCAAGTGGCTCGGGGACGGAGGTAGCGGCCGCCGGCTCGGGCTCGGCGGTGGCGTCGGGGAGCGCAGAGCCGGCCGCGGCCGGAGCAGCCGGCTCGGGCAGCGCGGCGAACGAGGCACCGCAGGGAAAGCAGGTTGCGGACCAGCCGCCGGTGGACGCCGGGACCGCGGGCGGCGATGCCGGTGACAAGACGGACCGCGCGCTCGCGGAGCTGCGCGCCGTGCTGGCCGGTGCGACGCAGGCGGCCAGGCCAGGCCAGCCAGCCCCGGCTCCCGCCGCACCGCCTGCGCCGGAGGTTCCGGCGGGGCTGCCGGCGTGGGCGTACGACGGCAAGCACGGCGCGCCGACCTGGGGGACGCTCGACCCGGCGTGGCGCGCGTGCCTGATGGGCAAGGCGCAGTCGCCGATCGACATCGAGCCGCGGGCGGGGACGGCGAGCCCGATCACCTTTCATTACAGGCCGACGGCGGCCGTGCTGTTCGACGAAGGCCACACGCTGCAGGTCCAGCTGGCGCCCGGCAGCGCGATCGAGATCGACGGGCACCCATACCAGCTCTTGCAGTTTCACTTCCACATGCCGAGCGAGCACACGGTCGCGGGCGAGCACTACCCGCTGGAGCTCCACCTGGTGCATCAGGACACCGACGGAAGGATCGCCGTGGTCGGCGTGCTGTACGACCCGGGCACCGAGTCGAAGCTGCTGGCGGAGGTGTGGGCGCGGTGGCCGCGCAAGGTCGGCGGCGAGGACAAGCTGCACAAGCCGTTCGACCCCAGCGGGCTGTTGCCGGAGACCCGGACGGTATTCCGCTACACCGGCTCGCTGACCACACCGCCCTGCACCGAGGGGGTGATGTGGAACGTGATGCGGCGCGCGATGACCGACTCGAAGGCGCACCTCGACGAGTTCGCCCGGCACTATCCGCACAACGCCCGCGAGCTGCAGCCGCTGGGCGACCGCAAGATCCTGTGAGTGGATCAGAATCCGCGCGGGCCCGCTGCCAAGCGCGCGGACGCGAGCTAGCCTGGAGGCGTGAGCGACCCCAGGACGCTGACCGCGACCCATGATACCGACGCGGTGGTGGCGCAGGCGCTGGCGTGGCTGGCCGCGGGGCGCAAGGTCGCGCTCGCGACGGTGGCCCGGACCTGGGGTAGCTCGCCGAGGCCCGCGGGGAGCAAGCTCGCGGTCGACGACGCCGCCGAGTTCGTCGGCTCGGTCTCGGGCGGCTGCATCGAGGGCGCGGTGATCCAGGAGGCGCTGGAGGTGATGGAGGGCGGCGGCTCGCGCGTGCTGTCCTTCGGCGTGTCCGACGAGACGGCCTGGGAGGTCGGGCTGGCGTGCGGCGGCAAGATCGAGGTGCTGATCGAGGCGGTCATTCCAGATCCGGGCAGGCCTGGCGTCACCCGCGGCGTGCTGGAGGACCTGCTCGCAGCGCGGCGCGGCCGGCGCCCGGTGGTGCTGGCGACCCCGCTGGCGGGCGGGGCGCATCGCCTGCTGGAGCTGGGGAGCGAGGCCAGGCCCGACGACGCGCTGGCGGAGGCCGCGGCCGAGGTCGCCCGCCGCGACCAGGCCGAGGTGGTCGAGGCCGCCGGCGGCGAGGCGCTGCTGGAGCCGCACCTGCCACCGCTGCGGCTGGTGATCGTCGGGGCGGTCCACGTCGCGCAGCCGCTGGCCGAGATGGCCGCGCTCGCCGGGTTCGCCGTGACGATCGTCGATCCGCGGCGCGCGTTCGCGACCGCCGCGCGGTTCCCGGGGCAGGCGCTGGTGGTCGGCTGGCCCGACGCCGCGGTCACCGAGCTG
>JBGQCL010000258.1:0-16604 GCA_041495365.1 Kofleriaceae bacterium | reverse complement strand
GGTTTTCTGAGGTGTGCTCTTCCGATCTCACCTGCCGCTGTTCGGCAAGCTCGCCGTGGTCTGCGTGGCGTCGATCGTCGCGACGATCGACCGGCTGATCGCGGAGCGCCGCCTGGTGCGTCGCGGCCGCAAGTACCCGACCGTCGCGCTGCCCGGGCCCGCCGTGGCGCGCCGGCCGCGCGCCGCGCGCGCGCCGCGAACGGCGAGCGTCACGTACGAGCTCGACCGCTACCGCAAGCGGATGGCGCGCCAGCTCAAGTGGAAGACGTACATGGTGTTCCCGCGCAGCGTGATGGCCGCGATCGACCGGCAACGGCCGACCTCCCGCGAGGCGCTCGCGCGGATCGCCGGCCTGGGGCCGTCGAAGATCGCGCGGTTCGGAGACGATATCCTCGCGGTCGTCCGCCGACACGCCGCCGGGGCCGCGACCGCGGACGACGCCTGAGCGCACACGCGGTCGGCCTATGGCGCTCGCATCACGATCGTGTTGCCGTCCAGCGAGACACCGGCGATCCGGGCGAGCACTCGTCCGTTCAGTGTCGCGCCGGTACCGAGGGTGATCGCTTGATCCGCCATGATCGTGCCCTGGAAGACCGATGCCGTTCCGAGCGTGGCAGAGCTCCCGACCTGCCAGAACACGTTGCCAGCCCGGGCACCGCCGCTCAGGATGACCTGACGTGCCGACGTCGTGGTCAGCGTGGATGCCATCTGAAAAATGAAGACGGCGGCCGGATCTCCCCGCGCATCCAGCGTGAGGTCTCCCGATGTGATCTCGAGGGAAGAGGTCGACTTGTAGAGCCCGGGAACGAGCGTCTGCCCGCCGAGGTTTCCCGCCACCGTCACCGGGCACAGCGTTCGTCCGGCAGCGTCGTTGTAGGCTGTCGTGAGGTCGCCGATCGCCTGCGCGGACGCCGGATCTCCCGCGTGCTGCGCGCCGACGAGGATGCCGGGCGGGAATCCTGTCACCGCGGTACCCGGACTCACGCCGAGGTCGCCGGTGACCGACGTCGCGCCCGTGCTGGTCACGGTCGAGCCGGCCAGGACGGCGAGGTTGCCTGCCGAGCGCAGCGCGATCGACGCCTGGCTGCAGGCACCGGTCGTGAACCGCCAGACGTAGTCGGCTGCCAGCGCGCTGCCGGACGGATCCGTGGCGCCTGTCGTGATCGTGCCGGTGTACTCGAGCGAGAGATCGAGCGCGCTGCTCGGCGTGAAGGTCGCCGTGCGCTCCGAATACGCGATCACGCCGGCGATGGCGGTCGCACCTCGCCGGACCGTGAAGGTCGCGGCGTTGATCGTGGCGGGTTCCATCACCCGGCTGAAGGTCACCCCGATCTGCTCGTTGACGGACACGTTCGTGGCGGTGTTCGATGGACCGGTCGCGATGACGGTGGGCGGAGTCCCGGTGCTGGAACTGCCACCATCGGGACCGCTGGATCCGCTCGTGTCACCGCGACCGAACTCGACCAGCTGGTCCCCGCAGGCGAAGGGGATCGACGTGAACAGGAGCAGCGTGGCGGTCTGGAGGAGTCTCATGGCGTGTTGCCTTCCTTGATGATGATGAAATCGACGACGAACTCGACGCGTCGATTCGTCACGCGGCCGGCCGCCGTGTCGTTGGTGGCCGCGGGCACCGAGGAGCTGAACCCCTTCGAGCTGAGCCGGTCCCTGGTGACGCCGCGCGCCACGAGGTAGTCGACCACCGCGGAGGCGCGATCCTCGGACAGTACCTGGTTGTGCGCATCGCTACCCTCGGACGAGGCGTGCCCGTCCACCTGCACGCGGAAGCTCGGATTATCCTCGAGCGCCTGTGCGACCTCATCGAGCACGGGACGCGAGGTGTCATCGAGCAGTGCGGAGTCCCGTGCGAACGCGACCTTCTCCTTGAGTTCGAGCTTGTCGGGCTGGACGACGATGTTCTGGTACGGGGGACAACCCGAATTCTCGACCAGACCGGCCACATCGGGGCAGTGGTCGGCGGCGTCCGGGACGCCGTCGCCGTCGCGGTCGGACAGGGGAGCCGGCAGCGGCGCCACGGGCATCGCCGCAGGTTCGACGGCCGCCACCTGCGTCTGCGCGTGTCCGCGCTCGAGCCCGGCCCCGACTTCGAGGCCGATTCCGAGTTGCAGGATCTTGGCATCGCGGTTGTCGAAGCCGCTGCGCTCGGCCTGGACGATCTGGAAATAACGCGCGTACGGGCCGATCCAGAACCGGCGCCGGTCATCGAGCGGCACGCTCAGCCCGACGCCCGCAGCGAAGCCCGGACGATCGAGCCCGCCGGTGCGGACGTAGAGCAGATCCGTGTCGACCCACGGGGACGCGCCGTAGAACCCGATGGCATCGTGGGGCCGCATCAGGCGGGCGCCACCACCGAACGCCCAGGCAGTCCCCGGCGTCGACATCGATGGCGCGGTCGGAAGCGTCGTGAACGCGGCCGTGGGCCCGAGCGCCAGATAGGGCGTCACGCCGAACAGCAGGTTCAAGGTCTGCCCGAAGCCTGCGTCGGTGCGCTGCGACTGTGGATTGGTCAGCGCCATCGCCAGACCGGGTTCGACGCTCAGCGAGAGCCGGGGGCCAGGCGCCAGCCGGGGCGCCGTTGCGCCGGCATCGACTTCGGCTTCAGGCTCGGCCTGGGCGAGCGGTGTGACGAGCAGAAGAGCCGTGCCGATCACGACTCCGGCAAGTGTGGATACGGTCCGATTGTGAGATGTCATGTAATCTTCGCTATCTTGTCGGTCATTTGTGAGTTCTCCGGTCTCGGCCTGAGCACGACCCGTGCCATCTGCGATGCCGCGCGCCGGCGCGGGGATGGTCGTGAGACGCGTCGTGAGACGCGCATGAACGCCACGCCTCGCCAAGATGCCGCCGCGAAGCCGTGGTCGCGTTTGCCGGCAGCCCATCCGCGGTCGCCATCGACATCTCCGCAGGCGGCCGCGGCCGACACGAGCAGCATCGCCGCCGGGCTTGTCAGACTCCATCGTGAATTCGGCATACGATTGGCGTCCCGCAATGTTCGCATCATTGATCATGTCGATTTTGCTCGGTTCAGTTCGCGGCACGGACCTTGCTCATGTCGAGACCATGCAGATTTCACTCCTCCGTTCTGTATTGTTCATCGCGCTCGCGGGCGGTTGCGCCGGAACTGGCCAGTTCACGGTAGCCAGCGACGTCGCGGCACCTGATCTTGTGGTGATCAGCCCAGGAGTTCAGGTGATCGCAGATCTCGACGAGCCGATCTTCTACAGCGGCAACTACTACTGGCGAAACCAGGGCGGGTTCTGGTACCGCTCGAGCTCCCACACGCGTGGCTGGGCACGCGTCGAGGTCGCGCCGGTCGAGATCCGGGCGATCGAACGTCCATCCGCGTACGTCCACTATCACGGCGAAGCTCGCGCGCACGTCTCCGGCGAGCGTCGGGGCCCGGCGCCTCCAGTGGTGGCGCGCGACCATCGTGAGGAGCGCGACCGCCGTGAGATCGCCGCCCCCGCGCCACGGCGAGACGACAAGCACGACAAGGACAGGCACGACAAGGACGACAGACACCACGACTGAGCCGCGCTACCTGGCCTGGTCGCTGCCGGCCCCGGTGTCCTGCAACCCGTTCCGGCCGTCGGCTCGGGCTCGGGCCGAGGCCAGGGCGCCTGCGACCAGTCCAACCAGGAGCCAGGTGATGATGTCCATCCGCCGCGCTGTTGCAAGAACCGGGTCGCGCTCGTGGCGGTGGGCCGGGCCGGCACCCGAGGTCGTGCCGCTCGCGCCCTCGTCTCGCGGGACACCGGCCACGTGGGACCGAGCTGCCGGAGGTGCCGGCCGGGAGGACGTTCGTGCCGCGCGCTTCGGTGTGCGCGATCGCCGCGCGCGCTCGGCATCCGTGCCAGACTGCGGTGTGGTTCATGCACGGCCTCTTGCTGCCCAGCGGGGAGGTCGTAGATGCAGGCAGTTGCGAGGATTCCGGGAGAAATCGGGATCGAGAACGCCACACGAGGCATTTTGCTACGCGGAGATGAAGGATCGCGCATGACCGGGAACGTCCTCATTGTCGATGATGACCAGAGCATGGCGGAGACGCTGACCAAGGCGATGACGCGCCGCGGGTTCGTCGTGACCTGGAAGACCTCGGCGGCCGATGCGCTGAAGCTGCTCGACGAGCAGGACTTCGACGTCGTCGTCACCGACCTGCACATGGATGGGATGAACGGGTTCGCGTTCTGCGAGCGCGTCACCGCCAATCGTCCAGATGTGCCGGTCGTGATGATCACGGCATTCGGCAGCCTCGACTCCGCGGTCAACGCGATCCGCGTGGGCGCCTATGACTTCATCACCAAGCCGTTCGATGTCGAAGCCCTGCGGCTCACGCTGTCGCGTGCCGTCCAGCACCGCCGGCTTCGCGACGAGGTCAAGCGCCTCCGCCAGGTCGTGTCCGACACCCGTGGCCTCGATCAGATGATCGGCGCGAGTGCGCCGATCCACAAGGTCAAGGACCTCATCGATCGCGTCGCCGAGGCCGACGCAGCCCTGCTGATCACCGGAGAGAGTGGTACCGGCAAGGAGCTGGTCGCCCGCGCCGTTCACCAGCGCGGTCGCAACTCCACCGGGCCGTTTGTTGCGATCAACTGCGCCGCCATTCCCGAGGCGCTGCTCGAGAGCGAGCTGTTCGGACACGTCAAGGGTGCGTTCACCGATGCCCGCGCGCCGCGCCAGGGAATGTTCCTGAAGGCCAATGGCGGCACGCTGTTCCTCGACGAGATCGGCGAGATGCCGCTCGGCATGCAGCCAAAGCTCCTGCGCGTCCTCCAGGAGAGAACGGTGCGGCCGATCGGCGGTGATCAGGAGATCCCCTACGACGCCCGCGTCATCACGGCATCGAACCGTGATCTCGAGACCGAGGTGGCGGAGCGGCGGTTCCGCGAGGACCTGTTCTATCGGATCAACGTGCTGCGGATCGATGTCCCGCCGCTGCGGATCCGGGCCAACGACGTGTTGTTCCTTGCCCAGCACTTCCTCAAGCAGTTCTCGCAGCAGACCACCAAGAAGGTGATCGGTCTGTCGCCGCCGGTGGCCGAGAAGCTGATGGCGTACAGCTGGCCGGGAAACGTTCGCGAGCTCCAGAACTGCATCGAGCGCGCGGTCGCGTTCACCCGGTTCGACGAGCTGACCGTGGATGATCTCCCCGAGAAGATCCGCGACTACCGGTCGGCCGACGCCGGCATCCCCGGCGTCGGTATGCAGGAGATCTTGACCATGGACGAGGTCGAGCGCCGCTACATCACCCGCGTGCTGAAGCAGCTCGACGGGAACAAGACGGTGGCGGCGGAGCTCCTCGGCGTCGATCGCCGCACGCTGTATCGCAAGCTCGAGCGCTGGGGCGCCGCGCACGACACCGGGGGCGACTAGGCCGCCGACGGGACGAGCGGCGGCAAGTGGACGGTGAACGTGCTGCCGTGCCCCTCCTGGGTCACCACACCGATCCAGCCGTCGTGCTCGCGCGCGATGCGCGACGACACGGCCAGGCCGATGCCCGTGCCCTCGGATTTTTTCGTCGTGAAGAACGTCTCGAAGATGTGGCCGAGGTCGCCGTTGTGGATCCCGGTGCCGGTGTCCTGGACGTGGATGCAGATGTAGTCGGCGTCGGGTAGCCGCTCCACCGCCGGCGGTTGCACGCGCTTGCGCTCCACGATGAGCGTCACCGTGCCGCCGTCTGGCATCGCCTGGACCGCGTTGATCGTCAGGTTGGTGAGGATCTGCATCAACTTCGATGGGTCTCCGAGCACCAGCATCGGCGGCGGCTTCCCGGCCAGCACGAGCTTCGCGGTCCGCTTGCGTGCCTCCGGCACGAGCAACACGATCATCTGACGCACGACCTGCACCACGTCGACCCGATCTCGGGTCGGAGGCTTGGGGCGCGCGAAGTCGAGGACCTCGCGGCACATCTGGGTCATGCGGTTCACCTGGTGAATGATCTCCTCGGCATCCTTGCGAGCCTCCGCGATGTCGTTCCCATCGGAGACGATCATCTGCGCCCGCGCCAGGACCACCCCGAGCGGTGTGCCGAGCTCGTGCGCCATCCCGGTGGTCAGGGTTCCCACGGTCACCATGCGATTCGCGTTGTGAAGCTCTTCGAGATCGGCCAGCCGGCGTTTCGTCTCGTTCGCGACCTGGGCTCGGTCCTCGGCGCCACTCGCATCGATGAGCTCGAGCTCGTGCACCAGCTGCTCGAGCTGGCTGCCTGGCGGCACGCCGGGATCCATCGCTCGAATCTGCGCGCACACGTCGCGAACCGATCCGCGCCTGGGTTTGTCAGTCATCGATGATCGCCGGTGGTTTGCCAGGTAAGGGGTCCCGGCCGCGCACGGAAGAAGCGAGACCCACGCTTCACCAGGCATGGTGCATGCAAGGCTCGCGCGTATGCAACCCCCCACGTCGAACGGCGACGCTTGCAGCGACGACCCGGTTCCCGCGCTGGGTACGGTCGCTCTGGTGAGCGGGATCGTCGAAGACGCGCGCGACCTCGTCGCGGCGCACGTCGAGGCGCTCCGCGATGACATCTCCGCGAGGCTCGCGACGCTCGGGGCGACGCTTGGCTTGATGCTGATCGCGGTCGGTGTCTTCGTGGTCACGGGGCTCGTACTCTGCCTCGCCGTCGCGGCCTCGCTGGCCGTCCTCGGTGCGCCATGGTGGCTCGCGCTGTGGCTCGTGACGCTGGCCGCCGCCGCGACCGGCGTCGGCTTCGTGCTCCGCGCGCGCACGAGGGCTCGGGCGACCGGGCAAGGCGTCGAGGATGCGGCCACGCGTGCGCGCCGCGATGTCACGAAGATCGGCGACGGCGCGGCAGCGCTGTTCATCTCACCATCACCCGAACGGAGACCGACATGACGATCACGAACAGGACCGGGAACCACGGCGACGACAGCATCGGCCAGCGCATCGAGCAGGCCGGCGACCGCCTCGTCGAGATCAAGGACCATGTGGCCAAGAACCTTGGAACGCGCGCCGAGTCGCTCGGAGCCCTGATCAAGGACCACCCGTTTGCCGCCGCTGGCATCGGCCTGGCCATCGGATACCTGGCCGCACGCCTGCTCCACCGGTGAGCCATGGCCGGTCCCACCGACACGGCATCGCGCATCGCGCTGGCACACGACGGCCTCACCACGAAGCTCATCGAGCTTCGACGACGTGAGGCGCGCGTGCGCACGGCTCTGTCGCCCATCCGCCACCTGGCGAATCCGTGGCTGCGCATCGGAGTGGCCGCGCTCCTCGGTTACCGGCTCGGCCGACCCGATCCCGCCCGGGAGACCGCGCCGGCCCGCTCCGAAACGCTGCTGGGCGCGATCGTCCGCGCGAGCCTCGTCGTGGTCGCGCAGGTCGCGGTACGCCGCGCCCTGGTCGAGCTCATCGCGGACGGGGGCGCGGCACCCAGCGCGGGCACGCCCGCATTCTGCGCCGCGCCACCTGCGTAGCGAGCCTCGTTCGTGCTGGTGCGGGGCAACCGGCTCTCAGTGCGAGGGCAAGGCTCGATCGGTTCGCTCGACGGCACGATCTACTTCGGCGGCGCCGGAGGCCGCATCTACCGGTACCCGGCGCCGTCCTGGTGAGGCCGCGCGATCGGGTGGTGGGCTCGCATTCGGTGCGCTGCCCCGCCTACTAGCGGCGATGGCCCGGCGCGGTCAGCTCCGAATCCTGCGCGCGTGCGATGCCACGGCGGCGCTGCCTGACTACGATGCGCGCATGACGGTGTTCGCGGGGGATCGCCCCCTGCTCGATGCGTTCCGGAGCGGCGACCGCGCGGCGCTCACCACCGTCTACTTTCGCTACGTCGATGATATCGCTGCGCTGATCCGCCTCGGCTTCTCGATCCCGGGCAGCGGCGCGCGCGTCCCCGGCGCTCGCGACGAGCAGACCGAGCGCGATCTGGTCCAGGACGTGTTCATGCGCGCGTTCGCGCCGCGCGCCCGCGAGGCATACGATGGGCTGCGCCCGTACGGCCCCTACCTGCGGCAGATCGCGCGGAACCTGATGATCGACCGCGCCCGCGCGGCAAACCACAGTGTTCCGCTCGACGAAGGCGCCTCGGAGCTCGTGGTCGAGCCGGAAGGTGCCGAGGCCGATGCCGCATGGCACGAGCAGCGGCGCCAGACGCTCGACTACCTTGCCGGGCTGGCGCCTGAATTGCAATCACTGGTCAAGCTTCGCTTCGAAGACGAGATGTCACAGGAGCAGGCCGCGGCGGTGCTGGGCGTTTCCCGTCGACGGGTGCGCACGCTGGAGGCGCGGATCCAGCGGGGGTTGCGCAAGGTGTTGCGGCGTGCCGGGCTGTGGCAAAAAGATCGACCCGAACGGGCGCTCGTCCGTACGGGATCGCGATGACCGAGCCATCTCGCTTGCTGTCCGGGCGCCCTGCGCTGTCTCGTCCGGAGAAGGAGGCGATCCTGGAGAGCGTGCTCGCGCAGGTCGCGCCGCGCGCGCGGTGGCGCCGTGGGCTGGTCGTCGGGACGCTGGCCGTGGCCGCGGCGGCGGGCGCGTTCGTCCTGGTTCCGCGCGGGCCGCACGACGAGCTGACCGCGCGCGGCGGCGAGCTCCCGCCCGGATTCGAGGTCAGCTGCGTGCCGGCGCCGTGCACGACCGGCTCGAAGCTGGTGTTCGACGTCGCGCCGGGCGGCGCCGCGAGCGAGCGCGCGGTGTACTTCGCGGCGGTCGGCCAGCGCGGCGACACGCGGATCTGGTACTTCCCGGGCACCGCCGATGGCCACAGCGTGGCCGTGCCGCGCGGCGGCGGGGTGCTCGACACCGGGATCGTGCTCGGCTCCGAGCACGCGCCGGGCAGCTATGCGATCGAGGGCGTGTTCTCGGCCGCGCCGCTCGACCGCGCCGCCGTCCGCGCCATCCTCGATCGCGGTGACGCGACCGCGACGCGCCAGGTGGTGGTGCGATGAGGCGCGTCGCGCTGCAGGTCGCGGTGGCCGCCGTGGTCCTGTGGTCGAGCACGGGCGCGGCCCGGACGGTCGCGTACGCGATCTCGATCGGCAACAACGCCCCGCCGTCGCCCGCGCTGCCGGTGCTGCACTACGCGGACGACGACGCGGTCCGCTACCACCAGCTGTTCTCGCGGTTCGCGGTCGAGGCCCACCTCCTGGCGGTGCTCGACGATCTGACCCAGCGGCGCTACCCCGGGCTCGGCGCCCACGCGCAGGCCCCGACGCTCGCCAACCTCGCGCGGATCGTGGCCGACTACGCCGGCAAGATGGCCGCCGACGTGCAGCGCGGCGACCAGCCGGTGCTGTACCTCGCGTTCAGCGGCCACGGCTTCGCCGACGAGACTGGCGCGTTCCTCGCGATGCTCGATGGACCGCTCACGCGCGAGCGGCTGTACACCGACGTGGTCGGGCGGCTGCCGGCGGCCTACGTGCACCTGATCGTGGACGCCTGCAACGCCGGTGCCGTGGTCGGGGTGCGCGGCGCGACCGAGATCGACGCGACGCCGGCGGAGGTCACGCTGTCCGAGCGGCTCGCCGCGGGCGAGGGTGCGCAGCGCACCTGGCCCACCGTGGGCGTGGTCATCGCGGCCACCGCGGGCGAGGAGGCGCACGAGTGGTCGCGATTCGAGTCCGGCGTGTTCACCCACGAGGTGATCTCGGGCCTGCTCGGCGCGGCCGACATCAACCACGACGGCCGGATCGAGTACTCCGAGCTCGCCGCGTTCATCGCGGCGGCGAACCGCGACCTCGCCGACCCGCGCGCCGCGCCGCGCGTGATCGCGCGCCCGCCGCCGATCGACCACAGCGCGGCGCTGGTCGCGATCGACACGCTGCGCGACACGGTGTTCCTCACCGGCGATCCGTCCACGATCGGCCACTTCTATCTCGAGCTCGCGAGCCGGCGACCAGCGATGCGTGCGGCCCGATGCGCACGAAGTGCCCGACCGGCGCGACCTGCGCCGACATGCCCGACGGGCTGGCGTGCACGTGCCTGTCGGGCTACAGCGGCGACGGCATCACCTGCAGCGACCTCGACGAGTGCGCGATCACGCCCTCGCGATGCTCGCCCGATGCCGCGTGCCGCAACACGCCGGGCTCGTTTGCGTGCACCTGCCTCGCGGGGTTCGTCGGCGACGGGTCGTACTGCGTCCCGCAGCGGTTCACCAAGATCGCGGCGGGATCCGGATTCTCGTGCGGCCTCTCGGATGCCGGCGAGGTGTACTGCTGGGGCGACGCGAGCGGCGCGCTGGACTTCAGCGTCCCCGTGCCGCACGCCCATCCGCTCCGGATCGGCACGGCGAGCGACTGGATCGATATCGGCGTGCAAGGTGACACCGCCTGCGGGATCCGCTCGGATCACTCGATCTGGTGCTGGGTCATTCCCATGGCCGCAGGCGCGGAGGCCACGAAGGTCGTCTCGGACAAGCCGGGCACCGGCTGGCGGGCCCTGGCGGTCGGGGACGGCCACGCGTGCGGTTTGCACGACGATGGCGGCCTCGCCTGCTGGGGCTTCGTCCCCGCGGGGTACCCGCTCGATCCGGTCGCGGTCGACACGAACACGGACTGGACCGACATCGCGACCGGGAGCGTGACGTGCGGCATTCGCGGGGCGCCGGGGCAGCTGTACTGCTGGGGCCAGTCGTTCGACGGCGCGCTCGGGCTCGGCGATGTGTTCGGTGTGGGACCCAGCGTGTGTGCACGGAAGCTCGATGACACGCTGTGGTGCTGGAGCACGCCTCCAGGCATCCCCGATCTGCCTCCGGTCCAGGTCGGCACCGACCGCGACTGGAAGACCGTCGCAGTCGGCGGCGAGACCTGCGCCATCAAGACCGGGGGCACGCTGTGGTGCTGGGCCGAGCATGCCGTCCTGGGCGACGGATCGCCTCTGTTCGACATCCCGGTGGTGCGGAAGGATCCCGTCCAGATCGGCAGCGACACCGACTGGAGCGCGGTCGTGACGACTGCCAGTGGCGGCAACAAGTCGTGCGCGCTCAAGCGCGATGGCACGCTGTGGTGCTGGGGGATCCAAGCGGCGCCGCTGCCCGACATCGTCACGACGCCCGTGCCGATCCGCTGACCCACGGACCGCGCGGCACGAATCGATCGCCAGGCCCGTGGGCGACGCCCTACACGGCGCCGCCGCCCGCGCAGAGCTGCCGTGGCTGACCTCGGGGCAGCGCGGCGTCGAGCACCGCTGCGAGCACCGCGCGGGGCGCGTGCCCGAGGCGAGCGGCCGCGACGTACAGCTCGTCGTGGCCGGCGGCCAGGGTGAGCGACGGCAGCGGCATCTCGAGGAACACGGCGTCGCCCTGGGGCGTGACCCGGAGGTCGACCCGGCCGTAGCCGGTGATGCCGAGGTCGCGACGCTCCTGTCGGCGTGCTCGATCAACGACGATCCGGCCCGCGCCACGGCGTCCGCGCTGGAGGCCCAGCAACGCGCCGACGCACGGCTCGGCGATACCGGCGAGGACCACATCGCTCGTGTGCTGGCGGTGCTGGCCCGGCGCGCGCAGATGAGGAACACCAGCGACCTGCCGGCTGCTCGCGCGCTCGCAGACGAGGCGGCGCAGCTAGCCGCGCCGCTGCGCGCCGACGGGGTCGCGCACTGGTCCGCGCTCGCCGATGCGTGCATGCGGGACGCCGAGCGCGAGGCTCGGTAGCCGCACGCGCCGTGCAGCCCCGCAGCCGGATCGGTGAGCTGCGTCGCCGAACGACAAGTGTCAGGCAGAAGCGGCGGCGTGACGCTACGCGGCCGGCAGCTTCAACTTCGCGGGGTTCGCGAGCTGGGCCTGCCTCGGCTTCGCCGCGAGGAAGCCGAACGCCGCACCGGCCGCGCCGCCGACGAGGTGCGCGAGGTGCGAGATGCCATCGGAGCGGAACGAGTGCACGACCTCGCCGCCCAGGTAGATCAGGGCGATCGCGATGAAGGTGAGCGGGATCTCGCCGCCGCGCATGTTCGCCATGGAGGCGAGCAGGATCATCATGAACGCGACCCCGCTCGCGCCGACCAGCAGGTGCTGGGACAGCGCGAGGTTGGCGAGCCCGGTGACGACCGCGGTGAGCACGATCATGAGGAGCAGCGGCCGCGAGCCGTGGCGCTCCTCGAGGATCGGTCCGATCAGCAGGATCAGCATGAAGTTGCCGATCAGGTGCTCCCAGCTCGCGTGGCCCAGGATGTGGCTGGCGAGGCCGACGTAGCTCCGCGCATCGACGAGATGAGGCCACGCCGCGAACCACGGCTGCAGCGACGGGGCGACCTGACACAGCAAGAACACCGCGACGGCGGCGATCGTGAACGTCAGGACGACGGGTGCGTTATAGGTGATTCGCAGCTTCCCCACCCCGGAAGCGTAACACCGCCCGGGCGGTTGGCACGTCCGGGGACGACCGGACCGCGTGGCATCGCCCGGCCCCGGCCGGGCCGCCGTTCACAGCCCGAGGTAGGCCTGGCGAACGCGCTCGCTGGCCAGGACCTCGTCGCCGGTGCCGCTCAGCACGATCCGGCCGGTCTCGAGCACGTAGGCGCGCTGCGAGATCTTGAGCGATACGGCGACGTTCTGCTCGACCAGCAGGATCGTGATGCCGCGCTCGCCGAGCGCCCGGATGGTCCGGAACACGTCGCGCACGACCAGCGGGGCGAGCCCGAGCGAGGGTTCGTCGAACATGATCAGCTCGGGCGCGCCCATCAGACACCGGCCGATCGCGACCATCTGCTGCTCGCCGCCGGACAGCGTGCCGGCGAGCTGGCGCGCGCGCTCGCGCAGGCGGGGGAAGTAGCCGTAGATCTCCTCGAGCCGGTGCCGGAAGCCGCGGCGCGCGCGCGGCAGCATGGCGCCGACCTCGAGGTTCTCGCGCACGGTCAGGCTTCCGAACACCTGGCGGCCCTCGGCGACCTGGCCGATGCCGAGGTTGCAGATCTCGTGGGATTCCAGGGACCGGATGTCGCGGCCGCCGAACACGATGCGGCCTGATCGCGCGGCCTCGATGCCGGCGATCGTGCGGATCAGCGACGACTTGCCCGCGCCGTTGGCGCCGACGATCGCGACGGTCGCGCCGCGCGGCACCTCGAGCGACACACCGGACAGCGCCTGGGCATCGCCGTAGAACAGGTCGAGGTCCTCGACCACGAGCGCGGGCGCGGCTGCGGCGGTCACAGCTCGGTGTCCTCGCCCAGGTAGCACGACAGGACCGCGGGGTCGTTGACGACCTCGCCGGGCGTGCCGGTGGCGATGACCTCGCCGCGGTCGAGCACGGCGATCCGCTGCGCGAGCGCCATCACCGCGCGCATGACGTGCTCGATCAGGAGGATGGTCACGCCCTCGGAGCGATGCAAACCGCGAAACACCTCGACCAGCTGGTCGCACTCGGTGGGGCGCAGGCCGGCCATGACCTCGTCGAGCAGGAGCAGCCGCGGGCGGGTGGCCAGCGCGCGCGCGATCTCGAGGCGGCGGCGATCTGACAGCGTGAGCGTGGCGGCGGGGTGGGCGGCCCTGGCCTCGAGCCCGAGCCGGCCGAGCACGGCCAGCGCCGCGGCGCGCGCGCCGGCGACGGTGCGCTCGACGCGCAGCGCGCCGACGACGACGTTGTCCAGCACCGACAGCGTGGGGAACGGCTTGACGAGCTGGAACGTGCGTCCGATGCCGGCGGCGCAGATCTGGTCCGGACGCAGCCCGTGGATCGGCCGGCCGCCGAAGTGGATCGTCCCGGCGTCGGGGGCATGCACGCCGGCGATCAGGTTGAACACCGTGGTCTTGCCGGCGCCGTTGGGGCCGATCAGCGCGGCGATCTCGCCCTCGGCGACGTCGAACGACGCGCTGGCGACCGCCTTGAGGCCGCGGAACGACTTCGCGAGGCCGTGCGCCCGCAGCAGCTCGGTCATCGCCGGATCCCCAGGCGATGCGCCAGCGGCGGCCAGATGCCATGCGGCAGGAACACGACCACGCCGAGCAGCACGACGCCGTACACGACCTGCTTGGCGCCCGGGACCTCCCAGCCGAGCGCGGCCAGCGCCGCGGTGACGGCTTCGGACAGCAGCGTGAGCGCCGCGGCGCCGAGGATCGGGCCGAACAGCGTGCCGACCCCGCCGATCACCGAGCCGAGGATGATCTCGATCGAGCGGCCGGTACTGAAGATCTGCTCGGGAAACAGGTTGTTGTAGTAAAACGCGAAGAACACCCCCGAGATCGCCGTCATGCCGGCGCTGATCGCCACGGCCAGGAGCTTCCAGCGAAACACGTGGACGCCGAGCGCCTGGGCGGCGTCCTCGTTGTCGCGGATCGCGCGCCAGTAATAGCCGGCGCGCGAGTCGAGGAGGCGCGCGCACAGCGCCAGGGCGCCGGCGGTCAGCGCGAGCATCGCGTAGTAGTAGAGCGCAGGCGGACCGCGGAAGTGGAGCAGGTCGATGTGGTCGCGCTCCGCGACCGGCAGGAACATGCCGCCGGGCCCGCCGGTCCACGCCATGTGATCGAAGCCGATCCGCGTGAACTCGGCGAACGCGATGGTGAGCAGCGCGAAGTAGACCCCCGCGACGCCGAACCGGAAGGCGAGCCAGCCGATGATCACCCCGGCCAGCGCCGCGACCGCGATCGCCAGCGGCAGGCCGGCCCACGGACCGATCCCGAGGTGGTAATACAGCGCGCCCGCGGCGTAGGCGCCGATGCCGACGTACAGGGCATGGCCGAGCGAGAGCTGACCGGCGAAGCCCATCATCACGTTCCAGGCCTGGCTGGTGTAGGCGAAGTACAGGATCAGCGTGGCGACCGACAGCGCGTAGGGACCGGCGATCCACGGAAACACGACCGCGGCGACCAGCAGGATCGCGAGCAGGCGCGCGGCCCGGGTCACGGCTTCCTCCCGAACAGGCCCTGCGGCCGGACGATCAGCACCACGATCAGCAGCCCGAAGCTCAGCATGCTCTTGGCCGACGGCGAGATCAGCAGCCCGGCGAGCGCCTCGGACACGCCGATCAGGACGCCGCCGACCAGGGCGCCGAGCATCGAGCCGAGGCCGCCGACGATGACGATCACGAACGCGAGCAGGGTGTACTGCGGGCCGAGGCTGGGCGTGACGTCGACCAGCAGCGTCAGCGCGCAGCCGGCGACCGCGACGCACGCCGCGCCGAGGCCGAACGTCAGCGCGTACAGCCGCTTGACGTTCAGGCCGACCACCTGGGCGGCGAAGTGGTTGTCGGCGCAGGCCCGGATCGCCTTGCCGGTCCGCGTGACGCGGAAGAAGCCGAACAGCGCGAGCGCGGTGAGGACCGCGAGCCCCGCGGCGTACAGCCGCGCCTTGTCGACGAGGATGTCGCCGAGCTCGAACGACTCGAGCTGGTAGTCGACCTGGACGCTGCGCGCGTCGGGGCCGAACGCCATGAGCAGCGCGTTGATCACGATCAGCCCGACCGCGACGAGCAGCATGAACTGCGAGTGCTCCGGCCGGGTGATGAACGGGTTGATCAGCCCGGCCTGCAGCGCGTAGCCCAGGGCGAAGAACGCGATCGAGACCGGCAGCACGGCGAGGAACGGATCGAGCTCGAACCGGGCGAACAGCAGCGTCGCGGCGTACATCGCCACGGTCATCAGCTCGCCGTGCGCGAAGTTGACGACGCGGACCACGCCGAAGATCACCGACAGGCCGAGCGCCATGAGGCCGTAGACCAGCCCCGTCAAGATCCCGGCGAGGACGACGTTGACGACCAGGTCGAACGACAACCTACGTCTTCTTGTAGTCCGGCCGGGGGAACACCGGCTTGGCGGTCGCGGCGGCGGCCGGCAGCACCACGGTGGGCAGCTGGTTCAGGTTCTGGACGCACGCCGAGCCGATGCCCTCGACCTGGCCCTTGGCGTTGAACTGGATCGGTCCGCCCAGCGTCATCTTGTCGGTGATGTGGGTCTGGCGGATCGCCTCGGCCAGCGCCTTCGGATCGGTGGTCTTCGCGCGCCTGAACGCGTCGGCGGCAACCAGGATGGCCTCGAACGTGAAGCCGACGTTCAGCCCGTGGAACACCAGCTTGTCGCCGGGGTTGTTCTTGACGAACGCCTTCTCGACGATCCTGGTCAGGTTCGCGTTGGGATTGAACCACGGCACGTTGGAGATCGAGTACTCGGACAGCTTGCCGAGGCCCTTGAAGTACTGCTCCTCGTACATGCCGGGCGAGCCCGGGCTGACGATCCCCATCGGGTTCCAGCGCTGCTTGACCATCTCGCGGCGCAGCAGCACGGCGTCGTTGAGCCGCGACACCAGGAGCAGGAAGTCGGCCTTGGTCGCCTTGGCGCGCGAGACCTCGACGGTGAGGTCCTTGGCCGCCGGATCGTAGCCGATGTCGTCGACGATCTTGAAGCCGAGCTGCGAGCGCGACGGCAGGGTCGCCAGGATCCCCTTGGTCATCGCCTGACCGAACGTGTCGTTGACGTGCATGTACACGGCGGTCGTCGGCGCCGCGTGGGTGGCCTGGAACAGCTCGCCGATCAGATCGAGCCCGTTCTTCACGATCTCGCCGGCGGTCTGGAAGTTGCGGAACACGAACTTGTAGCCCTGCTCGGTGATCAGCGGCGCGGCGGCGATGTTGATCACGAACGGCACGCCGCGCTGCTCGGCCACCTGCGCGATGGCGGAGGCGGCGCCCGAGTCGAACGG
>JBGQCL010000257.1:0-16747 GCA_041495365.1 Kofleriaceae bacterium | reverse complement strand
GGTTCGGGATCACCTCGAAGGTCGCTCCCGCGTTGGCCATCGCGCCAAACAGCGTGCCGGTCTTGTTCCCGTTCATCATCTGCGACTGGTACGGCGCCGGCGTGAGCGTGAGCGCGGCGCCGACCTCGATCGTCAGCCGGGGATTGACCGGGATCGGGTAGCCGCCGATGGCGCCGAACGTCGCCTGCGGCGGCACCGAGATGCTCCCGGCGTTGACCTTGCTGATGCCGCCGATCACGCGCGCCGAGATCACCCGCGGCTGCCCGGTCGCCGGCTGGGTGACGCCGGTATCCTCCGGATCGCCGTCCGGATCGGGCTGCTTCTGCGCGGCCGCGACCGGCTTGCGCGGCGGGTCCTGGCGCGTGGTCTCGCCGGGGGGACGGCCCTTCTCGCCGGCCTCGCCATCGGGCGGCACGTTGTTGACCGGCGGCTTCTCGCCGAGCGAGGTCTGCTGCCGGACGCAGGTATCGGCCTCGGAGATGAAGTCCTCGACCGCCTTGCGGGTCCTGGCCGGGAGCGGCTTGGCCGTGTCGTTGGCCTTGAGCGCGAGGAAGCGCTTGTAGAAGAACAGCGCGTTCTTGCAGTCGTGGGTCTGCCGGTACGCCTGCGCGATGTTGTACAGGTAATTGGCCTTCTTGCTCTCGTCGGGCTCCAGCGAGAAACCTTGCTTGAAGGCGTCGATCGCCTTCTCGAAGCTCCCCAGGGTGTACTGGTTCGCCCCCTCCTCGTACCACTCGTCCGCCGTCCTGGGTGCCGCCCACGCCGGCGCCGCCGCCGGTATCAGAAGCTGGAGCAGAACCAGAAGCACCGCATGGCTGATCTTCCTCATCGTTTCTCCCAGCAAGCTACATCGCATGAGAACCGTCCACCGGTTCACGGTCGCAGCAGGCCATCCGGATCTTCGGTGGCGCTGCCGGCCCTGGCCCCGGAGCCGTTGCGGCTCCCCGAGCCGGCGCCCTCCAGACAGCAACCCTTGCTGTCGCGGCGGCAACCGGCGCGCTCCGGAGTCCGGCACCGCGGCGCGGATCCCCCGTCGCCCTTGATCTTGATCAGCTCGGCCTTCTGCTGGGAGCTCTCACCCACGTCGACCGACCTGAACGTGAACGGCTCGTAGCCCTTGAGCTTCAGCGTGATCGCGATCGAGCTGCGCGACCTCCTCGGCACGTCGAGCTTGGCCGGCGTGATCTTCCCCGTGTCGATGCCGTCGACGTAGATCCGCGCCCCCGGCGGCGACGACGCCACGCCGATCTCGGCGGCCGTGTCGACGACCGTGGGCGCGTGGCCGGTTCCGGACCCCGCGCTGCCGGCCGTGCCCCCGGGGGTCGCCGCCGCGCTCCCCGAGCCGTTCGCGTCCGCGCTTCCCGGCGCCGTGCCACCCGGCGTCGCGCTGCCCGGCGTCGTGCCACCCGGTGGCGTCCCACCCGGTGGCGTCCCACCCGGCGCGGTCGCGCTGCCCGGCGTCCCGCCCGGCGCCGTGCCCCCGGGGGTCGCGCTGCCTGCCGCGCCACCCACCGTCGCGCTACCCGGCGCCGTCCCGCCGGCCGCGATCGCGCTACCCGGCGCCGTCCCGCCGGCCGCCGCCTCGCTGCCCGGCGTTGCGCCGCTCGCGCTGCCCGGGCCGTTCGACGCGATCGCGCTGCCGCCACCGCTCGGGATCTCGTCCTTGTGGGCCACGACGACGATCGCGGTGATCGCCGCCACGGCGATCACCAGCCCGGCGATGATGAACCCGGTCCTGCCGCGCCTCGACTGGACCTGCCCCGCGGCCGCGCCGAGCGTCGTCGGCGACGGTGTCATGATGCTGCCCGGCGGCAAGCTCCCCGGCCGCAGGCTCCCCGGCGGCAGGCTGCCGGGCCGGACGCCCGGGAGGCTCGGGGCGACCCCGGGCGCGAACCCCGGCGCGAGCATCGTCCCCGGCGGCGGAGTGAGCGGCGCCGGCGTCAGCCGCCCCGACGGCAGCGGCGCGTTCGACGGCACCAGCTGGCGCTGCAGGAACCCGCCGACCCCGCCGTGCGCCTCGACGTAGCCGACCGGGTCGGACATCGCGCGCATGAACTCTTCCATCGTCGGGTAGCGCAGGTCGGCGCGCTTCTCCAGCGCCTTGAGCACCAGGACCTCGACGTGCGCCGGCAGCACGCGGATCTGCGACGGCGGCACCGGCGCCCGCGTCAGGTGCTGCACCAGGATCTCGCCGTAGCCGTCGCCCTGGAACGGCACCCGGCCGGTCAGCATCTCGTAGAGCACGATGCCCAGCGCGTAGACGTCGGTCCGCCAGTCCACCCTGTCGTTGCGGCCCTCGCATTGCTCCGGCGACATGTAGGCCGGCGTTCCCATCACGATGCCGGTCCGCGTCCGGTGCGAGCCCACCGCGCCGCCGCCGGTCAGCTTCGCGATCCCGAAGTCGAGCAGCTTCACGAAGTCGCGCTCGCGCCCGCGCTGCAGCAAGATGATGTTGTCCGGCTTGAGATCGCGGTGGACGATCCCGCACTTGTGCGAGGCGGCCAGCGCGTCCGCGACCTGCAGCCCGATCCCCAGCGCCCGCTCGGGCGGCAGCGGCGCCTCCGCCCGGATCAGCTGAGACAGCGTCATCCCCGCCAGGTACTCCATGATGAAGTACACCAGCTGCTCGCGGCCGGCCCCCGCCTGGAGGATGCCGAAGTCGACGATGTCGACGATGTTCGGGTGACCGATGTCGTTGACCGCCTTGGCTTCGTGGAAGAACCGGGCGGTGACCTCCTGGTCGGTCGAGAACTCCGAGTGCAGGACCTTCAGCGCGACCTTCTTGCCGATCGAAGGGTGCTCGGCCAGGTACACCGACCCCATGCCCCCTTCGCCCAGCTTCTGGGTCACCAGGTAGTTGCCGATGGTCTGGCCGATGAGCAGGTCGGGCTGCGGGGGCCCTTGCAGGGGGTCCATGTAGTCTCCGCGACGGTTCATCTTATCCTGACCTCGCAGGAATGTCGCGGTGCGTGGAAGCTCGTGTCATGATGGCGGCTCGAATGCGCGCCCCGGTGATCTGCGCTGCGCTGGTCACAGTTGCAACCTCGATCGTCGCGTCGACCGCATCGGCCAACGACCGTCCCGCCGTGGAGTCCAGGTCCGCCATCGTGCTCGATGCCGCCAGCGGCGACGAGCTGTTCGCCAAGGACGCCGACGAGGTCCGCCCGATCGCGTCGACGACCAAGATCTTCGTCGCGATCGCGGTCCGCAAGCGCCTCGATCTCGACGGCTGGACCGAGATCTCCAAGGTCGACGCCCACTACGCGGCCGGCGGCGCGCGCACCCGCCTCGACATCGGTCAAAAGTTCCGCAATAAAGACCTGTTACGAGCGATGCTCCTCGCCAGCGACAACCGCGCGCCCACCGCGCTCGGGCGCGCCGCCGGCATGTCACCCGACGACCTCGTCGCCGCCATGAACGACCTCGCCAGGCACCTCCACCTCAAGCACACCCGGTTCACCGACCCGACCGGCCTGCACGGCAACGAGTCCACCGCGCGCGAGATGGCGATCGCGCTGCGCGCCGTGCTCGCCGACGACGTCCTGCGCGCGATCATGCGCCAGGACTCCGCCGACGTGGTGTCCAAGGACCACTACGCCAAGATCCACTACGGCACCACCAACCAGCCCCTCGTCGTCGGCAAGTGGAACGTGATCGGCGGCAAGACCGGGTACACCCACGCCGCCGGCTACTGCTTCGTCACCGGCGCGCGGTTCGACGATCGCGAGGTCGTCATGGCGTTCCTCGGCGCCAGCGGCAAGCTCACCCGGTTCGCCGACTTCAACCGCGTCGCCGCGTGGCTCGAGCGCCGCCGCGGCCCGGCGACCGCCGACGCCACCGCCGATTCCGGCGGCGACGACGATCGCTAGAGCTCCACCGGCACGCCGTCGGACAGCTCGCGCGCGCTGCGCATCGGCGTCGCCCGGTAGCGGTACGCGTGGCGTCGCGCGCCTTGCCAGTACGCCCCCTCGATCGGCGAGATCACCAGCACCGCGACCGACGGATCCACCTTGCCCCACCCCCACCGCGTCCACGCCGCGCTGCTCACCCCGTCGAGCAGCGCGCGATCCCGCGAGATCATCGCCTCGGCGTCGAACATCGCGCAGCTGCCGTCCGGAACCACCACCGTCACCCGCGCCCCGCGCGACAGCGCCGCCCGCTGATCGGCCTCGAGCGACGCCGCGACGTACAGCGTCGTGTCGTCGCCGGTGCGCAGCAGCGCCATCGGCTGCCCGGCGATCCGCTCGTCGCCGTCACAGTGCAGCACCAGCACCGTTCGCGCCGCCTTCACCAGCTCGTGCAGCCGCTCGCGGTGCTCCTCGGTGCTCTGCATCTCGATCGTGGCCGTGCTGAGCGCCATGCGCGGAACGAAAGCAAGCGACATGCCCTCGACCGGGGCGCGGGCGCTCGCCGGACCGACCGGCTCGACGAGCTCGCTCCCGCGAGCCGCCGGCGGCATGGCACGACCGCACGACCGTGGGCTGCCTCGCGTTCGCCGGGTCCTGCGTCGATCCGCGCCGTCCGCGTCCGTTGCCCCGCGCCCGGATCACCGCGCCGCGGCCACCACCGGCTCCGGGGTGGCGCTCCCGCACGCTGTGCGCGTTTGCGCCAGGCCGCGCGGTGCCGTGGCATGCTCCCCACCGTGACCCTCCACCGGCGCGAGGTGCTCGCCACCCTCGGCGTCGCGTCCGCCTCCTCCCTGCTGTTCGCCCTCGGCTGCGGCGCACCCCCGCGCCCGGTCCGCCGGGCACCCCAGCTCAGCGGCGAGGTCCGCTCCTGGCTCCACGACGCCGTCGCCCGCCTCGCCGCCGTCTACCCGTTCGCCCATGCCCTCGCCGTCTCCCGCCGCCGCACCGCCGCCGCACGCGACGTCCTCGGCGCCGGCACCGCCCACCTGCACGCCGAGGGCATCGTCCTCACCGTGCGCGACCGCGACGGCACCTGGCACGAGCACGCCGGCTCCGAGCTCAGCCGCGACGCCATCGCCGCCGCCGCCCGCGCCCTCGGCGCCGACCGACCGCCCCGCCCGGTCGACTTCGGCCCGCCGCCCGCCGCGCCCGCCGAGCCGCCCGTGCTCGACGACCGCGACCTCGGCGCGCGCCTCGACCTCCTGCTCCACGGCGACGTCGCCCTCGCCCGCCGCCTGGTCTACGCCGCCGCCGCGCTCGATATCGACGACGCCATCGTGTGGTCCGTCGCTCCCGGCCGCGACCTCGAGCAGCGCCTCGTCCGCATCCGCCAGACCGCCGTGCGCGCCGCCTGGAACGGCACCCGCCCGGTCGTCCGCGCCATCGAGCGCGCCTGGTCCGGCGGCCTCGACGACCAGCCCCTCACCCCCGACGACCTCACCGCCGCCAGCGAGGCCGCCCTCGAGGTCCTCACCCCGGGCGGCTTCGAAGATGGCGAGTTCCCCATCGTCCTCGACCCCAGCGTCGTCGCCGTCGTGCTCGACGCCGCCGCGCGCGGCCTGCTCACCGCCGACGCCGTCCGCCGCCCCGAGGTCGCCCGCCGCCTCGCCGCCGCTCCGCTCGCCTCCCCCCTGGTCACCGTCGTCGACGACCCCACCACCCCGGGCGCCTACGGCGGCTTCGCGTTCGACGACGAGGGCGAGCCCGCCGCCCCGATCACCCTGATCGACGCCGGCCGCGTCGCCGCCCAGCTCTCCGACCGCGCCGCCGGCGTCCCCGGCCGCGGCCGCCGCCCAGGCCACCTCGGTCGCGTCACCCCCTCTCCCTCTCACCTCCGCCTCGTTCCGAGCCCCGGCCCCGGCACCGGCCCCGGCACCAGCCCCGGCACCAGCCCCGGCACCGGCACCGGCCCCGGCCCCGGCACCGGCCCCGGCCCCGGCACCGGCCCCGGCACCGGCCCAAGCCCCGGCACCGGCCCAAGCCCCGGCACCGGCACCGGCACCGGCCCCGGCGCCACCGACCTCCGCCAGCTCCACACCGACGGCTTCGTCCTCGAAGGCGGCCTCTGCGCCCGCCTCGACCCCGGTGGCGACCGCATCCGCGTCGTCTGCACCCGTGCGCGCGAGCTCCGCGCTGGCCGCACCACCGGACGGGTCTACGCCGACGTCGAGCTCGTCGGCTCGCTCGCCGCCCTGCTGTCCGCCGTCGACGCCGTCGACACCACCCCCGCCACCTCTCTCCCCCGCGACCCCGCCGGCCCCTACCCCACCTGGCGCTCGATCTCCGCGCCCGCCCTGCGCACCCGCGGCCTGGTCCGCGCCTCGCGGAGCCGCGCGTGATCACCCAGCAGGACCTCGTCCAGCAGCTCGTGCGCCGCGGCCTCGGCGCGTGGAGCGTCGTCGAGCGGGTCCAGGACCTCGCGTTCGCCGCCGCCCCCCCCGCGCGCCAGCGCCGCGACCACCGCACCCGCCTCACCCTCATCGTCCACCAGGACGTCCCGCGCGGCCGCGGCACCGCCCGCCTCGACATCGACCCGTTCGACGGCTCCGCCTCCGACCTCGTCGACCGCGCCGTCGCCCTCGCCCTCGCCGCCGTCGGCCCCGCCTGGACCTCCGCGCCACCCGCCGCCCCGGCCAACGTCACCCTCGTCGACCCCACCCTCGTCGAGCGCGAGCTCGGCGCCGTCGCCCTCGGCGCCATCGCGGGCCTCCGCCGCCCCGGCCGCGTCACCGTCTCCGCCGCCGTCTAGGTCCTCCGCGAAAAGCTCACCGTCATCTCCGGCACCGGCCTCCGCACCACCTGGCTCGCCACCGACCTGCGCGGCGACGCCCTCCTCGCCACCTCCGATCACAGCCTCACCGTCTCCCGTCACGCCCGCCGCCTCGACGACTTCGACCTCGACGCCGCCATCGCCGCCGCCGCCGCCGACCTCGCCCTCTTCCCCGCCGCCGGTCCCCCCATCCCCGGCCCGTGCGCCCTCTGGCTCGGCCCCGAGGCCCTCCTCCCCACCCCCGACCACTTCCGCGGCGACGACGGCGGCCTCTCCCTCGGCCTCGGCGGCGATGCCGCTGCCACCGCCCCCACCGCCCCCAGCGGCGCCATCGCCGACGCTGCCGCCGATCGCCCCGCCGCCCCCGCCGCCCACCACCACGGCCTGTGGACCCTGTTCGCCCAGCAAGCCGATTCCGCCGTCGAGCGCCGCGGCCTCACCCGCTACCGCCTCGGCGCCGACATCGCCCGCGGCGCCTCCCAGCTCCCCGAGCCGCTCTCCATCACCAGCAACGGCGCCCTCGACTTCGCCACCCTCTCCGCCCCCGTCACCGACGACGCCGTCGCCATCCGCAGCTTCCCCCTCGTCGAGCGCGGCGTCGCCGTCGGCCTCGGACTGTCCCCGCGCGAGGCCGCCCTGCGCGCCACCGATCCCAACGGCGGCGTCCGCAACCTCGACGTCGCCCCCGGCACCTGGTCCCCCGCCCCGTCCCCCACCACCCGCACCATCGAGCTCCGCCGCCTCCACGCCATCACCCTCGACGCCTACACCGGCGACGCCAGCCTCGACATCGCCCTCGCCCTCGACCACCGCCCCGGCCGCCCCGCCACCCCCTTCACCGGCGGCACCGTTCGCCTCGACCTCTTCGCCGCGCTCGCCCGCGCCCGCCGCTCCGGCCAGCTCCTCCGCCGCGGCGCCTACCACGGCCCCGCCGCCGTCTTCATCGACGACGTCGAGCTGATCGCCTGACCGCCCGCGTGCTATACGTCTGCCGTTGCGAGCGTGGTGGAACTGGTAGACACGCAGGATTTAGGTTCCTGTGCCTGACGGCGTGGGGGTTCGAGTCCCCCCGCTCGCACGAACGATTCTCGTCCTGATCGCCCGATGACGGAAATCGCCGCGCCGGCAAGACCCGCGCTGAACTCTACGAGCAACCTGTCACACCCGAGCAGTATGAAGCCGCAGCCACCGCGCTGCGCGACCGCCTGCGCAAGCAAGAGCTTGCTCGTCAGACCCGCGCCGCCCGCCGCGATCCGGTCATCGCCGCGCTACTCGACGATGCCTTCGCCCGTCTCAGCTTGCTCGACCCCGAGCGCCATGTCCGCGATGCCATCGCCTGCGACCCGCGCGACGCCATCGTCGATGCCATCGCGATCTTCTCCGGCAAGCGCACCGCCGGCACGCTCCCCAACGGCGTCGACGCGCGATACCTGCTCGGCATCGTCCGAAATCTCCACCCTCGCCATGAGGCGGAGCCCATCACCGAGGCGCTGATCCGCGAGCGGCTGTCGGCCCGCGATCGCTTCCTGGCCCCGCTCGTCGCCGAACGCGACGCGATCCTCGCCGCAAACCCGAACGATGTCGGCGCTGCCCTCATCGCTCTCGTCGACCGTCGTACGGGTCTCTCCCAAACCTCCGGTCCGAGGTGGTGCGGCTCGCTCTGCGCGACTACACGACGGCGGCACAAGCGGTGGACCATGAACGGCGGCATGCGTGCTCGGCAGTTTCGCTCACCGTCGCCCCAGCCAGTGTCGGTACGCCTCGATCCACTCGCTGCCGGCCGGCTTCGGCGACGGCAGCGGGAGATCCACGACGGGGATCGCCTGACGGTTGCGGCCGCGGGTGCAGAGGGCGACGATCTGGCCGCCGTCGCGAAGATCGATGCTGGCGACGGTGACGGCGATGCCGAGCACCGTGGTCTCGAATGGAAGCTCGAGGTGCTCCTCGAACATCGTGTACCAGCCGGTCGCCTGCTCCGACTCGTCGTATGCGTCGACAGTTGCCTCCTCGATCATCTCGGCTCGCCTCTCCTTGTTGAGGCGAGCCGGCACTCGGCGGCCGCGGGGCTTCGATGTCGCTGTGCGCTTCAATGGGGTTGATCCTTTCTCATGCCAAGCCGTCCTCCTGCTGGAGCGCAGCGAGAACATCCTCGTCGTACGAGACCACCGGCTGGTCACTGGGCTCGCCGTACCCGAGAGGCGCCTCGCCGCGCGAGTAGCCGACCGCGCCATCGTGAGTCAAGTCCTCGGCCGCCGCGATCGCCCTCGTGGAGTCGCGCCGCGCCGCAGCGCGGCCTTTTGCTCGACGCTGGCGACCCGCCGAGCGGCGGTCAGCTGATGCCGCCGATCGTAGTCCGCGAAATCGGTGATCGATCGGTTCACCTCGCGTGCGAACTCATCGCCCGAGACACCATCGGCGAGACACCGGAAGTAGGCTGGGAGCACCTCGCGCCAGTCTGCGCCCACCTGCCACGAGCCCCCCTCATCGGCGAAGAACACCACGCTGTCGGAATCCTCGTCGATGCGCCGGAGCAGCGCGAACAGTAGCTCGAATGCCTCTCGCACCGGGCGGCGTGGTCCCTTCGTTGTGGCGCGGACGCACTTTCCGATCAGCCGATCGAACTCGGAGAGGAACGCTTCGGTACCTTTGGACTTCTCCATGTAGTTCTTCGAGTTGACATTGAAGCTCTCGTAGTACTCGCGGCGCAGGCTGGCCTCGTGGAACTTCCTGACCTCGTCGAGCAGGGACGTGGAGCCCGGCCTCCCTTCGGTCAGATCTTCTGTCCTGACCATGTCGCCGACAAGCTGGCGCAGCTTCGCTGGTGGCACGATCTCGAGCGCGCGTTCGGCCACGATCAGCAGTCGACCCCTGGTCATCCGTCGGAGCGCGGCGCGCAATTTCTCGGTATCAACAGCGGCGCGACTCACGTGCGGCCTCGTCCAGCGCCAGCGGATGAATTGGCGCCTTGCTGGCCTCGGGGATCCGCGCGACAGGTGTCGACCCTCGCGAGCGCCGTGGGCCAAGGCTGAGGGTTCATCTTCACCTGCGCCACGACCGGCAGGATGCCGCACGAATCGCGCCGAGAACAAGCATGAACGCGCGATCCGGTCACGGCCGACCGACCTACCTCGTCTGGGACGATTCGACGAGGCGCTCGCGAGCAGAGCGCCTGTACGGAGCCGGGGGGCCGTGCAGATACGATCGCCAGCCGGGCACGCGGGACGCTGGGCGACGCGATGGGCACGACCAGACGCGGTCGTGCCCATGTCACCTGTCATCACGAGCCAGCCCGACCACGTTGCGCCACGCGATCCCGGTGCCCGAAGTGCGCGGGGTCTGCTACAATACGTCGAGATGGCACGCATGTTCACCGCTACGGTTCACGACGGGGCGATCGCGGACAAGCAACTCGCGTCGCTCCCTGATGGCGCCACCGTGACGGTATTGATCGTCGAAGATGACCGAGGCGAGCTGGACGAAAGCACCGAGCTCGAGCTCGAAGCGCGGATCATGGAAGCCGATCGGAGCGACTCCTTCGTCGATGCGTCCGAGGTGCTTCGGCGACTCGATGCGCGTCGCACGAAGTCGTGACTAGACCGCCGTTCTCGGTCGTGGTGCTGAGCCGCGCGCAAAGGGAGATCGAGTCCGCCGATTTGTGGTGGTCCGAGCATGGCGAGAAGCGCGACGCGGTCCGCGACGAATTCCGGAAGTTCTGCGAGCTCGTCGTCGTGTTCCCGGAGATCGGAACGCTCGTAGCCTCGTCGAGGGTCACGGCGCGCCGCATCCTGCTCCCGGATATCGAATATCACGTCTACTATCGCGTTCGACCTCGAGCGCATCGCGTGGAAGTACTCAGCTTCTGGTATGCGGGGCGAGGAACGCATCCGCGGGTGTAACCGGCCGGCAAACGCGGACCGCGCCGGAACGCATCCTGACTGGGGCGCTCGCCCAATACCTGGACGAGCGCTTTCACGTGACGGAGCGCCGTCAGCTCGGATTCGGCTGAGTTCGCCCATCGCGATGACCGTGCGTTTCTGATGTGCGGCGAGGAACGCGGCCGCGGGATACCCCGCCGGCAACCACAAAGCGCCACCCTTGCCGAGCTCCGGCTTGAACGGCGGCTCCCCCTCGTGACGATCGGGGTCAACGTGTCGTGGCCGGCAGCGTCCGCCTGTCTAGATGTCCGGCACTTCAAGTAGAGCTTCGAGCTTCGATGTATCTCTCGACGATCTCGTTGGCGAGCATGTCTCCTCCGACGTGGAGGATCATCGGTGCCGGGACAGCGCGCAAGCCGTTTCGCCCTCCGGGCCACAAGCCACCCGGGATCTGCCCGCGTGATCGGGATGGCGGTTCATGTTGACGGCTCCTTGTGATGGGTGACGCGGTTGTTCTACTGGCAAACGGCTCGGAATTCCGATCCCCGCAAGCTGGACGACCGCACAGAGCGCGAGATCGCGGCGCGGATCGCGGCGACTGGTCGGAGCCCCGCGAGACCGGTCGCAGGTCGATGTCAGCCTGGTCAGGTAGGTTCGTGACGCGTCTTCGTCACGACGCTGAAAAGAGATGGCATGCAGTGTAACCAGCGCGATCTCGAGGTCATCGTCCGGCGGCTCTTGCAATCGGAGACCCATTTGTCCGCCCGCGCACGGGATGAAGTCCTGGCGCTGGGCACCGGGGCCGTGCCGGCGTTGCTGCGAATCCTGGACAACGAGGTGCTGGAGGGTTGGGCGCCGGTCCACGCTGTGAGGCTGCTCGGCGAAATGAGGATCTCCGCGGCGATCGGACCGATGCTACGTGCGCTCGCCGAGACCGACCCGCTCGACATGCTGCGTGACGCGATCCTCACCTCCTTGCCCAAGATCGGCGATCCGGTCATCGAGCCCGCTCTCCGCGCTTATGCCGAAGCTGATGACCGCGCGTTTCGTGTGAGCGTCGGCTCCATCCTCGCGCGAATCGGCGTGCTGGACGATCGCATCTTCGCCGTGCTCCTGGAGATGCTCGAGATCTCGCCGTCGCGTGCGGGTGACCTCGCTCGGTACGGGGACGACCGCGCTCTGCCCTACCTGTCGCGCGCGTTCGACGCTTATGTCCTGGGTGACAGCGACTCCCCATTCGCGAATCAGGACCTCCGCGAGGTCCATGCAGCCATCGAGGAGCTCGGCGGCAAGCTGACGAGCCGCCAGCTGGCGAAGTACCGGACGGCGTGCGAGCCAGGGGAGCGCTGGCGACGCCAGCTGGACGCCGCGATCGAGTCACGCACACCTGACGAACGACCTGCGCGTCCACGCCCCGGTCGCAACGAGCCGTGCTGGTGCGGCAGCAGCAAGAAGTACAAGAGGTGCCACCTCGATACCGACGAGAACACCGCGCGCAGCTGTGAGGCCCGAGTATGAACCAATCGTGTACGAGCATGCGCCAACAGGGACCGCGGAAACGCCGCCGGTGACCGCGAGGAGCGGCGATGACAGCGAGTGAGCGCGCAGACCTCGATTCCGAGTGGCAGCGAGAGGGCGCGACGCTCAGCGACAAGACCGCAAGGAAGGAGTTCGGACTGACGCAGGACGAGATCGTCCAGGGGATCCGGGCCAGCAAGCTTCAGTATCGCCGCAATTCGGCCCACGGGAACCCATTCCTGAGGCTCCTCCGGCGCGAGGTCGAAGCGCTGGTGAAGAACAAGCATGGAATCGACTTCCTGAAGGCACGGCAGACGAATACCGAGCTTGCGCGGATCAACCGCGAGCTGAAGCGGCTGAAGTTCCAGATCTCCGCATTGGAAGAGCGGAGATCGCAGCTGGTCGCCGCCATCGGGAAGTGACGGCGTCACTCACGAACCATCGAGGAGCGAGAACGATGAAAGGATACTTCGCGCAGGTCCGTCGGGCTGGCTTCGACATCGGCCTCTCGGTCGGGAAGCTCACCACGGCGATGGTCGAGGTGCTCTCCCAGTTGCCGCCCGGGGCAACGCCCTCGAAGGAGGTCGTCGTGCAGCATCTCGGACTCATCGGACAGATGTCCAAGACCCGTGACGTGAACGCCGCCTGGAACAGCGCCAAGCGCCAGGTTGTGCGAGAGCACCCGGGTAGGTTCTGTCTCGACGGTAAGGTCTTGCGTTCGGCATCGGCCATGAAAGATCGCCCACAAGAGAAGCTCTCGAGCGCCGGCCATCGCAAACTCGCCGTCCTCGCTGCGAAGGAAGACATGACGCCGGACGCACTTCTCGGTTGCTTGATCTCTTCTTGGCGCGGCGTGAAGAAATGATGACGATCAAGACGAGACGCGATCCTGCCGGAGCGGCGCGCGCTCCGGAGGATCGCTGCCTCTGGGATCGCTCTGCCGCAGCAACAGCCCGCTCGGCACCGCGACGCTCGCGAGATCGCCCATGGGCGCCCCTCACACGCGCCGACACTCACGGCGGGATCGGCACACGGCGCACGGAAGCTGGCGCACGTCCCAGCACCGGGCAACAATGGCAGCGTCTCCCCACGCGGATCTCGTTCTGTGACCACGCCGCCCGGCCACCCCAAGATCTTCCACGTCACGCACGTCGACAACCTCCGCTCGATCGTGGGTGCACGGCTCGTTCCCCTGGAATCTGGTCGAGGCCCTGGGCGTGATCTCCCAGGGCGTTCGCGGGCAAGCCGAGGCTGCCATCGCCGCTTCGCCCCACCAGCCGGCCGTCAGCGTCCGACCGAAGTGGTACTACTAGCTCCTCTTCGAACCCGATGGCGCACCGGTTCCCAGGGAGATGATCAGGTCCACCAACGTGCCGACGATGACGCCGGGCCGCGCCGTCCTGGTCGGGCTCATCGAACGCTACCTCGCCGGGCTGATGGACCCTTTCGTGTCGCTCCTCGAGATCCACAAGCTGATGTACTTCATGCAGGAGGCCGGCGAGCCGTTGCGCCTGCGGTACACCAAGGCGCTGTACGGGCCCTACGCGGAGAACCTTCGCCAGGTGCTCGCGCACGTGGAAGGGCACTTCCTGACCGGCTACGCCGATGGCGGCGACGCCCCCGGCAAGCAACTCGAGCTTGTGCCCGGCGCCAGCAAGGCCGCCCTGGCATTCCTGGAGGCCCACCCGGACACCAAGGCCAGGTTCGATCGCGTCGCCGAGCTCGTGCAGGGCTTCGAGACCCCGTTCGGCATGGAGCTGCTCGCGACGGTGCACTGGGTGGCGGTTCACGACGGAGCCCGCACCGTCGCCGAAGCCATCGACGCGGTCTACCAGTGGAACGATCGGAAGCGGGCCTTCGAGCCGCGTCAGATCCAGGTCGCCTGGGACATCCTCGACGCTGGCGGCTGGCTTCGCGCGGAGCCCGCTGCGGCGCGAATGCAGGGGCCCGGGGCCGCAAGCGTCCGCATCGCCGCTTTGAGCTCATCCCAGAACTCGGCTCCCAGCCCTTCACGCTCGCGCTCGTAGCGATCGATCTCGGTATGTCGTCTCACGCGATCGCCAGAATCTGAAACTTGCGTTGTGCTGTGCGATGGCGATGAGCATGTTTGCACGCTGGCGCCCGGCGCGCGCCTCGCCTACGATGCCGCCGCGGATTGCGCCAACCCCACAGGCGAGGTGATCGATGCCAATGCGATGGACCGCTGGTGTGTTGCTCTCGTATGCCGTCATCTCGAGCTGTGCACCGTCGAGCGAGCTGTCGGAGGCGACGATGGCGCGCCGCGAGGTGCCCGCCGGGGCGCTGGCCGCGGCCGCGGTCGTGATCGACGGCAGCGCCCGGTTCACCGTGCTGACACCGACGCTGATCCGGCTCGAGTACGCCGAGGACCTGGCGTTCCAGGACGCGGCGACGTTCAACGCGGTCAACCGCAGCTTCCCGGCGCCACCATTCACGACCGGCGTGACGAGCGAAGGCGTCCGCGAGGTCACGACGTCCGCGCTCACACTGCGCTACCGGCGGAACACCGGCCCGTTCACGCCGGCGAACCTGTCGGTGCAGCTCGCGACCGGCACCACGGCGGCGCCAGCGTTCCCGTCGTACTGCGCGATGGGCTCGCCGTGCGAGGCCGAGACGGCGCTGCTCGGCGGGTTCGCCGCGACGGCGCTCGATCACACCGGGTTCACCGGGTCGGCGTTTGTCGCCGGCTTCGAGACCGCGGGCAGCTCGCTGGCGTTCGACATCTCCGGCATCCCGGCCGCGGGCAGCTACCGGCTGGCGATCCGCTACGCCAACGCCGCGGGCAGCGACGGCCAGTCGACGACGCGCGCGCTGTCAACCCGGATCAACGGCGCGGCCGGCCCGGCGATCAGCTTCTTACCCACCGGCTCGTGGGACACGTGGCAGGTCGCCTCGGCGACCGTCGCGCTGGTCGCGGGGACCGATGCGGTCAGCATCGTCCGGGCCGCGGGCGACTCCGGGCGCGTCAACATCGACAGCGTGGCGATCACGGCGCTCGGCGCGACGGCGTACCCCGCGCAGACCAGCGCGCTGGTCGCCACCGGCTACGGCGCCGGGCCGGCCGACGTGCTGGGCGGCTGGTCGCGCTCGCTGGACAACCCGCGCGTCGTTCCCGTCCCGCTGCACCCGGGGATCCTGGACCGCAGCGGCTGGTACAGACCCAGCTCACGTTCGCGGTGGCGGCCGGAGCCGACGGCCAGTTCTCGCTCTACGAGGATGCGGGCGAGGGGCCGGTGGTGGCCTCGGCGACGACGGCGGTGGCGTGGGCGGACGCCACGCGCACGCTGACGATCGGGGCCACCGCGGGGAGCTTCCCGGGGGCGCCCGCGGCGCGCGCGTACACGCTGCGGCTGGCGAATGCCGGCGCGCCGACCGCCGTGCTCGTCGACGGCGCGCAGTTGCCCGAGACCGACTGGGGCTACAACCCCAACACGCGCACGGTGACGGTCACGACCGCAGCGCTCGCGGTGGCCGCGGCGCACACCGTGCGGCTCACCGGCGGGGCGGCCGGCAACCCGGTGTCGGGCGAGATGCTTGGAGACGGCGGGCTGTGCCTCGAGGTCCGCGGCGGCGCGACCGGCGACGGGACCGCGGTCCAGCTCGCCACGTGCACTCACGCCGCCGCGCAGCAGGTGAATGACGGCAGCGATGCCACCGTGCGGGTGCTCGGCAAGTGCCTCCAGGTCGCCGGCAACGCGACCGGCAACGCGACGCCGGTGGGGATCGCGACGTGCAGCGGCGCGAGCGGGCAGCTGTGGCAGCGCCAGACCGGCGGCGCGCTGGTCAACCCGGCCTCGGGGCGCTGCCTCGACGTCCCGCAGGGCAACACGACGCCGGGCGCGGTGCAGCTGCAGATCTGGGACTGCAACAGCACGCCGGCGCAGGCGTGGCGGATGCCGCCCGCGCCCCTCGTCGGGCCGGCCGGCCTGTGCACCGACGTCGCCAACGCCGATCCCGCGTCGGGCACGCCGATCCAGCTTCACACCTGCAACCAGACCGACGCGCAGCGCTGGTCCGCGCCCGGCGACCGCACCATCCGGGCATTCGGGAAGTGCCTCGACGTGGTGCAGGCCGGCACGGCGAACGGCGCGCCGGTGCAACTGTGGGACTGCAACGGGACGGCGGCCCAGCAGTGGGACGCCGTGGCGCCGGGCGTGCTGCGCAACGCGAACTCCGGCCGCTGCCTCGATGACCCGGGCAACCGCCAGCAGGTCGGCGACCGGCTTCAGATCTGGGACTGCAACGGCTCGCCGGCGCAGCAGTTCCGGCTGCAGTGACCCAGGTCCGTAGCCGTCACCACGCTGGGCACACCGCCGTCTTGCGATGGCCGGGTGGCAAGCCGGCGCTGGCGCCGCTCAACCGTCCCGCGCTCGCGATCGTTCATCGAAAAGGACTTTCAAGAGCGTCCCGACCCGAAATTAGCGCAGCAAGGCCGATCGTGCGTTGAACGTCCGCTCCCGGTCACGATGGCCTCGCCGGTCTCCTCGGTGATCTCGAAGCCCATCGCCGCGACCTCCTGCCGGCGCGCAGATGCCAGGCGCGGGCGACGTCGAGCCAGCGCCGCGGTGCGTCCGGACCGGCGAGTCCGCGCGCCGACAGCCGCACTTGCGCGTCGTCGCCGAGCATCTCGGTCAACCATCCACCGAGCGCCTGGCGCC
>JBGQCL010000256.1:0-16754 GCA_041495365.1 Kofleriaceae bacterium | reverse complement strand
TGGATCCAGATCCGCGCGATGTTGAGATCCATCACGTGGTCGCGGAACCACGAGAGATCGCGGTACAGCTGGGTTCCCGGGTCGATGCTGGACAGCGTGTCGACCCGGAGCGGGATCGGGCCGAGGACGCCGGGCAGCCCGGTGATCGCGACCGCCCCGGCGGCGCACACCGCGAGCGCCGCGCCGACCAGCGGCCAGCGGTGGCGGAAGGTGAGCCGCGGCAGCGCGGCCGAGATCCGGTCGTACAGGGCGCCGCGCACCGCGACGCGCCGGCGGGTCGGCGTGCGCAGGGTGCGCTGGAGCACGGGGAACAGCGTGTACGCGACGATCCACGACAGCACCAGGCCGATCGCGGTCCAGATCCCCATCTCGCGGATCGGGCGGATCCGTGACACCGCGAGCGCCGCGAAGCCGGCCGCCGCGGCGACGTGGGACGCGGTGACCGGCAGGAACTTGTTGCGAAGCGCGGCGACGTGGTGCTCGGCGAGCGGAGCGCTGTCGGGCTGGCTGTCGGGCTGATCGATGAACCGCGAGTGCAGGTAGGTCAGCGTGGCCAGCGTCGTGATCATCACGGTGAGCGGGACCAGGCTGGACACGATGGTGAACGAGAAGCCGAGCAGGTGTCCGGCGCCGAGCGCGAGCGCGACCGCGGCGCCGAGCGCGAGCAGGATCGCGAGCAGCGCGCGCAGCGAGCGGTAGAGCCACCCGGTGATCGCGACCAGCAGCACCGCGAAGATCGCCATCGCGCGGGCGGTCGCCGCCGACGACTGGTGTTCCAGCCACGCGGTCACCAGCGGCGCGCCGACCTCGTGCACCGGCCCGGTGCCGGCGCGGGCGAGCGCGTGGTCGATGCCGGCGAGCGCGGCGTCGCGCTGGCCGGCGTCGTGGACGTCGAGGCTGGCGATCACGGTGACGAAGCGGTCGCCGACCAGGCCTTGGCGGCGGAACAGCTGGGTCCCGGCGGCGAGCCGGCGCAGCGCCTCGGGATCCGCGGTGGGCTGCGCGCGGCGCAGCGCATCGAGCACCGAGAACGCCGAGACGTGCGGGACCGCGTCGAGCGCAGCCTCGGCGCGCTGCACGCGGTCGAGCGTCGCCGGCGACCACGGATCGGCCGATTCGAACACCAGGAGGACCAGCTGCGGCTCGGGGAAGATCGCCTGGAACGCGCGGGTCGCCGCGTGGTCCGGATCGGTCGGGACGATCAGGCGCTCGATCGCACCCTGGCTCGGGATCCGGGTGGCGAGCAGTGCGGCGGCGGGGATCGCGACCAGGTAGACGGCGAGCACGATCGCGGGGTGGCGGAGCAGGCCGGCGAGCGTGCGCGAGATCCGATCGGCGGTGGGCATGTCAGAGCACCGGCGCCGGGCGGCGGCGCTCCCAGGCCAGCACCGCGGTCACCGCGACCGCGCCGTAGCCCAGGCCGAGCAGCACGTCGATCACGTAATGATGCTGGAGGTACACCGCGCTGAAGCACATCAGCACGGCGTAGCCGGCGGCCGGCCAGCGCGTCCAGCCGAGCTCTCGGGTGCGGAACGCGAGGACGGCGGCCATCACCGGATACGCGGCATGGAGCGACGGGATCGCGCCGAACACGTCGACGCTGTGGCGGTACACGTCGTCGAACACCCGGGTGCCGAGCAGCGCGTCGAACCGGGCCGCGGCGCCGGGCGACGGCGCGCTGCCGGCCAGCGCCGGGCCCAGGCCGTGCGCGGCCACGTACCATGGCGGCGCGGCGGGGTACAGCAGGTAGGTGACGAAGCCCATCGCGTTCACGAGCAGGAAGCCGCGCGCGAAGCTGCGCGCCCGCGTCACGTGGCCGGCGAAGTACACCAGCATGGCGAGTGCGAGATACTCGGCGACGTAGATCAGGTATGAGAAGCCGGTGGCGAGATCGGCGATGACCCAGTGATGGGTTGCGAATATCTCGTTGAGGGTGTGCGTGCCAGTCCCGAACCACGCGCGATCGAGCAGGTAGGGCCCGGCGACGTGGATCCGGCCGGTGGTCACCGGGTCGAGGTAGAATCGCAGGGAGTCGTAGAGCGCGCCGGTCGCGATGAACGGCCAGAACACGCGCAGGAATCGCCGCGTGTTCGGGTTGTAGGCGTCGAGCAGGCACAGCACGCCGATCGCGACGTTGCTGGCGTGCAGGTCACCGAGCGCACCGATCACGGCGACGTAGGCCACGCCGATCGCGGGCGGCCATGGCCGGCGCGGCATCGTGCGAGACGGCAACAGCCAGTCGCGCGAGCGCTCGGCGATTGCTGCGAATGGCCGTCGCGAAACTCGCAGCAGGATTGTCATGACAAGGGCTAGCGGCGGCGTTGCTTTGAGTCAAGCTGTCGTGAGTCACTCGCTGTATTTCATCTTCGCTGAGCGTGCGTCGCTGCCACACGGTGAGTGTGTCGCGAGCGCCGGTGTCCATGTCAATGCCCCGTGTCAATTCCCCATGTCAGTCAGTGCCCCAATGAAGTGATCACCATGCGGACAAATATTCTCTGTTGGACCTCGCATCGAATCCGCTGGACCACCGCCGCGCTCGCCGGTGCGCTCGCGCTCGCCGCCGTCACCGGCCACGCCGCGCCCGCGGGCGCACCGGCGGAGCACACGCTGGTGGTCTGCTCCCCGGGGTCGCCGGGGACGAGCGACGAGGCGCGCGCCCGGATGAACGCGTTCGCAGCCGCGGTGTCGGCCCGCGGCGGGACGCGGATCGCGGCGATCTACGAACCCGCGGAGGACGCGTGCGTCGAGCGGCTCGGGTCCGCCGCGCTCGGGCTGGTGTCGCTGCCGTTCTTCCTCGCGCACGAGCACGAGCTCGGGCTGGTGCCCCGGCTGCAGGTGGTCGCCGCGGGCCGGCCGGCGCTGGACCGCTGGGCGCTGGTCGGGCCGCGGGGCCGGATCTCGGGGCCGGGCGCGCTGGCCGGGACCACGATCGTGTCGAGCGCCGCGTACGCGCCGGCGTTCATCCGCGGTGTGGTCGTCGGCGGGGCCGGCGCGGTCCCGGCGGACGTGAAGCTCGAGCAGTCGACCGCGGTGCTGTCGGCGCTGCGGCGCGCGGCGAGCGGCGCGTCGATCGCGGTGGTGCTCGACGGCACCCAGCTGGCGCAGCTGGGGTCGCTGCCGTTCGCGTCCCGGCTGCAGGTCATCGCGCAGTCGCCGCCGGTGCCCGCCGGCCTGGTGGTGACGGTCGGCGCGCGGGTCCCGGCGGGGACGTGGAGCGGGATCGAGCGCGCGCTGATCGGGCTGTCGTCCGACCGGGCGGCGACCCCGGTGCTCGGCGCGATCGAGCTCGCGCGGTTCGAGCCGGTCGACGGCGGTGCGCTGGCCCAGGCGCGCCGGGCGTTCGCGGGTGCGCAGCGATGAGGGCCGCGGTCATCGCCGCGCTGGTGGTGGCGGCGTGTGCGCCTGCGCTGCACGAGCCGCGGCCGGTCGCGACGCTCGCCCCGGGGCGCGGCGGCGGGCGCACCGCCGATCAGCTGATGCGCGGCGCCGACGCGGCGTGGCGGCGCCGGGCCACGCCCGGGCAGGCCGCCGCCGCGATCGATCTCTACCTCGACGCGGCCGCCGCCGATCCTCGCCGGGTCGACGGCCTGCTCGGCGCGATGCGCGCGATCAGCTTCCGCATCGAGCACGAGCCAGGCGCCGCGCGCGGGCGGCTCGCCGGGGAGGCGGTCGAGCTCGGCCAGTGGTGCCAGCGGCGCGCGCCGGCCAGCCCGGAGTGCGACTACCGGCTCGCGCTCGCGCTCGGCCAGCAGGCGCGCGAGCGAACGTCGACCGGCCGCGACGCGCTCGGCCGGATCGTCGACCTGCTGCGCCGCGCGATCGCGCGCGATCCCGATCTCGACTCCGCCGGGCCGCACCGCGTGCTCGCGCAGGTGCTGCTGCGCGCACCGTCGTGGCCGCTCGGGCCCGGCGATCCCGAGGCCGCGCTCGCCGAGGCGCGGACGGCGGCGCAGCGCTTCCCCGACGCGCCGGAGAACCAGCTCGTGCTCGGCGAGGTGCTCGCGGCCCGCGGCGCGCGCGACCAGTCCCGGGCCGCGTTCCGCCGGGCGCTGGCGCTCGCGACGGCGGCACGCGCGGCGGGCGAGGTCGAGGCCGGGCAGTGGGTGGCCGAGGCGCAGTCGAAGCTCGGCAAGACCGCGGGCCGATGATCGCGCCCGCGGCGGCGCCGAAGGTCGCGATCGCGCCGGTGATCACGGCGCTGGTGATCGCGGCGGTGATCGCGGTCCCCGCCCCGGCGCGCGCCGGCTGCGCGGGCGACCACGAGACCAAGCCCATCCCGCTGCCGGTGTGGGCGACCTCGCCCAACGAGGGCAACACGTGGGGCGTGATGCCGGTGTTCCTGCGGGTGTGCGCCGCGGACCAGTCCACCGAGTGGCTGATCGCGCCGAGCGTGACCTGGAACTCGGTGATCCACCTCACCGCGTCGCTGCGGTTCTATGACTACCTGGATCCCGACACCGTGCTCGCGGTGATCGCCTCGGCCAGCACGCGCATCAACCACCGGCTGGTGGCGAGGTGGCAGCGGCTGCCGGCGGCGGACGGGGCCTGGACGGACGAGGCGGCGCTCAGCGTGGAGCGCAGCGCGTTCGCCCGGTTCTTCGGGCTCGGTCCCGACGCCCCGGCCGGCGCCGAGACCAGCTACACCAGCGCGCGGGTGCTCGCGAGCGAGCGCCGGGGGCGCAACCTGATCGATCACCTCAACGCCGGGGTCCTCGCCGGGTTCGAGCGCGACGCGATCGAGGCCCGCGGTGTTCCGGGCCTGCCGCTCGCGCCCGTGCGGTTCCCGGGCGCGCCGGGGATGCGCGGCTCGACCGTGCTGTGGCAGGGCATCGATCTGCGCTACGACGACCGCGCGGGCGGCGACTATGCCGAGCAGGGTGTGCGGCTGGAGGCGTCGCTCGCCGTGGTCGAGGGGCTGGTCCGCTCGCCGACGTTCGTGCGCGGCGAGGTCCAGGCGCGCGGCATCTTCCCCGAGCTGGCGTGGCTGTCGGGCGCGGCGCGCGCGCTGTGGACCGCGGTCAGCGATCCCCGCGCGCCGTTCTACCTGCAGAGCTCGCTCGGAGGCTCGTTCGCGCTGCGCGGCTTCCCCGACGGCCGGTTCGTCGATCGGCAAGCCTGGACGATCGAGGGCGAGCAGCGGATCCGGCTGGCCCAGACCCACTTGCTCGGCGTGGTGGTCGACTGGCGCGCGGATCCGTTCATCGCGGCGGGACAGGTGTTCCATGATCCCGGCGGTGCGCTGTCGCACCCGCGGCTGACCGGCGGCGTCGGGCTGCGCGCGGTCGTCCACCCGAGCCTGGTCGGCCGCGTCGACATCGCGAGCGGCGGCGAGGGCATCTCGGTGTACGCCGAGATCGGCTACCCGTACTAGCAGACGCTCGCGTCGATCCGTGGCCCTGCGAGCTCGGCCGCGCGCCGCGACGCGCGGCGGGGTGAATGGGCCGGCGGTGCGGTCCGGAGGGGACGGGAAGGTCCCTGCTTGATCGACCCTGGGCGCCGCGGCGCGGAGTCGGCGAGCTTCTGAAGCTCGCAGGCGCTCACCGTCTTGCGATGCTGAAAAAGCGACTAGGAGGCAATCTTGACATTGCCAATGTCTTCATCGAGGGTAGGTAATAGGGAATCACCATCATTGTTTGGCGCGGGGCGCCAGCTCAGGAAGGAAGGCCTTGCCTCATGGGGATTCCGTTGTCCCAGATGTTCACCGTGGCGCGCTACGTGCTGAAGCAGCACATCGCGGGTCGCGCGCGCTATCCGCTCGTGCTCATGCTGGAGCCGCTGTTTCGCTGCAATCTGGCCTGCACCGGGTGTGGCAAGATCCAGTATCCGACTGCGCTGTTGAAAAAACACCTGTCGGTCGATGACTGCCTGGCGGCGTCCGACGAGTGCGGCGCCCCGGTGGTCAGCGTCGCGGGCGGCGAGCCCCTGCTGCATCCGCAGATCGCCGAGATCGTCGGTGGCCTGATCGCGCGCGGCCGGTTCATCTACCTGTGCACCAACGCGCTGTTGCTCGAGGACAGGCTCGACGAGTTCGAGCCCGATCCCCACCTGAGCTTCAGCGTGCACATGGACGGCCCGCGCGCCGAGCACGACCTGTCGGTGTGCCGCGCGGGGGTCTACGACAAGGCGGTCGCCGCGATCCGGTCGGCGGTCCACCGCGGCTTCCGGGTCACCACCAACACCACGCTGTTCGACGGCGCAAACCCGGACCGGATGCGGCGGTTCTTCGACGACATGATGGCGCTCGGGATCGAGGGCATGATGGTCTCGCCGGGCTACTCGTACCGCAAGGCGCCCGATCAGGACCACTTCCTGCGCCGCGAGCAGTCGCACCGGCTGTTCTCCCGGCTGCTGGAGTCGCCGTCGCGGCGGTGGCGGTTCAACCAGTCGCCGCTGTTCCTGCAGTTCCTGATGGGCAAGCGCGCATTCGATTGCACGCCGTGGGGCAATCCGACCTACAACATCTTCGGCTGGCAGCGGCCGTGCTACCTGCTGCAGGACGGCTACGCGCGGACGTTCCGCGAGCTGATGGACCAGACCGAGTGGTCGAGGTACGGCCACGCCAGTGGAAACCCGCGCTGTCGCGACTGCATGGTGCACTGCGGATTCGAGCCCAGCGCGATCAATGCCAGTTTTGGCTCGCTGCGCGGGATGGGCGAGACGGCCCTGGCGCTGGTCAAGGAGCGGCGATGAACGATCCGCAGGCCACCGGACCGGCCCCGCCGGAAGCGCTGTGCGCGTTGATCGACCGCGCGTTCGATCACCGCGGCTACGTCACGCTGTCGCGGCGGGACGGCGTCAAGCTGGTCGGGTTCGTCTACGATCGCGGCCCGGACCACGTCGAGCTGTTCGACGAGGCCGCGCGGTGCCGGATCCGCCTGGCGGTCGATCAGATCACGGGCGTCGAGTTCACCGGCGAGGACAGCGCGGCGAAGGCCCAGCAGATCTGGGAGCGCCGCAAGGGCGCGCTGGAGCCGCCCGACACCGCGGTGTGGGGCGAGTGGGGCGAGCCGGAACGCGGCGGCCGCGGCGACCGGCGAGCCGCGCGCGGTCCGCGGCCGGTGCTGATCCTGGTCGCGCTCCCGGCGGAGCTGCGCAGCGTCGCCGGGGTGCTCGGCGCCCGGCCGGGTGGCGGCGGCGCGCGCGGCCGGCTCGGCGCGATCGGCGCGGTGGCGCTCGCGGTCGGCGTCGGCGGCGGCGCGGCGCAGGCCGTCGCGGCCGAGCGGCCCGGGCTGGTGATCAGCTGCGGCTTCGCCGGCGCGCTCGATCCGTCGCTCGCGCCGGGCGACCTGGTGCTGGCGTCCTCGGTGCACGACGAGGCCGGCGAGTCGATCGCGGCCAGCGAGCCGGTGCTGTGCGCGGCCCGGCGCGCGCTCGACTGCGGCGATCCGGCGTGCCTGGCCGAGGGCGAGCTGCTGTGCATGACCGAGGTGGTCGCGACCGCCGAGGCCAAGCGCGCGCTGGTCCGCCCGGGCCGGCTCGCGGTCGACCTGGAGAGCGCGCCGGCCGCCCACGCCGCGCGGCGCGCGGGGGTCGCCTGGCTCGCGCTGCGGGTCGTGCTCGATCCGCTCGATGCCGACCTGCCGGCGTTCGCGCAGGCCGCTCGCTCGAGCTACCTCGCGCCCGCGCTGCGCCACGTGCTCCGCGGGCCCCGCGCGGCGGTCGAGCTCGCCGAGCTCGCGCGCCGGGCCCGGATCGCAAGCCGGTCGCTCGCGCGCGCGCTGGACCGCCTCGGTCCGGTCATCGGCGGGCTGGCGAATGCGGAGCCGGCACCGTGATCGCGCTGGTCACCGGGGCGAGCGGGTTCATCGGCGGCGCGGTCGCGCGCGCGCTGCTGGCCAGGGGCGTGCATGTCCGCGCGCTGCTCCGGCCCGGCGCGGTGCCCAACGTGCCCGATCCGCGCGCGATCGAGGCGGTCCGAGGCGATCTGCGCGACCCGCGGGCGGTGCGGGCGGCGGCCCGCGGCTGCGCGGCGGTGTTCCACGCCGGCGGGCTGTACTCGTTCTCGGCCGGCGCCGATGAGCTCCACGCGGTCAACGTGATCGGCACCCGCCACGCGATCGCCGCGGCCCGCGAGGTCGGCGCCCGGCTGGTCCACACCTCGAGCATCTCGACGATCGGCGGCATGCGCGGCGGCGAGCTCCCCGACGAGCGCCAGCGCGCCACCGGGGTCGCCCCCGGGCCCTACAAGCAGAGCAAGTGGCGCGCCGAGCAGCTCGTGGCCGACGCGACCGAGCGCGGGCTCGACGCCGTGATCGTCCACCCGACGTTCCCGATCGGCTGGGGCGACGTCAAGCCGACGCCGACCGGCGCGGTGATCCGCGACTTCCTCGCCGGCCGGTTACCGGCCTACGTCGAGACCGGGATGAACGTGGTCGACGTCGACGACGTGGCCGAGGGCCACTGGCTGGCGCTGGAGCGCGGCCGGCGCGGCGAGCGCTACATCCTGGGCAACGCGAACCTGATGATGCGCGAGCTGCTCGACGAGCTCGCCGCGCTGTCGGGCCGCCCGGCGCCGCGGCTCCGGCTGCCGTACGCGGTGGCGCTCGGGCTGGCGCACGCCGACGCGGTGTTGGGCCGGCTGGTCGGGCGTGCGCGGATCCCGCTCGAGGGCGTGCGCACGGCGCGCGAGATCAGGTTCGCCAGCAGCGCACGCGCGGTGCGCGAGCTGGGGCTTCCACAAACGCCGGTGCGCACGGCGCTGGAGAAGGCGGTGCGCTGGTTCCAGCCGGCGGTCCGGCAGGAAAGGAGTTCGCTTCATGGCCGAGCGTGAGATCCAGAGGACACGGGCCTCCGCACACGTCGACGTCGATCAGGTCATCGCGCGGGCGCACGGCTGGTTCCGGCGCGCGCAGTTCGAGGACGGGTACTGGTGGGCCGAGCTGGAGTCGAACGCGACCATGGACGCGGAGTACGTCCTGATGACGCACTTCCTCGGTGCGCGCGACGACGCGATCTGGCGCGGGGTCGCCCACGACATCCGCAGCTACCAGCGCGACGACGGCAGCTGGGCGCTGTACGCCGGCGCCCCGGGCGACCTGTCGACGACGGTCGAGTGCTACTTCGCGCTCCGGCTGACCGGCGACCGCGGCCCGCACCTCGCGCGCGCCCGCCAGTTCATCGCCGCGCGCGGCGGGATCGCACGGGCGCGCGTGTTCACCCGGATCTGGCTCGCGCTGTGCGGCGAGTGGAGCTGGGACGACCTGCCGGCGATGCCGATCGAGCTGATGCTGGTGCCGCCGCGCGCGCCGCTCAGCATCTACCGGTTCGCGTCGTGGGCGCGCGGGACGATCGTGCCGCTGCTGGTCCTGATGAACGACCGCCCGGTGCGGCCGGTGCCGGCGTCGGCGAGCCTGGCCGATCTCCGGATCGGCGCGCCGGTGCCGATCGAGCCGCGCGACGCGGCCGACCGCGTGTTCCTCGCGATCGACGCCGTGCTGCGGCGCTACCACCGCGCGCCGTGGCACCCGTTGCGGTCGCGCGCCCGCCGCGCCGCCGAGCGCTGGCTGGTCGACCACCAGGAGGCCGACGGCAGCTGGGGCGGGATCCAGCCGCCGTGGGTGTACTCGATGATGGCGCTGCACGCGCTCGGCTACCCCGCCGATCATCCGATGATCCGGCGCGGGTTCGACGGCATGCACGGGCGCTGGATGATCCGGCGCAGCGACGGCAGCCTGCGCGTCCAGGCCTGCCTGTCGCCGGTGTGGGACAGCGCGCTGGCGCTGGTCGCGCTGCGCGAATCCGGCATGCCGGCGCACGACCCGGCGGCGCAGCGCGCGGCGCGCTGGCTGATCCGCGAGGAGGTCCGCGTGCCGGGCGACTGGCAGGTCGCGGTTCCGGACGTCGCGCCGAGCGGGTGGTCGTTCGAGTTCGACAACGACCGCTACCCCGACGTCGACGACACCGCGCTGGTGCTGATCGGGCTGCACCGGGCGGGCGCGCTCGACGAGCCGACCCGGGCGCGCGCGGTGGCGTGGCTGCTGGCGATGCAGTGCAGGTCCGGCGGCTGGGCGGCGTTCGACAAGGACAACACGTCGCGGCTGCTGGCGCGGATCCCGTTCGCCGACTTCGGCGAGATGATCGACCCGCCGAGCGCGGACGTCACCGCGCACGTCGTCGAGATGCTCGGCGAGCTCGGCGTGCCGCGCAGCCACCCCGCGGCCCGAGCGGCGATCGACTACCTGTACGCCGAGCAGGAGCCGGACGGCTCGTGGTTCGGCCGGTGGGGCGTCAACCACCTCTATGGCACCGGCGCGGTGCTGCCGGCGCTCGCAGCGGCGGGCGAGCCGATGGACTCGCTGCCGGTGCGGCGCGCGGTGCGCTGGCTGGTCGAGCGCCAGAACCCCGACGGCGGGTTCGGCGAGGGCTGCGAGTCGTACGTCGACCGCACGGCGCGCGGCCGCGGCCCGAGCACGCCGTCGCAGACCGCGTGGGCACTGCTCGCGCTGGTCGCCGCCGGCCGCGCCGGGTCGCCGGCGGCGGAGCGCGCCGCGACGCACCTGCAGGCCACGCAGCGCGGCGACGGCAGCTGGGACGAGGACGCGTACACCGGCTGCGGGTTCCCGGGCTACGGGGTCGGCGAGCCGCGCGGCGCGCGGATCCGCCAGGGCCGCGAGATGGCGTCGGCGTTCCTGCTGCGCTACCACCTGTACCGCAACTGCTTCCCGCTGCTCGCGCTCGGCCGCTACCGCACGGCGATCGCGCAGGCCGGGCGCGCGCCGGCGCGGTCGTCGACGTCCTACCAGGGCCGGCTCGACGCGGTGAGCCGCAGCTTCGCGATGTGCATCCCGCAGCTCGACCTGCCGCTGCGCGATCGCGTCGCGCTGTCGTACCTCCTGATGCGGGTGCTCGATACCGTCGAGGATGCGCCGTTCGCCGACAAGGCCGAGCAGGCGCGGCAGTTCCAGCGGCTGCGTGGCTTCTTGCGCGCGCCGCCGCCGCGCGCCGAGGTCGACGCGTTCGTCGCGGGGTTCCCCGCCGAGCTGCTCGACGGCGAGCGTGCGCTGCTCGGCGACACCGCGGCGCTGCTCGACGACGCGCACGCGCTGCCGCCCGCCGTGCGCGCCGCGATGTTCAGCGCCGTCGATCGCATGGCGATCGGCATGGCGGCCTATGCGAGGCGGCCGTCCGGGCTGCGCCTGGTCGACCTCGAGGACGTGACGCGCTACTGCTGCTTCGTCGCCGGCGTGGTCGGCGAGCTGCTCACCGCGCTGTTCGCGATCGGCAAGACCCCGCCGGCGCCGCCGATGGTGCTCGCGTACCACTTCGGGCTGTTCCTCCAGAAGGTCAACATCCTCAAGGACCAGGAGGAGGACGAGGCCGCCGGGCGGTTCCTGGTCCCCGACCGGCACGAGCTGTTCGCGAGCCTGCGCCAGGACGCGCAGGGTGCGCTCGAGTACCTCCAGGCGCTGCCGCGCAGCGAGCGCGGCTACCGCACGTTCTGCGCGTGGTCGCTGATGATGGGCGCGGTCACGGTGGCCAACCTCGACCGGCCGCGGCGGAGCCGGCGCGACGAGACCGCGGAGCTCTTGGCGCGCACCGCCGCGATCGCGCAGGACAACGCCGCGGTCGGCCGGCTGTTCGCCGAGCTGCTCCCCGAGCTGCCGTCCGCCACCCCCGGTCCGCCGCAGGCCAAGCCGGAGTCGGTCGAGTGGTTTCGCGCCGTGCTCGCGGCACCGCTGTCCGACACCGAGCTGCGGCGGCTCGGCATCGCGCTCCGGGCCTCCGCGCTCGCCGGGTGAGGACTCTTCGCCGGCGGACGCGTCGAGGCCCGCGACCGGTCGTCGGTGTTTCGCGATGAGCTCGCGGAGACCCTGGGTACGCGTTGCCACCAACGTGCTTAGCGCGTAGTCTATCCTTGATGGCGGCATCGCTGCGTGAGCTGGAGGAGCAACTGGTGCAGCTCACCGACGCGGAGAAGGCCCAGCTCATGATGAAGCTGCTCCCCGCGTTGTCGCATGCCTTTGCCGGGGTCGAGAAAAAACCGGGTGTCTGCGGTGGAGACGCCTGCGTCGTCCGTACCCGGATCCCCGCATGGACGCTGGAGCGCTATCGTCGCCTCGGGTGGACGGAGGCGCAGATCCTCGACAACTTCCCCGCGCTGCGCGCCGCCGATCTGGTCAACGTTTGGGCCTACGTCGATGGCCACGTCGACGAGATCGAGACAGCCATTCGCGAAAACGACGAAGCCTGAGGTATGGCGTCGTTCTATGCGAACGAGAACTTCCCTCGTCGAGCGGTGGAGGCGTTGCGAGCGCTCGGCCACGACGTGCTCACGACGCAGGAAGCTGGCAACGCGGGGCAGGCGATCCCCGACCACGAAGTCCTGGAGTTCGCGACGCGCGCCTGTCGGGCTGTGCTCACCTTGAATCGTCGCGACTTCATCCGACTCCACAAGCGGGGCATCTCCCATGCGGGCATCGTCGTGTGCACCGAAGACACGGATACCGCGGCCCAAGCCACCCGTGTTCACGATGCCGTCACGTCCCTTCCGGCGCTCGCGGGTCAGCTTGTCAGGGTCAACCAACCCTGGAAGCGCTGACCACGGCTGCGTGGTTCGCGCCGTGCTCGCTGCGCCGCTGTCCGACACCGAGCTGCGGCGGTTCGGGGCCGCGCTCCGGGCATCGGCGCTCGCCGGGTGAGCCGGCGCCGCGGAGCTTGGCAGCGGACGCCGCGGGCTCTCTCTTCTTCTTCTTCCCCGTACCCAGGTTAGTTCGGCGCAGACCCGTCCCCTGCCGAGCGCGTCGGCGGTCGTGCGGGCTACGAGGCGTCGTGCTGCTGAGCGACAACTAGATCTCCCCAGCAGCGCCAATTACATCGCCCCATCCTCGACGGCGTAGCGGCGTAGCGACCGGTCAGAGGTCCATGGTCTCCCTGAGGTGGAGGCCATGTACCCGTGCGACCAGTGAGCGACGCTCAAGTGGTTGTTCTGATCATGCTGGCGAGGGCGCGCGGCGTGATCAGCTGCGCGGAGCCGCGCTCGCTGGCGAGGACCAGGCCGCTGGCGCCGCCGTGGCCGCTGAAGTGCAAGATGCTCGGCTGGATCTCCGTCACGTGCCGCATCAGCTCGTCGACGGTCACCGCCCACCGCAAACGGAACTCGAACTGATCGCGACGTGGCGTCCGAGATTTTCTGGCCTCGGGCGCGTCCATGTTGCCGTCGTGCTCGGCGGGGACCACCGAGCTGCGGGACTCGAGCGCGGGGGCGACGCCGAGGCAGCCGAGGAACGGGTGCAGGGGGATCCGGGTGGTGAACTTCGAGTCGAGCGCGCTGAACGTCGCCTCGTTCTTGGCGCGGTCGATCGCGTAGAACCAGATCTTTTCGGGGACCGAGGCGTGCAGCATGGCGGTGTAGCTGGTCGTGTTCAGCGCGCCGAACCTGGGGCCGAGCGCGCCGATGCTCTGGTCGCTGTCGACCATCAGCTCGAGGCGCCGGCGGCGAGGTGCTGTGATAGAGTTCCCAGCGGTCACGCCGCGCGCTCGCGCTGGCGGCCGCTCCGCCGCTTGGTCGCTGCACGGGTCGGCTTGAGCGGTCGACTCGCGCGCCGTAGTGCCTCGATGTTCTCCGGTGTTGGATCGTCCAGCACACGATCGAGCTCGGCAGTGTCTCCAGCCTCCTCGTCCCAGCGAGGAAGCACGCGGGCGGTCCGCGGCACGATGGCGACCACGAGCTCGGGTGCGACAGCCGCGAGCATCTCGTCGAGCTTGCTGATGCTCGGCTCGAATCGCGCTTGCTCGTACTGCGCAAACCCATTGCGGCTCTTCGCGCCCATGGCAATAGCGACGTCGGCGAGCGACATGCCGTGAAGCTCGCGCTGGCGACGCAGCAGCAGAGCGATCAGACGAGCCGGATCGCTCGACGTCACGTATGCCGTGGACTTTCCGTCGTCGGATACGTCGACCTTGAAGCCGCGGAGTGGCCCATAGTCGGCCGCGAGCTCGAGGATCGTCCGGGCCAGCGCGGCACACGCGGCCGCGCGGGTTGCGCCCTGAGCGTAGATCCCGAGCGGCTCAAGGAGCGCAGCGTAGCGCCCGTCCTTCTCTTCGATCTCTCCGTGGATGATCATGATGTCTCCCATTGTACATGTTTCCATGTCTTGCGCCAAGCGGCTACGCGGGCCACGCTCAGCGAAGCTCAGCTCGGATCGCCTGGCGCAAGATCCGGCGAGCGAGCTCGGCTGGACCCAGTCGGCGCGCGGGACGCGGATGATGATCGCGTCAGGCCGGGCATCATTGACGCGCTTCCACGCCCGCGATGTTGTCGAACGGTCGCTCGAGACGGGCATCCAGCCCAGGGCGCGGAGGGCGGCTTCGAGCTTCTCGATCGTCATGCGACTTTGTGCATATCATCATGTACAATATCAAGGGCGCCAGTGGTCGACGACGGCCCCTTGCGTGACAGCTGCAGCGTGGCAGATCCGGCTGTGTCAGCGGGCGCACGTTGGGTCGACGTCGGCGCAGACCTGACCCTGCCAAGCGCGCTGGCGGTCGTGCGGGCTACGAAGCATCGTCGAACCAGATCCGCCGCGCGTTGGGTGAGATAAGGCGCGCGGGTACGATACAATGGTTTCCCTCAGCTATCATGATCTCGCGCGCAGGCCCGAGCAGGTCTATCACGCCTTGGTCCTCGGGCTGCTCGCGACGCTGGAGCCAGACTACGAGGTACGCTCGAACCGCGAATCGGGGAAAGGCCGGCCCGATGTGATCATCCGGCCGCGGCGCGCGGGGAGGCCCGGTGCCGTGCTGGAGTTGAAGGTGGCGCGGCCAGAGAAAAAGACGCTGGAGCAAGCGCTGTCCGAGGGGCTCGAACAGATCCACGGGCAGAACAACGCCGCAGAGCTTCGCGCCGCGGGTGCAAGTCCCGTGCACGCATTTGTGGTGGCGTTCGACGGCAAGACCGTGCGGGTGCGAGCGTCCGTGCCGCCTCCGTGAGCCTTCGATCGAGCAGACCGACGTCTCGATCGATCCCGATCACGAGGTCCTGGAGTTCGCGACGCACGCCTGTCCTTCGCCACAACTCCATCCGCGTGATGCGCCGGGTCGGGAGCTGCTCCACGACGGACGGATCGGCGCAGAACCCAGCATGGAGGCTCGAGACGACGTGCGCGGAGAAGGTGCCGTCGCGGTCGAAGATGAGGTGACGCGGGGCGGTGTCGAATGGGAACGCCTCGCGCAGCTGCTGCACGACCACGCCGCGTCGGGCTGGTCGGTCACGTGGAAGTGACGGACCCGTCGTCGGCCATGTTCGATCACGAACCAGACGTAGAGGACTCGGAACGTCACCGTCGGAACAACGAAGAAGTCCATGGCGGCGATGGCGTCGCGGTGGTTGCGCAGGAAGGCCATCCAGCGCTGGGCAGCTTCCGTGGTTCGGCGCGCGTCGTGGCATGAGCCGCGACACCGTGCGCTCGGAGACCTCGAAGCCGAGCATCCGCAGCTCGCCGTGGACGCGTGGGGCACCCCAGGTCGGGTTCTCGGTCGCCAATCTCCGGACCAGCGCGCGAACCTGGGCAGCGGTGCGGGGCCGGCCCCGGCGGCCGCGGCGGGAACGCCAGTTCCAGTACAGCCGGAAGCCGGCGCGGTGCCAGCGGACGACCGTCTCGGGCTTCACGAACACGAGGACCTCGGACCACCGTGGCCAGAAGCAATGCAGGACGACCCAGAGCCAGCGATCCGCTGCCCTGATCCGCGGCCGGCGACCGGCCCGGATGAGTGCGCCGAGCTGGTGTCGTAGCGCTGCGTTCTCGAGCATCAGGTCGGCACGGCTGCGGCAGGCCGAACGCAGGATCCCGAGGAGCAGAAGGAGCAGGCGACCCATCGCCGCTCAGGTTGATGGGCCGAGGCGAAAACGTCAATCGTTCCGAGGAGGACGAGGAATTGGCGAAGGACAGCGCCGAGACCCGCTCGGTGCGCCTGTTCCTCGATGGCATTCACGCCCAGTACGCGATGCACGGATCGAGCGAGGCGTTCGTCCGGACGTTCCGCCACTACCCGCTCGAGGACCTCCACGACGCCGAGCGCCGGTTTCGCGCCCACGCCTGCCGCTGCGAGGTCCGGGTCTGCGATCGCTACTTCGCCGCCGTCGTTCGCAATGCGCACGAGGCCGGCGTCGCCCGCCGGTCCGCCGAGCGCCGCCGGCGCTGCACCGAAGGCCGCGCTCGCCGCGCCCGCGTCAATGCCGCCCAGCGCGTCGCCGACCTTCACGCTCATCCCGAGCATCGTCTGCACGAGGCCCTCGATGTGCTCGCCGACACCTGGCTCCCCGATACGCGCGAATTCGTGTTCGATGGTCAGCTGGCGCGCAGCTGGCTCCACCGCGCCATCGCCGTGATTCATGCTCGCGAGCCGGTCGCCGCTGCCGACCGCATCGAGCTCCACGTCCGCAGCTGGGAGGCCTCACGGCCCGGCACACCTGCCGCGCTTTGCGAAGCCGTACATGGGGTCCTACGGGCAGTGATCACCGAGGTCCGCATGGCTGCAGGGACCCAATCTCCAGCAGCTGCCGTCGGTGCTACTCTCCGATCATCGACTCGATCCACTCATGACAACAAGCGTCCGCCTCCCTCGCCGCACTTGCGCATTTGAGCGGCAGGACGTTGGGAACTACGACACCTAGTCCCAAATCAAGCGATAACTAGGTCCAGGAATTGCAATACGACCTTGGAATTCGCGCAGCACAGCTGCAGAGTTCGTAGGCGCAACTCAGGCATCCGGATTGATTCCGATGCCATCGTCCACACCGAAGGTCGCTCTGCCGC
>JBGQCL010000255.1:0-16911 GCA_041495365.1 Kofleriaceae bacterium | reverse complement strand
GGCTCATCTCGAACGCCTTCTGGGTCACGAACCGGGTCTGCGGCATCGGCCCCTCGTAGGCGTCGACCAGCAGCAGCACGCAGTCGACCATGCCGAGCACGCGCTCGACCTCGCCGCCGAAGTCGGCGTGACCCGGGGTGTCGACGATGTTGATCCGCGTGCCCTTCCAGGTCACCGCGGTGCACTTCGACAGGATCGTGATGCCGCGCTCGCGCTCGAGGTCGTTGGAGTCCATCGCGCGCTCGGCGACCACCTCGCCGGTCCGGAACGTGCCCGCCTGCTTGAGCAGGCCGTCGACCAGCGTGGTCTTGCCGTGGTCGACGTGGGCGATGATCGCCACGTTGCGGATGCTGGGGGCGGGCATGGGCACTACTTTCTGCCGGCTTGCTCTCGCCAGAACAGGCGGTGGCATGCGGCGAGCCCGCGGACCTCGGGGATCAGCTCGGGCGCGGTGATCAGCACGCTGAGCGCGACGTCGGTCGTGCCGGTGACGACCGCGTCGCCGACCTTGATCGACCCGCGGGTCGCCTCGGCGCGGCGCAGGACCTCGCCGCGGCCGTTGGCGATCGCGCCGTCGGCCGACAGCCGCAGGATCGCCTCGCCCCCGGGGTCGAACACCTCGATCGTCGCCTCCTGCGCGTCGCGGATCCGGACCACCGCGGCGCCGTCCTTGCGCAGCGTCGTGGCGCCGTCGCCTCCGGTGTCATCGCCCGACCACCGGGTGTTGCCGAACTGCGCGACCAGCGGCTGGGTGCCGATCAAGTACTCGTCGCCGCTGATCTCGGCGCGGCACGGGTGACCGGCGATGATGTGGGCGAGCGTGGTACTGCCGGTCCGCGCCTCGATCACCGGCGGCGGCGGCCGGGGCGGATCGGGCTCGGACTTTGCCTGACAGCCGCCGGCGAGCACGGGGACCGTGATCGAGGAAGCGATCGAGGCAGCGATCAGCGTGAGGGCACGTCGAGTCACGGGGCGGCGGGTTCATAACAGGATGCGGCGGGGTCGGCAACCCGCAGGCGACCCCAGGGCTCGCCGGAGATGACCCGGAGCGCACGCAGATCTTGCGAGGTCGAGGCGCCGGTCGGATGGCCGAGCTCCGGTGGCCGAGCTCCGGGGATGGCCACGCCCCGGGCTCAGCTCCCCGGATCACGCGAGTCGCGCGCCGCGCCCGGCCGTGTTACGTCGCAGTCAGGATGCGCCCTGGGGTCGTGCTGGTGCTCGCGCTCGCCGCCGTCGGCGGGTTGCCGGTCGTCGGCGGGTTGCTCGGCTGTGGCAGCCGCGCGACGACCGCGCCATCCGACAAGAAGGATGGCGGCCCACCCGGTCCCGGCGACGCGTCCGCGTTCATCGAGGTCGACCCCGCGGTCCTCGGCCTGCCCGAGCTCGCGGCCTACGGCTGGCGCAAGCGCGGCGGCGAGCCCGCGTTCCAGCTCGCCCGGCAGGCCGAGGAGCGCGGCGACTGGGCGGCGGTCGCGGCCGCGTGCGAGCAGGCGCTCGCCGCCGACCCGGGCCACCTCGACGCGTCCTGGCTGTACGCCGTCGCGCTCGCCCACCTCGGCAAGCTCGATCAGGTGCTCGCGCCGCTCCAGCGCGCCGCCGCCGGCGACCTCGCCAAGTGGGGCCTGGCCTCGCTCGAGCTGCCCGGCCTGCGGGGCTTCCTCGCCACGCCGGCCGGTGCGGCCTGGCGGCGCCGCCTCGAGCTCGACCGCCGGCGGTTCACCGAGGCGATCGCGCGCTCGCTGATCGTCACCGCCGACCGCGAGCTCTACGCCGTCGAGATCGATCCCGCGGGGGCCGGTGCCCCCCGCCCCGCCGGCGGTCGCGCCGGGCTCGGGCCGCACCGCTGGTACCGGCTGACCCACAGCGCCGGCGTCGTGGTCGGCGCGCTCGCCGTCCCCGCCGCCCACCGCATCGCGTACGTCGCCCGCGCCCGCAAGGGTGCGCGCGCGCTCGGCCTCGGCGTCGTCGACCTCACCCAGGTCAAGACCTGGCGCCCGATCCCGCTCGGCACCGCCGGACCGATCTCCGTCGCGTACAGCGCCCGGCCGCCGCTCGGCCTGTGGATCGGCACCGGCGCCACGCGTGCGAGCCTGTGGCGTCAGCTCGACGACGACTACCATCTCCACCCGCTGCCGGCGCGGACCGCGCGCCCCGCGGGCCCCTGGCTCGAGGTCACCGCGCGCGCGGCCCACCTCCACGCGCTGCCGCCCGACGTCACCGCCGACTGGGACGACCAATCGCTCGCCAGCGCGATCCGGATCGGCACCTCCAACCGCGTGATCTCGGTGCCCAGCCCCGGTCTGATCGACGGCAACACCGCGGCGTGGTCGCCCGACCGCGTCCGCGTCGCGTTCGTCGCTCAGCTCGACGACCACTGCGCCGCCGGCGCGGTCAACACCGCCGCGTTCGTCGCCGACGCCGCGACCGGCGGCACCCGCGAGCTCGCGCGCGCCGCCAGCGGCATCGCGTTGCTCTGGCTCACCGATCACACCCTCGCGATCGCCGGCGATCGCGGCGTCGCGGTCCACAGCGTCGACGACGGCGTCGCCCCGATCCTGATCGACGGCGCCACCGGCCTGGGGATTCCCCGCGAGCGGCCGCGCTGCACCGCCCCCGAGCCGCGCGACGACGCAGCCGATGACACCGAGAGCGAGATCGAGCCGACCCCCGAGGCCGGAGAAGCCGCGCCGGGTGACGAACCGCCGGACGCAGGTGTCATCGACGCACGCTAGTCCGGTGAAGATCTGACACGATTTCCACGCGACGACAGCTACTTGGCTCTGGTCCGACCTCTGGCACAGCGGCTGCTGTACCTCGCAGCGTGAGAAACACCCGAGAACTGCTTGCCTCCGGTCTTGGAGGTGCGGTCGGCACCGCGGTCGACGTCTCCGTGCTCGTCCTGATGGTCCAGCACGGCGTCGCGATCGCCGCCGCCGCCTTCAGCGGAGCCGCTGCGGGTGCGGCGATGAACTTCGCGTGGAACAAGTACGTCGCCTTCCGGGATCGCTCGCCGATCACCGGCCATCAGATCGCGCGCTTCGGCATCGTCGCCGTGGCGACCGCGACCCTGATGGCGCTCGCGATGCAACTCATCGCGGTCAAGCTCGGCGTGCCGTACCTGCTCGCCAAGCTGGTCTGCGCCGCGCTGGTGTTCGCGGCGTGGACCTACCCTGCGCAGCGCCGGATCGTGTTCCGGCGCGGCGCGCAACTCGTCTGAGTCTCTGAGTCAAGGAGCTGCCATGTCGACCTCGGTCCCGTTCGTGGATCTCTCGATCGTCGTGCCCGCCTACAATGAGGAGCATCGCATCGCGCCCACCCTCGCGCGGCTGTCCGCCTTCCTCGCCAACCAGCCGATGCGCTGGGAGATCGTCGTCGTCGACGACGGCTCGCGCGACGCCACGTGTGCCGTCGTTCAGGCCGCGATGGCCCACATTCCGAACCTCCGCCTGGTCCGCCAGACCCCCAACCGCGGCAAGGGCGCGGCGGTCCGCCTCGGCATGCGCGAGGCGCGCGGCCAGATCCGCGTGATGAGCGACGCCGATGGCTCGATGCCGCCCGAGCAGCTGCCGCGCCTGCTCGCGCCGATCCTCGCCTGCCAGGCCGACATCGCGATCGGCTCGCGCTACGCCGACGGCGCGCACGCCAGCGTCAAGCAGCCGTGGTACCGCGTCGCGTGGAGCCGGCTCGCCAACCGGGTCATCCAGCGCTCCCTGGTGCCCGGCGTGCGCGACACCCAGTGCGGCTTCAAGGCGTTCACCGCCGAGGCCGCCCGCGCCCTGTTCGGCGTGGGCCGGATCGACGGCTGGGCGTTCGACCTCGAGATCCTCGCGCTCGCCCGCCGCACCGGCTTCGCGATCGCCGAGGTCGGCGTCGAGTGGACCGACGACCGCCGGTCGCGCGTCCACCCGCTCCAGGACCTGTGGAAGGTCGTCCGCGAGACGATCACGATCCGCCGCAACCTCAAGCGCGGCGTGTACCGCGCGCTGCCCGCCGCGGCGTGACCCGCGCGGTGCGCTCACCGCTCCGCGAGCGACCCTGCGGACCGGGAGCGATCGAATCGAACGTCGTGGAACATGGCGGCCGATGCAGCAAGTCGTTTGCCAGCGCACGCCCCCCAGATTCCAGATCGTTCGCGCGTCGGATGTCCGGCTACCGGACGGGGCGTCGCTACGACGTAATCTCGTGAGGTTGCATCGTTGCACGTCCGACTACTGGCCGGGAGTTCGGACGATCTCAGATGAACTTGCAACTAGATGCGGCCAATCCGGGCTACGCTTGTCTGTTCTATCCAGAGCGCGGCGCATGATTCCGCTCGGCCGCCTTGATCACCGCGAGCTGCCGGTGCCAATGATATCAATACCTACGCCATGGCCGATAATCTCGAAGACGCGATCGCCAGCTTCCGCGCGTACGCGCTCGTCCAGTTCAACGATGCCTACAATGTCGTCAAGAACCGGCTGGCGGACGAAGCGCCCGACAAGGACAAGAAGCGGTATGCGGCGATGCAGGGCCAGATGGCGTCGGCGCTGCAGCAGCTTGCCCATGCCGACGTCCTGGCCTCGGACATGCGCGGGCGCGCCGGCTACGAGGCGGTGGTGCAGCTCATGACGCAGACGCGGGCCGCGGCCGGCGACGCGTACGGCAAGCTCAAGGACCTGACCGCAGCCGACCTGCCCGATCCCGCGACCGGCGTGTTCCCTGCGATGAGCGCGGACCGGCAGACGCGCATCGCGCTGCTCATCCGGATCCTGGAGCAGCTGGCGGCGATCGCGCCGATCGCGATCTGGCAGGGCGCGGCGTCGAGCTCGAGCGCGTGAGCCGCTCGCACGCGGTTGACACGGCGGACGGGCAAAGCGCACGCTGACTCGCGGCCATGGCGAGCCGCTGCCCGGCCATGCACGTTCCCACCTCGATCATCGCACCGCCGACCGTCGCGACGTCGCCGGGCGCGAAGTCGCGGACGGCGTCGCCGCAGCCCGTCCCCGCCGCGATCGAGCATGCCCGGCTCGCCCAGCGCTCCGTCGGCAACCAGGCGATGCTGCGCGCGCGGTCGGCGAGCCCGCCAGCGCCGCCGCGTGCGCCGGTCGGCGCGCTGCAGCGCAAGTGCGCGTGCGGCACTTCGGGTAGCGGCACCTGCGCCGAGTGCAAGACCAAGGAGGCGGTGCAACGCCGGGCCGATGGGCCGCAGGTCGCGGCGATCCCGCCGTCGGTGAGCCAGGTGCTCCAGCGTCCCGGTCTCCCGCTCGATCCCGGCACGCGAGGCTTCATGGAGTCGCGCTTCCATCGCGACTTCAGCGGCGTCCGGGTCCACACCGACGCCGAGGCCGCGCGCTCGGCGCGCGACCTCCATGCCTGCGCGTACACGGTCGGCAACCAGATCGTGTTCGGCGCCGGCCGCTACGCGCCGGCCGCCGCCGACGGCCGACACCTGCTCGCGCACGAACTGGCCCACACGATCCAGCAGCGCGGCCTGCAAGCGCGCTTCGACGCGCCGCTCGATGTCACGTCGGCGGGCCAGGTCCTCGAGCGCCAGGCCGACCAGGCCGCCGACGCGGCGCTGCGCGGCGATGCAGTGCCCGCGATCGAGGCGAGCGCGCGGCCGGTGATCGCGCGCGAAGAGGATCTGGCGACCACCGATCCGCCGCCATCTCAGCCAGCGGCGACCACGCCGCCGAGCACGATCGCCGGTGGTGGTCCCGGCGCGACCACGATCACGCCGGTGCCGCCGAGCACACCTCCGTCGCCCACTCCGGCCACCGGCGGGCCGCATTGCATCTGGCGGATGACCGGCGCGACGAGGGAGCTGTACTGCGAGGTGCCGCAGTTCGTCGTTCCCGTCGAGAAGGGCGCGCTGGCGTTGCCGATGTACGAGCTCGCCGCAGCGGCGGGCGCCTTGCGCGCCACCGTACAGGTCGCACCCGACCGCAGCGTCCGCAACGACTTCGCCCAGGGCCGCGCACGCACGAGCAGCCTGCGGGGCTCCTGGTTGCGCAAGGTCCACTGGCCCACCGGCGCCCAGGCCGACGCGCGCTGGCGAGCGCTGTTCGGCATCGCGCCGGCCGCCGCGAACCCGCAGAACGCGTTCCCGTTGGTGAACGGCGCCGCGTGCGACATGGACCACGTGCTCGAGCTGCAACTCGGCGGCACCAACGCCACCAACAATGTCCAGGTGCTCGACGAGCTTCCCAACACGTCGTCGGGCTCGCAGATCCAGCACTACCTCTCGAACATGGCGACGCAGGCCATGGCCTTGGTCCCAGCCGGCAACGCGCCCGCAAGCGAGACGCCGGGCCCACCCGCGCGCCCTGACTTCATCACCCTGAAGTTCAACGACGCCCGCTACGCGGGGACGCCGGCGCCGTGTCCGGTGTCGCCGACGCTCGCGACCACGTGCATGGAGGCCGAGTGCCTGGCCTCCGCCTCGGCACCAGGCGGGTTGGCAGCGCCCGGTGTCGTCGACGACGGCGATCCGATCGACCTCAGGGCGGGGGTGGCCGCGACCAGCATTCGCGCGCTCGCCGCGCCGGATGTTACCGTCCTGACCACGCCGCGCCGGCGCACCGCGCGCGACCTGGTGCCCGGCATGATGCTGACCGAGCTGAGACGCGGCCCGGGCAACGCCGACACCGTGAACGGCCGGCTGGTGCAAGGCCACCTGCCGGGCGACACCCAGCTGCCCGGCCACACCAACGAGACCCTGGTCCCGATCGAGCTGTTCCCGGAGTCCCTCAACCACGTCTTCGACTTCGATGTGGACGGGACCACGCGCCGCCTGAGGATGCGAGGTCGCCACCCCGAAGTGGCGTTCCGCTATCCGTATCTGAGCGAAGCCCACATAGACGTCCGCCAGGAGGCCGATGGCACGTTCGCCGGCACCGGCACCCTCCGGCCGAGCTTGCCGCTGCTCGATCGGATCCAGCTCGGCCTCGACTACGACGCGCGCTCCTTGCGGGTCAGTCTCGGCGTGCCACCTGACCGACTGCGAACGCCCATTCCTCGTTTCCGCTTCACGCGAGCCGAGCTGCGCGCTCAGCTGTTGCCGGAGTTCCACCCGGAGGGCGTCCTGGAGTTCGCGGTGGGACCGAACGGCCGGCCACCGATCGCCACCGGCGCGCTCCGCGTCACCGGCGACAGCACCGGCCTGGTCCTGGACGGCACCATCGACGCCCACCTGCCGCGGGTCGATCAGGCCCACGGCCGCATCGCGTACCGCGACGGTCGGTGGACCACCGATCTCACGATCCGGTCCACGCAGATCGGCATTCCGGGGATCCAGAGTGGCGAGCTGAACGTCCACCTCACCGAGGACGGCATCACCGCCGACGGTACCGTGACGGCTGCCCTCCCCGGCGGTCACATCGTCACGTTCCGCGTCGAGCGCACGCCGGCCGGCGAGCTGGTCTACATCGGCGACGCGAACCTCCACGTGCCCGGCCTCCACCCGGTGGTCGCCCACATCCGCTACGACGGCGACGAATTCCGCGGGACCGCCCGGACCGGCGTCGACCTCGGGCCGCTGACGGGCGACGTCGAGCTCCGCTACCGCGCCAACACCGACACCGGGCGCAGCAGCCTGGAGGGCGACGGCACCCTCGCGATCCGCCGTGGTCGGGTGAACGGCACCTTCGCCGCCCACGTGCGCGACGGGGTGTTCACCGGCGAGGGCCGCGTGCAGGTGAGGATCACCGACAACCTGAGCGGCCAGGTCGGCATCAGCCTCGACCAGCATCGCCTCCTCCGCGTCAGCGGCGAGCTGGTGGTGCCCAATCCGATCCAGATCTTCCCGCGCGTGCCGCAGGGCGGCGGACACAAGGAGTTCCTCAACCGCAACCTCGACATCCCGATCATCGGCATCCCGCTCGGCCCGCTCGGCGCGGTCGGGCTGATCGCACGCATCACCGGCGCGTTCGGCGTCAACTACCACTTCGGGCCCGGCGCGCTGGAGAACATCCGCGTGGCGGTGGCCTTCAACCCGCTCGAGGCCGACACCGCGTTCACCGCCGACGGCCACGCCGAGCTCAACATCCCGGCCTACGCTGGCGCCTACTTGCGGCTGCGCGGCTCGATCGGCCTGAGCGCCGCGATCGCGTCGTTGACCGGCGGCATCGAGGCCACCGCCGAGCTTGGCCTCGAGGGCGGTCTCCGCAACCGGATCGACCTGCACTACACGCCCGACGGGTTCTCCGTCGATGCCACCGCGCGGATCTCGGCGCACCCGGTGTTCCGCCTCGATCTCGCGGCCAACGTCATCGCCGAGATCGGCGCCCTCGGCCTCACCCAGGAGTGGCGGAAGGACTGGCAGCTCTACCACTACGAGGTGGGCGCCGGCTGGGAGATGGGGCTCGAGGCCGGCATCGGCTACAGCACGCGCGGCGGGGTCCGGCTGCCGTCGCTGGATCAGATCCGGTGGATCTATCCGCGCGACATCAACGTCACCGCGATCCTCCAGGACATGTTCCGGCGCGCGACGCGCTGACGGCGAACGCTGCCACACTCCCGCAGCGCTCGGTTCGGATGACAAAGGTGGCGACGCTGCTTGCCGCTCGAACGCGGCGCGGCGCATAGTCGCGTCGGCGATCGCGTCGGTCGTCGTAGCGTGGAGATATTGATGACGCAGACGCCTGCAGTCGGGGACGGGCCGGTCGGATTCTTTACCGCCGACGGCCAGCAGATCTCGATCCCGCTGTCGGGGATCTATTTCGAGGACGATACGGTCAAGACCCGGTCGGCCGTGACGCCCAGCAACCCCGCCGGCCTCGACAGCTGGCTGGCGTATCTGGTCGCGCAGGGACGGCTGTCGCCGTCGGCCGCGCCGCCGATCGCCGACGCGATGATCCTGACCGCGCCGGTCGCCGGCTCGAACGGCAACAGCATCTCGGTCACGGTGACGCCGAACGGAGCTGCCGCCGTCGACGTGACCGTCACCGCGCTCGACGTCTACCCGGGCTTGACGGTCGACGACCTCGAGGCCGTCCTGGGCCGAAGTGGAGCGACGCAGCTCGGTAGCCAGCCCGGACTGGTTCGCTTCGTCCCGCCGCCCGCTCCCGGCCCGGGCCCAGCACCCGCGGCGCTCGATCCCGCCGCGGTGCCACCGGGCGCCCCGGTGACGACGGTGACCGCCGACATCCCGAGCTGGGCGATCCCGGCCAGCACCGGCGCCACGCCCTCGTTCACGCTGGCGGCGCGCAGCCCCGGCTCGCTGGCGGTGGGCACCGAGCTGTCGGGCGTGTGGACGATCGAGGTCCGCGACATCCGGCATCCAGTGACCGGCCCCACGACCTTCACCCTGGCCGTCACCTGGACCAAGACGGTGCTGGGGGTCAGGCTCGCCGACCTCAACAACACCCTGACCGGCCTCCCCGCGCTCCTGGCGTTCGGCGTCACCATCACGCCGCCGCCGCCGCCGGGTGGCTACAAGCTGCCGGTGGCGGGCACCGTCGGCCTCGGCGGCGGCGCCGCGCTGGTGCCCGCCACGCCCGCCACCGCGACCTTGGTCGCCGGCGGATAGTGCCGCTCGCCCGTCGATCCCCGCCGTCACCCGAGGAGAACGTATGCCGGTCAACCCGAGCTACCCCGGTCTGTACATCGAAGAGCTGCCGAGCTCGACCCACTCGATCACGCCCGCGCCCACCGCGATCACCGTGTTCGTCGGCTACGTCCACCCGCTCCAGGGCGACTGCGCCGCGAAGGGCCTGTGGAAGCAGGCGATCCGGATCTTCAATGTCACCGACTTCGAGACGATCTTCGGCGGCCTGTACAACAACGCCGTTCTCGGCAAGTCGGACGTCGGCTACGCGGTGACCCAGTTCTTCATGAACGGCGGCTCCGACGCCTACGTGGTCGGACTCCAGCCGCACTACCACAACACTGACCCGACCGTCACGCCCGCGCCCACGCCCGAGGAGATCACCGGCGCGGTCAGCCCGGCGCTGAGCGGGCTGGTGTTCACCGGCAAGCAGCTTACCGACGAGGATAGCCCGATCACGGTCACCATCCGCCGGCCGCTGGCCGCCCCCGACACCACCGATCTGCTCGTCACCTACGGCTCGCAGGTGGAGACCTACCGGGCGATCAAGGTCGGGGCCACCGCGGCGGCCGCCGCCCACAAGGACTTCGTCGCCACGCGCCTCGCGTCGTCGCGGCTGGTGTCGGTCGCCCCGTCGGGGCCGGCGGGCACCGCCTATCCGGCGACCTTCACCATCACCGGCGCGCAGCAGTCGGTCGACGTGGTCGCGATGACGGCTCCGTTCGCCGACCCGACCACGTTCCACGCCGCCGACTTCCTCGAGATGTTCGCGCCCGAGGGCTCGCTCGACAAGGTCGACATCTTCAACTTGCTGGTCATCCCCGGCGTGGCCGACAGCGCGATCTGGAGCGCCGGGCTCCACTTCGCCGCCGACAAGCGGGCGTTCTTCATCATGGATCCGCCCGAGGACGCGTCCGCCGACGGCATGGGCACCGCCGGCCTACCGCTGATCGAGGAGCTGGTCGCCAGCGACGTCGTGCCGAAGGGCCCCAACGGAGCGCTGTACTTCCCGTACCTGAAGTCCCTCGATCCGGTGACCGGGCACACCATCCACCTGCCGCCCAGCGGCTTCGTGGCGGGCATCTACGCGCGCACCGACACCAACCGCGGCGTGTGGAAGGCGCCGGCCGGGCTCGAGACCACGATCCTCAACACCACGGGGGTGGTCGACGAGGGGCGGATGGTCGACATGCGCCAGGGCACCCTGAACCAGGCCGGCATCAACGTGGTGCGTTCGTTCCCCAACATCGGGCCGGTGGTGTGGGGCGCCCGCACCATCGTGGCCAAGAATCCGGCGTTCGAGCAGTGGCGCTACGTGCCAGTGCGGCGGACCGCGCTGTTCATCGAACAGTCGCTCGTGCGCAACCTCACCTGGGTGGTGTTCGAGCCCAACGACGTGCCGCTGTGGACCGCGATCCGGATCACCATCGAGAGCTTCATGCTGTCGCTGTTCCGGCAGTCGGCGTTCGCCGGCAGCACGCCGAGCGAGGCGTTCCAGGTGAAGTGCGATCGCACCACGACCACCGAGGACGACGTGGCGCGCGGCATCGTGAACATCGTGGTCGGGTTCCGGCCGCTCAAGCCCGCCGAGTTCGTGATCATCAAGATCGCCCAGCTCGCCGGCCAGGCCCAGGCCTAGTCAGGAGTCGCGCATGACCAAGCCGTTCACGATCAACGTCAACCGCTTCGACCCGTACAAGAACTACCGCTTCCTCGTCTACTTCGGGACGTCGACCAGCCCGGCGGCCGGCGTCGCCAAGGTCACGGGCCTGAAGCGCACGTCCGACGTGATCGAGTACAAGGAGGGTGGCAACCCGGTCATCGCGAAGGGGATCGGGCGCACCAAGTACGAGCCGATCACGCTCGAGCGCGGCGTCACCCACGACGACGACTTCGAGCAGTGGGCCAACGCCGCCCAGGTGCTCGACAAGGGCCAGCCGCGGTCGCGGCTCGCCGATCTGCGCCGCGAGGTGCGGATCGTGCTGCACAACGAGGCCGGCCAGGCGGTGCACCAGTACACGGTCCACAAGTGCTGGGTCTCGGAGTACCAGGCGCTGCCCGACCTCGATGCTGGTGGCAACGCGGTCGCGCTCGAGCACATCAAGCTCGAGAACGAGGGCTGGGAGCACGACGACTCGGTCACGGAGCCCGATGAGAAGAACCCGTGACGCGGCGATCGTGCGGCTCCCGGTAGCGCAGCTGGACGTCGCGTTGCGGTTCCCGGTCGGCGCCGACGACGTCCTCTTGCTCGAGGCCGGTCGGCCGGACCTCGGGATGGCGCTCGCCCTGCTCGCCCGGATCGCCGACGACCGCGACGGCGCGCCGCTCGATCCGGCGACGCTACCGGTCGGCGACATCGACGTGCTGCTGCTCCGCCTCCGCCAGCGGATCCTCGGCGACGTGGTGAACGCCGAGGCGCGTTGCCCGACGTGTCAGGCGCGGGTCGACATCACGTTCTCGATCGCCGCCTACGTCGCGCATCACCGGGTGGAGGTGCTCGCCGGCGTGGTGCCGGTCGGCGACGACGGCTGGTACCGGCTCGAGGACGCCGACGTCGAGTTCCGCATCCCGCGCGCCGCCGATCAGCTCGCGATCGCGCACGCGCCGGATCCCGAGGCAGCGCTGCAGGAGCGCTGCGTCCGCCCGCCGGACGTCGCTGGCGCCACGCGCGATCGGGTCGAGGCGACGATGGAGGCGATGGCGCCGAGCCTGTACGGCGAGCTCGAGGGCACCTGCCCGGGGTGCGGCGCGCCGGTGACCGCGCGCTTCGATCCGGTGCAGTACACGCTACGCGAGCTGCGCGAGCAGGCGGCGTACGTGTACGACGACGTCTGCGCGATCGCGCACCGCTTCCACTGGTCCGAGGCGGAGATCCTGGCGCTGCCCGGGGTGCGGCGCGCCCGCTACGCCGAGCTCGCCGCCGAGCACGCTCGGCGAGACAGGACGAGCAGCTAGATGGCGCGCGGCACGTACCTCCAGCAGATCGCGCGCCGCGCGGTCCTCGACACGCCGGGGGCGCTGCGTCCGCGGCGGCGGCCGTATCCAGTGACGCCGGTGGACGACGCGGCGCCGGGCTGGCCGGTGGTGTCGGCGCGCACGCCCGAGCTCGACGGTGCGCAGGCACCGGCGGGCGCCGCCACGGCGGTGGCGGCCGAGCCGCTGGCGCACGCGGCGCCGGACGACGGCGCAGACCGGCCGAGCGTTCGCGACGACCGGATCGCGACGGCCGCCGCGCCCGCGAGCGCCGTGACCGATGCGACGGCCGCCGCGCCCGCGAGGGGCGCGCCCGCGAGCACGGCGCCGCCCACCCCGAGCCCGCCGGCCGTGACACCGCGCCGATCGGCGGTGCTCCGCGGCGGCGTCCCGATCGCGCCGGATCCGCTCGCGATCGCGCTCGCCGCGGCGATACGCTGGGCCGCTTCCGAGGAGCGTAGCGACACGAGCGCAGCGGTCCGCGCCGAGCCCGAGCGCGCGGCGCCGCCCGACCCGACGGTCGACGGCGCGCCCGCCGCCGTGCGCCGCCCTGCGCCGCCGGACGCATCCGCGCGCGAGCAACTCGACCGCCGCAGCTCGAGCGCTCCGCCGCGTCCGGCGATCGACCCACGCGCGCCGGTGGTGCCCGCGCCGCGCGCGCCGGTGGTGACAGCGCCGCGCGAGCGAGCGCCGTCGGTCCAGCCACCGGCCGAACCGAGGGCTCGCCGCCCGGGCTCGCCGGTGACCGCCGCCGCACCCCCGGCGGCTCGCCCTCGCGCTGCGACCGATCCGGACGCCGCGCCGTTCACCGGGATCCACATCGGGTCGGTCGAGGTCCAGATCCTCCCGCCGGCCGAGCCGATGGCGCCGCCGGCCGTCACCCGTCCGACCGCGGTGAGCCCGGCGCCCAGCGGTCCGCTGGCGCGCGGCCTCACGTCCACCATCGGGCTTCGCCAGAGCTGATCGCCATGACGCTCGGCCTGCTCGACCTCTCCATCGTGACCGATCAGCTGATCCAGCAGCTGAACGCCTACCTGCCGACGTCAGACCTGTGGCGGGACCACACGTTCGCCATCAACTTCACCGGTCTCGCACCCGATGCCGCCCGCGTCACGCACGAAGGCTGCCAGGTCAGCGTCTACCTGTTCCACGTCACCGCCGACCGGTTCCAGCGCAACACCTACCCGACCGGCGGCAGCGCCCAGCGGATCCCGGAGCAGCCGCTGTCGCTCACGCTCTACTACTTGCTCACCGCGTACGAAGCGGCGTCGTACGTCCACGAGCAGCAGGCGATGAGCATCGCCTTCAAGTGCTTCCACGAGAATCCCCTGGTCACGGCGCGGGTCGGAGATGCCGGCGCGATCGACTTCACGCTCACGCTCGAACCCCAATCGATCGACGAGATCAGTCGCCTGTGGCAGTCGATCGCCAGCCCGGTGCGCCTGTCGGCGGTCTACCGTGCGAGCGTGATCTTCCTCGAGCCGCCGCCGCCGAAGGTACCGGCCCGCGTCCTGGTCCCGCCCGAGCTCGAGGCGGTGCCCGGGCAGATCCGGGCCACGGTCACGGCCGGCTCCGACGGCGTCGCGACCATCGTGATCCCCGAGGCCGGCTTCGTCGCCGGTGCGCCGCAAGTGTACCTGCGCGCGGCGGCGCTCGCCGAGACCGCGGCGGCCACGCCCGCGCCGGGCGAGTTCCGCGTGGTCGACCCGACCACGCTCGCGGTCCGCGTCCCGGCTGGCACCGCGCGCGGCCACTGGCTCCTCTACGTGCGGGCGGCGGCGGGCCGGACCACGATGCCGGTCGTGCTGGTCGTGCCATGAGCGGCGCATCGCCCGCCGCGAGGCCGGTCGAGATGATCGCGCCGATCTGTGGCGACGACGCGCCGGCGTGGGAGCCGGCGTTCCTGACCCGCATCCGCCTGCGCGCCCGCCGTCGCGTCCTGTGGCTGCGCAATCAGTGGGCGCCCGAGACCGCGGGCGCGATGGGCCTCGCGATCTCACACGACGAGGTCGACCGCATCCTCGCCGACGCGGCCCTGGCTGGCCGCGCCGAGCGCGCATTCTATGCAAGCGATCCGGCGGCGGCCGCGCTGGCCGCGGCCATCGACGACGCCGACCGCGCGACCGCAGCGGACGAGCTGCTCGCCCGGCTCCGCAGCGACTTCGCGCTCGGCGACGCCGAGGTCGACCTGCTGACCCTGACGGTCGCGATCGAGGCCGATCCATGGCTGTGCCGCGTGATCGGCTACCTCCACGACGACGCGACCAGCCACCTGCCGACGCCGTGGCTCGCCCAGCAGCTGTTCCAGTGGCCGGCGACCACGCGGATCGGCCCCGACTCCGGCCTCCTGCGCTGGCGGATGGCGCGGCCGGCCGAGGCCCACGCCAGCCCGTGGTCGATCACCGCGCCGTGGCTCGCCGATCCCCACATGGCGAGCTGCCTCCTGCGCGGCATCTCGATCGACCCGCGGCTCGCCGGTGCGGTGCGGCTGGTGGTGCCGTCGGTCCCCGACCCGGCTCGCTGCCTCTACCCGGCCGAGCTCGCGACGATCACCGGGTTCGTCCGCGCGCTGGCGCGCGAGGGTGGCCCATCGCTCGAGATCGCGATCGTCGGCCCGCTGGGCGCCGGCAAGCGCGCGCTCGCCACCCAGCTCTGCGACGAGCTCCTGATCCCGCTGGTGATCGCCGACGCCGGGCGGCTGATGGGGCCCGGGATCGACGCGGCGGCGGCGGGCGAGGCGCTGATCCAGGTGACACGGACCGCGCGCCTCCTGCGCGCCGCCGTGTACTGGCACGACGCCGACGCCGCGCCGCCCGTCGCCTGGCGCGACGCGGCCTGGCGAGCGCCGCTGGCGTGGTTCGGCACCACCACCGGTGCACCCGGCCACCCGAGCGACGACGGCGTCGCGCGCCGCACCGTGCGCCTGCCGCCGTTGACCCGGGCCGCGCGCCTCGCCCTGTGGTCGCGGCTGTCCGACGACATCGTGCCGGCGCCGGTGCTCGAGTGGCCGCTCCTGCCCGCCGACATCGTGCGCGCCGCGGCGGCTGCGCCTGCCGGCGCCGAGGCGGTGATGGACGCGTGTCGCGCGACCTTGCGGGTCGACTCGGCCGCGCTGGTGTCGCGGCTGCCTCGCCCGTACCAGTGGGACGACCTGGTCCTGCCGCCGTCGGTGCGCCGCCACCTCGACGAGCTCGAGGCACAGGCCCGGCTGCGCGGGCCGGTGTACGAGGACTGGGGGTTCGGCGAGCTGTGCCCGATGGGCCGCGGCATCGCCGCCCTGTTCGCGGGCCCGAGCGGCACCGGCAAGACCATGGCGGCGCAGGTGCTCGCGCGCTCGCTCGGCATGGAGATCTACCGCGTCGATCTCGCCGGCGTGATGAGCAAGTACATCGGCGAGACCGAGAAGAACTTGCGCCAGGTGTTCGATGCGTGCGAGCGCGCCAACGTGTTGCTGTTCTTCGACGAGGCCGACGCGCTGTTCGGCCAGCGCATGCAGGTCAAGAACGCCCACGATCGGTTCGCCAACATCGAGATCGACTACCTCCTGCAGCGGATCGAGCAGTTCGAGGGCATCACGGTGCTCGCCTCCAACCGCCGCGGCGACATCGACTCGGCGTTCGTGCGCCGGATCCGGTTCATCGTGGACTTCCTGCCGCCGGGCGTCGTCGAGCGCCGGACCCTGTGGCAGCTGGCCCTGCCCGAGCGCGCGCCCGGCGGCGAGGCGCTGCTCGACGCCATCGACTGGGACACGCTCGCGCAGCGGCTCGAGCTGACCGGCGCCGACATCAAGGCGGCCGCGATGGGCGCCGCGTTCCTCGCCCACAGCGAGGGCGCGCGGATCGGCATGCCCCACATCGTGCGCGCCGCGAGGCGCGAGCTGGCCAAGCGCGGCGTCGCGATCCGCGCCGGTGACCTGGAGGCATGACCGTGGACCTGCACGTCGAGCGCCTGACCCTTCGCCTGCCCGGGCTCACCGCGCCCGAGGCTCACCGGCTGGCCGCGCTGGTCACGACCTGCCTGGCCGCAGCCGACGCGCCCGCCACCGGGCTCGCGCTCGAGCGCCTGCAGGTGAGCGTCGCGCGCCATCCCGGCGAGTCGCTCGAGTCGATGGCGCGGCGGATCGCCGCAGAGATGCTGTACGCGCTGGCGAGGGCTTCATGATGAAAGCCGCGCTGGTCGAGTTCAAGTCGGCGTTCGCCACCTCGGTGCCGAACGTCATCATCTTTCAGTTCAACCCCGAGACGCTCCGCCACAACTGGACGCAGCCGCTGCCGGCCACGACGGGCGGCAACCCGCTGGGCGTCCAGGGCGTCCCCAGCGAATCCTTCTCATTCACACTCATGCTCGACGTCACCGACAAGCTCGCCGGCGATCCCACATCGCCGGGCGCCGTCGATGCACGCGCCAACAAG
>JBGQCL010000254.1:0-16917 GCA_041495365.1 Kofleriaceae bacterium | reverse complement strand
GGTTCGACGCCAGCACGTGGTCGAGCCCGCCGTAGCCGATGTCGTAGGCCCAGCCGTCGCCGCCCACGATCCACAGGCTGCGCGGTACGAGGTGGCGGGCGAGCCCGGCCAGCGCGGCGGCATCAGACAAGTCATCGCGGTCGAGCGCGCGCGCGAGCTCGGCGAGCCGGTCGCGCTGCGCGGTGATCCAGGCGTCGTCGCCGGGCGGCGACAGCAGGCCCTCGACCAGCGCGCCGGGCAGCCGCGGCGCGAGCCGGGTGAGCAGCGCGCGGGCCTGGCCGGCGTGGATGTCGAGCGACAGCCGCATGCCGAGGCCGAACTCGGCGTTGTCCTCGAACAGCGAGTTGGACCACGCCGGACCGCGGCCGTGGCGGTCGGTGGTGTACGGCGTGGTCGGCAGGTTGCCGCCGTAGATCGACGAGCAGCCGGTCGCGTTGGCGATCACGAGGCGATCGCCGTACAGCTGGGTCAACAGCCGGAGGTACGGGGTCTCGCCGCAGCCGGCGCAGGCGCCGGAGAACTCGAACAGCGGCAGCCGGAGCACCGCCGTGCGCTTGTCGATCTTGAGGCCGTCGAGCGGCGCCGACGGGATGGTCTCGAAGAACGCGAACGACGCGCGCTCGACCTCGCGGTGGGCGGCGAGCGGCTCGGACATCAGCGCCTTGCGGCGCGGCTGCTTCTTGTCCTTGGCCGGGCAGACCTCGATGCACAGGCCGCAGCCGGTGCAGTCCTCGGGCGCGACCTGCACGGTGAACTGCATGCCCGTGTGCGTCCTGTCCATCCGCTCGGGCTGCGCGCGGAAGCCGGCGGGGGCGCCGGCCAGCGCCTCGGGGGCGAACACCCGGGTCTGGATCGCCGCGTGCGGGCAGATCATCGAGCAGAAGTTGCACTGGATGCAGATGTCGGGCTGCCAGATCGGGATGTCGAGCGCGATCGCGCGCTTCTCGAACTTGCTGGTGCCGGTCGGCCAGGTCCCGTCGGGAGGGAACGCGCTGACCGGCAGCTCGTCGCCGCGGCCCTCGAGGATCAGCCGGGTCACTCGCTGCACGAAGTCGGGTGCGGCCGGGGGCACGATCGGCGGCCGGCGGCGCTCGCTGGTCGCGGCCGCGGGCACGGCGACCTCGCGCAGGGCCGCGAGCGTGGCGTCGAGCGCGGCGAGGTTGCGCTTGACCACCTCGGGGCCGCGCTTGCCGAACGCGGCCTCGATGCTGTCCCGGATGTGGCCGAGCGCCTCGTCGATCGGCAGCACCTTCGACAGCGCGAAGAAGCAGGCCTGCATGACGATGTTGATCCGGCGGCCGAGCCCGGCGCGCTCGGCGACGCTGTAGCCGTCGATCACGAACAGCCGGCAGCGCCGCGCGATCAGCGCATCCTGGACCTCGCGGGGCAGCGCGTCCCACACCCGGTCGGCCGGGACCGGCGTGTTGACCAGCACGGTCGCGCCGTGCGCCGCCGCGGCCAGCACGTCGCGGCGCTCCAGCGCCTCGGGGTCGTGGATCGCGACCAGCTGGGCGCTCCGGATCCGGTAGGTCGAGCGGATCGGCCGCGGACCGAACCGCAGGTACGAGATCGTCGTCGAGCCCGACTTCTTGGAGTCGTACTCGAAGTGGCCCTGGGCGAACCCGCCGGTGTGCTCGCCGATGATCTTGATCGTCGCCTTGTTGGCCGACACCGTGCCGTCCGAGCCCAGCCCGAAGCACACCGCGCGCGACACGTCGTCGGGCTCGATGTCGAGCTCGGGGTCCCAGGCCAGCGACGACTGCGAGACGTCGTCGCGGATGCCGACGGTGAACCGCCGGCGCGGCGCGGCGCGGCCGAGCTCGTCGAACACCGCGGCGACCATCGCCGGGGTGAACTCCTTCGATGACAGGCCGTAGCGGCCGCCGATCACGCGCGGCAGGCTCGCCCGCTCGCCGGTCGCGACCGCCTCGACCAGCGCCTGGGTGACGTCGAGCAGCAGCGGCTCGCCGATCGACCCGGGCTCCTTGGTGCGGTCGAGCACCGCGATGTCGCGCGCGCTGGCCGGCAGCGCCGCCAGCAGGTGGCGGAGCGACAGCGGCCGGTACAGCCGGACCTTGACCACGCCGACCCGCTCGCCGCGCGCGACCAGGTGGTCGACGGTCTCGTGCGCGCACTCGGCGCCCGAGCCCATCATCACGATCACGCGCTCGGCCTCGGGGTGGCCGGCGTAGTCGAACAGCCGGTAGCGCCGGCCGGTGAGCTCGGCGAACCGCGTCATCGCCGCTTCGACGATCCCCGGGCACGCGGCGTAGAACGGCTCGATCGCCTCGCGGGCCTGGAAGTACGCGTCGGGGTTCTGCGACGTGCCGCGGATCACCGGGCGATCGGGGTCGAGCGCGCGGTGGCGATGCGCGGCGATCGCGGCCTCGTCGAGCAGCCCGCGCAGCGCGTCATCGCCGAGCAGCTCGACCTTGGTGATCTCGTGCGAGGTGCGGAACCCGTCGAAGAAGTGCAGGAACGGGATCCGCGCGGTCAGCGTCGCGGCGTGCGCGATCGCCGCGAGGTCCTGGGCCTCCTGCGCCGAGCCCGAGGCGAGCAGCGCCAGGCCGGTCGTGCGCGCGGCCATCACGTCGGAGTGGTCGCCGAAGATCGACAGCGCGTGGGTCGCGATCGTGCGCGCCGCGACGTGCAGGCAGAACGCGGTGAGCTCGCCGGCGATCTTGAACAGGTCGGGGAGCATGAGCAGCAGGCCCTGCGACGCGGTGAACGTGGTCGCCAGCGCGCCGGTCTGCAGCGCGCCGTGGACCGCGCCAGCCGCGCCGGCCTCGGACTGCATCTCGACCACATCGGGGACGGTGCCCCACAGGTTGGCCCGACCCTCGGCCGCCCACGCGTCGGCGTGCTCGCCCATCGCGGACGCCGGCGTGATCGGATAGATCGCGATGACCTCGCTCAGCCGGTAGGCGATCCGCGCGACCGCCTCGTTGGCGTCGAGCGTCTTGAACTGCGAGGGTTTCGGCTCCACGCGGGTCGCCGTGTTTTGCGCCGCGGCGGCGTTCCCTGCTGGATCTGCGCGCCCCGCGGCATCGCGCGCAAACCGTTCGCTCTCTGCAAACCGTTCAGGCATGGCGATGTCCCCCACGCAGGTTTCGTGCCGCGCCGCTTCATGCTGCGCCGGCCGGATTCCGAGCGGCGCCGGGGCGGTTGCGCGACGGCCCCCGCCACCGGCCGCGGGCGCAGGGTGCCGCGCGACCCGGGCGGCGCTGCGAGGGCGAGCCGGATGCGGAACGCCAGCCCGGGAGTCGAAGCGGTGCCGCGGCGCGGTCCGGAGCTGCGCTTCCGTGGCGATCCTGCAGCGCACCGCGTCGTGCGATCGAGATCGATACCTACCCGCGGACGACGGTGTCTTTCGTTACAACGGCTTGACAACCAACGGGGCACTGTGACCTGATGCTCGAAACGCTGGAGGTGTCCCGTGAATCGCCGGACGTTCTTCAAACTCGGGGCGGTCGTGAGCGGCGGTGCCGCGCTTGGTTTCGATCTGAAGAGTGCTCGCGCCGAGATGCGCGAGCTCAAGATCGCCAAGACGACCGAGACGCGTAGTACATGCCCGTACTGTGCAGTCTCGTGTGGGGTCATCATCCACACCCTCGGCGACAAGGCGAAGAACGTCACCCCGGCGGTGGTTCACGTCGAAGGCGATCCTGATCATCCGATCAGCCGCGGCAGCCTGTGCCCGAAGGGCGCGGCGCTCAAGGGCGATATCCACCACGCCAACCGGCTCACCAGGCCACAGGTCCGCCGACCCGGCAGCGACAAGTGGGAAGACATCTCGTGGGACGAGGCGATCGCGGGGATCGCCAAGCACGTCAAGGCCACGCGCGACAGCACGTTCCGCGAGAAGAACGCCAAGGGCGAGACCGTCAATCGCACGCCCGGGATCGCGTGGATCGGCGGCTGCACCGACACCAACGAGTTCAACTTCCTGCAGTGGAAAGCGCTGACGTCCTGGGGAGTGCCATATCGAGATACCCAGGCCCGTGTTTGACACGGTCCCACGGTGGCCAGTTTGGCCGCCACGTTTGGCCGCGGGGCGATGACCAATGGCTGGGTCGACATCAAGAATGCGGATGTCATCCTGGCCATGGGGGGGAACCCTGCGGAGAATCATCCCGTCGGCTTCAAGTGGTTCATGGAGGCGCGCCGCGGGCGCGGCGCCAAGCTGGTGGCCGTCGATCCCCGGTTCACGCGCACGGCCGCGGTCGCGGACTTCTACGCGCCGATCCGGCCCGGCACCGACATCGCGTTCCTGCTCGGGATCATCCGGTACGCCATTGAAAAGAAGCGCTATCACGAGGACTACGTCAAGCTCCACACCAACGCCTCGTACATCATCAACGACAAGTACGAGTTCAAGGTCGAGGATGGCCTGTTCTCCGGCTTCGATCCGGAGAAGAAGGAGTACGACAAGACCAGCTGGGGGTACTCGCCCGACGAGGCGACCAAGGCGTACAGCGTCGATCCGACGCTGAGCAACGAGCGCTGCGTGTTCCAGCTGCTCAGGAAGCACGTCGAGCGCTACACGCCGGAGATGGTCGAGCGGATCTGCGGCACGCCCAGGGACGCGTTCCTCAAGGTCGCCGAGATGGTGACCTCGACCGGCAACGCGGAGAAGGTCGGCACCATCACCTACGCGCTGGGCTGGACCCAGCACTCGACCGGCGTCCAGATCATCCGCGCGGCGGCGATGCTGCAGCTCCTGCTCGGCAACGTCGGCCGGCCGGGCGGTGGCGTCAACGCGTTCCGCGGCCACTCCAACATCCAGGGTGCCACCGACATGGCGGGCACCTTCGAGATCATCCCGGGGTACCTCAAGACGCCGACCGGGCCGTGGCAGACCCTCGCGCAGTACAACGAGGCGACCACGCCGACCACGCTGAACAAGGCGGCGTGGCCGTCGATGAACTACTGGAGCAACACGCCCAAGTTCATGGTCTCGCTGCTCAAGGCGACGTGGGGCGACAAGGCGACCGCCGAGAACGAGTTCGGCTACGCGTGGCTGCCCAAGATCGACGGCAACTACTCGTGGATGTTCATCTTCGACGACATGTACAAGGGGACGTCGAAGCGCGCCGGGGGCGACGAGCCCGTCCCGGAGGGCTTCCTCAGCTTCGGCATGAACCCGGTCGGCACCGGCCCCAACTCCAAGAAGATGGTGGCCGCGCTGGCCAAGCTCAAGTGGCTGGTCGTCGTCGAGAACGTCGAGACCGAGACCGCCCAGTTCTGGAAGGCGCCGGCCGAGTACGAGGGGCCGCCGGCGAACCAGATCCAGACCGAGGTCTACCTGCTGCCGGCGGCGTCGTTCGCCGAGAAGGACGGCACGTTCACCAACTCCGCGCGCTGGATGCAGTGGAAGTGGAAGGCGGTCGAGCCGCCCGGGCAGGCGAAGTCCGACCAGGAGATCGTCGCGCGCCTGGTCCTGGCGGTGCGCGATCTCTACAAGACGGACGGCGGCAAGTTCCCCGATCCGGTGCTCAACGTGTCGTGGTCGTACGCCAACCCGGCCAACCCCGACCTGAGCGACGTGCTCAAGGAGATCAACGGCAGGGCGCTCACCGACCTCGCCGATCCCAAGGACCCGACGAAGGTGATCCGGCCCGCCGGCCAGCAGGTCGCGGGCTATGGCGAGCTGCGCGATGACGGCTCGACGATGTGCGGTAACTGGCTGCACTCGGGCGTGTTCACCGAGGCCGGCAACAACGCGCAGCGCCGCAGCACGGCCGATCCGACCGGCCTCGGCATGTTCCACACCTGGGGCTACTCGTGGCCGTCCAACCGGCGGGTCATGTACAACCGCGCGTCGGCGGATGCCAGCGGCGCGCCGTGGGATCCCAAGCGAGTCGGCATCAAATGGAACGGCCAGGCCTGGGTCGGCGACGTGCCCGACATCAAGCCGGACTCGCCGCCCGGCCAGTTCGGCGCATTCATCATGCTGCCCGAAGGCGTCGGCCGGCTGTACTCGCCGGTGCTCGCCGACGGACCGTTCCCCGAGCACTACGAGGCGGTCGAGGCGCCGATCGACAACCCGCTGCACCCCAAGACCACGTCCAACCCGGTCTCCAAGCGGTTCTCGACCGACAAGGACAAGTACGGCAAGCGGGAGGACTTCCCGATCGTCTGCACCACCTACCGGCTGACCGAGCACTTCCACTACTGGACCCAGCACCACGCGGCCGGCAAGCTCAACGAGATCCAGCCCGGGTTCTTCATCGAGGTGCCCGAGGCGCTGGCCCAGCAGAAGGGGATCACCAACGGCAGCCAGATCAAGCTGCGCTCGGCGCGCGGCGAGATCCAGGGCGTCGCCATGGTGACCAAGCGGCTGCCCACGCTCAAGATCGACGGCAAGGACGTCTGGCAGGTCGGATTCCCGATCCACTGGGGCTTCGCCGGCGACAAGGGCCACACCGGGCCGCTGGCCAACCTGCTGACCCCGTCCGCGATGGACGCCAACACCTGGACGCCCGAGTACAAGGCGTTCCTGGTCCAACTCGAGAAGGCCTGAGGAGGTACCCATGAGCAACGCTCCTCAGCTGGAGATCCGGCAGCGCTCGGCGGCGCTGCGCGGCGAGAGCACCGGCATCCGTAGCCTGCCGGTGGTGTCCAAGTTCATCGACACCACGACCTGCATCGGCTGCAAGGCCTGCGAGGTCGCGTGCCAGGAATGGAACGACCTGCAGCTGGTGTCGACCAGGCAGACCGGCACGTACCAGACGATGCCGACGCTCGACGCCAACTTCTGGAACCTGATCAAGTTCCGCGAGGAAGAGCGCAACGGCACGCTGTCCTGGCTGATGCGCAAGGACCAGTGCATGCACTGCGCCGATCCGGGCTGCCTCAAGGCGTGCCCGGCGCCCGGCGCGATCGTGCAGTACGAGAACGGCATCGTCGACGTCAACCCGGACTCGTGCATCGGCTGCGGCCTGTGCGCCACCGGCTGTCCGTTCGACGTGCCGCGGTTCCACGCCGAGACCGGCAAGATGTCCAAGTGCACGCTGTGCGTCGACCGCGTCAGCGTCGGCATCGAGCCCGCGTGCGTCAAGGCGTGCCCGACCGGGTGCCTGCAGTTCGGCACCAAGGAGGACATGCTCGCGCTCGGCCAGCAGCGGGTCGCGACGCTCAAGGCCAACGGCAGCGCCGAGGCCGGGCTGTACGATCCGCCCGGTGTCGGCGGCACCACGGTCGTCACCGTGCTCGCCCACGCCGATCACCCCGAGTGGTACGGCCTGCCCGCCGACCCGCACGTGCCGGCGGCCGCGTGGATCAGCCGCAAGCTGCTCCGGCCGATCGGCCTGCTCGCGCTGGCCGGCTCGATCGGCGCGGTGCTCGGCCACTTCGTGAAGTTCGGCCCGAGCGAGCCCGCCACGAAGGAGCTCGACGCGCAGCCGACGTCGTCCGGTCCCGAGGACAAGGTGATCGGCGACCACATCGTCCGCCACCGGCTGTCGACGCGGATCATTCACTGGACGACGGCGATCGGGTTCTTCGGCGCGCTGCTCAGCGGCATGCCGATCTGGACGCCGATCTTCGGCTGGATGGCGGGCCTGTTCGGCGGCCTGTCGGTCTGCCGCTGGCTGCACCCGTGGTTCGGCATCGCGTTCGTCGCGGCCACGCTGGCGATGTTCATCGCGTGGGTCAAGGACATGCGGATGCAGAAGCAGGACTGGGGCTGGCTCGGCCCCAAGGCCCTGGCCTACATGCGGCATACCGGCGAGGATCCCGACGTCGGCAAGTACAACGGCGGCCAGAAGCTGTTCTTCCTGCTGGTCACGGTGCTCGCCCTCGTGCTGGTCGCGACCGGCCTGGTGCTGTGGTTCCCGCGCGAGCTCGCCCGCCCGCTGCCCGATCTCGCCTGGGTGCTCCACGACGGCGGCTTCATCCTGTTCGCCGTCGCGATCGTCGGGCACATCTACCTCGGCACCGCGGCGCTGCCCGGCACGTTCCGCTCGATGACGCGCGGCACGGTCACCAAGGCGTGGGCCAAGCTGCACCACCCGCGCTGGTATCGCGATGTCACTGGTGACCGGGGTGACCGGGGCGACCCGGGCGACCCGGCCAGCGGCGCGGGCTCCGCCGGCGCCGGCACGCATGACGTCCAGAAGTAGCTGGCTGCATCGCGACGCCTCGGTCGCCGACGCGCTGGAGCGGCGGGCGGCCCGGGCGGCGCTGCTCGCGCGGGACTCGATCAACGCCGCGCCACTGGAGTTCGCGGCGGGGCTGTACCGGGCGCAGGCCAAGGTCGCCACCGCGCTCGCCGCCGGCGGCACTCCGAGCGGCTCGCTCGAGCGCGATCTCGGCGGCTTCCTCCGCGAGCTCGACGTCATCGCACGCTACGCGCGGGACAGCGGGCCACCGGGGCTGCAGGTCGAGGCCGAGGTGTTCCGCAAGGAGCGCCGCGACGGCGCGGTCGAGACCCGGGCCGATCGCCTGCTCGCCTGGTGGCGAGGCCCGCGCGCCGGGCGAACCGACTATCTCTCTCGCGCGCTGCTCCGGCCCTACGCCGAGACGCTCGCCGCCGCCGGTGTCACTCCCGAGCCGGCCAAGGGCCCACCGCTGTACGGCGCCTGTCGGTCGTGCGGCGGCCCGCCGTGGATCGCGTGGCGGCGCTCCGGATCCGGAGATGAGGCGCCCCAGCGTCTGCTCGGCTGCGGGATCTGCGGCGCCGAACGCCCCCTCGATCGCATCGCCTGCGCCGGGTGCGGCCAGACCGAGCCGACCAAGCTCGCGGTGTTCCAGACCGAGCGCCACCCCGCGGTTCGCATCGAGGCCTGCGATGCCTGCCAGCGCTACGTCAAGGCGATCGACATGACGCTCGACGGCCGCGTGATCCCCGAGGTCGACGACCTGTGCTCGCTGTCGCTCGACCTGTGGGCGGCGGAGCAAGGCTACGAGCGGCTGGAGCCCTCGCTGGCCGGCGTCTGAGCTCGCACGCGGCTCTGTCACGAAAGCGGGACGGGCGGTCCGGTTCCGGCGAAACAGTTCGTACCAGGCCCCGGCTCTGAACAGAGGGCCCCTGGACCACCAGGGGTGCACCCATGGCCTGCCACAGAACCGGCCAATCCGGAGTATCTTCCCTTTGATATCAATATATTAGATGATGTCTGACCTGGCGCGGCAGGTGCAAAAGCGCCAGGCATGAAGACGCGCAAAGTTGTGATGCTGGTTGCCCTCCTCGCGAGCGTTGACGGCTGCGCGGTGGATGGAAGCGACGCGAGCGATACCAACGATGTCGCGGATGACAGCACCGGCGACGGCAACATGATGGACGAGTCGACCGCCGCGAGCGACCTCGACGCCGTGTTCGCCCGCCATGGTGATGACCGGCACAACCGGCTCCCCAACAACGTCCCGGTCGGCGATCCGACTGGCGTGTTCACGACCGTGAGCTCGCATGGCTTCATCGACCTCAACAACGAGTTCTTCCAGGACCTCGGCACCAACGGCCGGCGCTGCGTCAGCTGCCACGTGCCGACCTCGGGCTGGACGATCACCCCGCGGCAGCTCCAGACCGTGTTCGACGCCACCGACGGCGGCAAGTTCGACGACGGCTTCGGCCTGTCGGCGGTGTTCCGCACGGTCGACGGCTCCAACTCGCCCGACGCCGACGTCTCGACCCTGGCCAAGCGGCGCCAGGCCTACAGCCAGTTGCTCACCAAGGGCCTGATCCGGATCCACCTGCCGATCCCGGCCAACGCCGAGTTCGACCTGATCGCGGTGGACGACCCCTATCACCACGCGACCGCCGCGGACCTGTCGCTGTTCCGCCGCCCGCCGCCGACCACCAACCTCAAGTTCGACAGCACGATCATGTGGGACGGCCGCGAGAACGCCCCCGGCCAGACCATCGCGCAGGATCTCGCCACCCAGGCCAACGACGCGCACGTGACCCACGCCCAGGGCAAGGCCCTGACCCAGGCCCAGCGCGAGTCGATCGTCGACTTCACCACCGCGCTGGCCACGGCCCAGATCTTCGACCGCACCGCGGGTGACCTCCGCGTGGACGGCGCCCAGGGTGGCCCCAACCCGATCCTCGCCCAGGAGTTCCACATCGGCGTCAACGACAACTTCGGCGACCCGGTGACCGGCAAGCCGTTCAACCCGGTCGTGTTCACGATCTTCGACCGCTGGGCCAACATCGGCCTGGACAAGAAGTGCGACCACGACCACGACCGCGACGACCGCTGCCGCTGCGACGACGACCACGACCACCGCCACGGCCATGGCTACGACGACGGCCACGACCGCGATGACCGCGACTGCCACCGCGACGACCGCGATGACCGGCTCGACGCCGCGCGCCGCTCGGTTGCCCGCGGCCAGGCGATCTTCAACACCCGCCCGATCAAGATCTCCGGCGTCTCGGGCATCAACGACGAGGCCGCGTTCGGCAAGCCGGCCCAGCTGATCGGCACCTGCACGACCTGCCACGACACCCCCAACAGCGGCAACCACTCGGTCGCCGCGCCGCTCAACATCGGCCTGGCCGACGCGTCGCGCCGCACCCCGGACATGCCGCTCTACACGCTGCGCAACAAGACCACCGGCGAGATCGTCAAGGTCACCGACCCCGGTCGCGCCCTGGTCGACGGCAAGTGGGCCCACATCGGCCGGTTCAAGGGCCCGATCCTCCGCGACCTCGCCCCGCGCGCTCCGTACTTCCACAACGGCTTCGCCAAGGACTTCGACGGGGTCATCGACTTCTACGAGGATCGCTTCGACCTCAACCTGTCCAAGCAGGAGCGCATCGACCTGATCGCCTTCCTCCGCTCGCTGTGAGCGCCGCGGTGACCGAGGCGAGCGAGATGACCCCGCTCGAGCGACCCGAGCCGCCCCTCATCGACTGGCCGCCCGAGCGGACGATCGACCGGATCTGGCCGGTCGGGGCGCCGGCCGACCTGCAGGTGGTGGAGCTTCGCGACCCGCAGATGCACCTCGCCCGGGCGCTCGTGCTCGCCGACCGCCTCGACCGCCTCGACCTCGGCCACCACCTCGGGCGGTACCTGCTGGGTTCGCACGGGGTCGGCGTGGTGGTCATCGTCGGTGACGCGCACCGCTCGAGATGATCGGGCATCGGCCTTCGCCTGCCCACCATCTGCGTGCGGCCCGGCAAGCCGAACAAGGCGGCGTCGGGATTCTTCTCCGGCATCGCGTGCCCGACGAGCTGGTGATCCGGATCGTCGCGGGATGGCCCGAGCGCGTGACCGCTCAGCGCGCGCGGTCGCTCGGCTTCCAGGCGGAAACGGATTTCGAGGACATCGTCCGCGCCAAGGAGAACAGCAGCGGCGAGCGGCGTGCGCAGCTCGTGACTGACGTTGCTGAAGAAGAGGGTCTTCGCTCGGTCGCGGTGCTCGACAGCGCATGCAATGCCCACCAGGCCCACATCGTGACCCAGGAGCTCGCGCGCAACCTATTGCGCTATCTCGTTGTGGTGGCACTCGCCACGCATGCACATGCGCGTGAGGGCGGAGGCGGCTCGCCACCTGCGAGGCTGGGATCTGACGGCGTACTGGGGAGACGACAAGTCGAAGTCGGTTGCTCGCGCGCGCCTGGGGGCTGCCGGGCGCCGAGGCCGCGGATGCATCCCCGGCAAGACCGAGGGGAATGGCGGCCGCAACGACTTCACCCGCGAACTGGCGATGACCGCGCTCGAGCATCTGTTCGCGCCGCGCCTCGGCGTCGCACCCGAAGCACAGCCGCCGCGAGCGCTGTGGCAAAGCTTGCTACATCGATTGTCCGGTCACGTCTGCTCGTGTCCGTTGTGACGGCAGGCACTGTGACGAGGATGTTCAGATCGGGCGGACCCGGAGCATCCATTCCCGATCCTTCGCTCCCCCGGCCTCCATGATTTGGGCTGAAACTCAATAAGTTCGCCTGCTGTAGCAAACCTCCGAGTAAGCTGGAGCGAACGCGCGTTGCTCGCGCCGGTCGTCCGCATATGTCGCGACTGTGGATGCGTTTGCCAATGCTAATGCATGGAGCGTATTTCAGTGTTGACTTGGATGGCGAACTTGAGCGACCGTGCTGATGGTTTTTTTCCAGTGCGAGGAGAGGTATTCATGAAGGTTGACTCGAAGAAGTGGCAGTCACGTTGGTTACAGGGCATCGTCGCGTCGCTCGGCGCAGCGCTCGTGGTCGCAGGCTGCGTGGGTAACGACGAAGACGTACAGGAGCCGAACGCTCCCGCTCCGGAGGGCACGGTCGAGCAACCTGCCACGGCGCCGCCGCCGTCTAACGGGCTGAATATCCAGCTACTCACGACACCCGACGTGTCTGGAAACGCGCGGATCACGATCCTCAACAACTCGGGAACGCCAGAAAATCAGCCACAGTTTCTGGTCGCCGGCCTCACCGAGAACCCGATCATCCTGCGCGACGACGGCATCGGCGCCGATCTGGTGCGGGGAGACCATGTGTTCTCCACCTTCGCATTCGTGAGGGCGAGCGATCTGAGCAAGCGGCACACAGATGAGACCAATCTCATCACCAACTTCAAGCTGACGAGCGTCCCGTCGTTCATCGGGCGCGTGCTCGCGAGCAACGTGCAGCCTGTGGCGTTCGACATCAACAGCTTCAACAATCACATCGCAGTCAAGTTCAACCCGTCCGGGATCTTCGCTCCGACCGTCCTGCCGTCGACGCCGAACTCCTTGATGATCAACAACCAGAACGTGGTGGGCGACGGCGACCCGACGCGCACCTGGAACCCGTGCAACAACGTCGGGACCAAGATGGGCGCGTTCACCTTCGGTCACCTGATGACCGAGATGGCGAACCAGCCGCTCACCGGGATCGATCCGGCGGACTTCGCGATGCAGTGGCTGCAGACCTGGCAGGCCAACCAGACGGTCAATACGTTCGGCGTGCCGGCGCGGCCCAACATCGCCGCGCAGATCATCAATCCGTGGCTGGCGGCCAGTGGCGGCGTCAAGCTCGATCTCGGCCTCGCGCCGTTCCGCCTGCTCGCGATCGTCAATCGCCTCGACCTCCGCACGGGCTCGGGCGGCTACGGCGGCACCACGGGCGACGCGGGCGAGGCACGATTCGTGTTCGGCGCCGTCGTCCCGGGTCCGACGTGTCAGCTGTTGCCGATGACGGTCATCTTCGAGTACGGCGTACCGATCCGGGGATGCCTCAACGTCCGCAGCTGGGCGCAGCAGTGGGTCGCCCTGGGCTCGCTGGCGATCGGCAGCGCAGCGTACAATACTGCCCTCCAGACGATCACCGACCAGTTCGTGCTGCGCAACGCGGCGCCTACCAAGCCGAATGGCAGCGCGCTCAACCAGCTCCGCACCAACGAGATCGCCCTCGGCTCACCATGGGAGCTGAGGCAGTTCAACCTGTTATCACCGATAGATTTCCTCCACGAAGCGCCAGTGTTCCGGACTCCAGACATCACCTTCAACTTCCAGGATCCGAACTGGAGCTTCTCGACCTCGCTCGACACGTTCATCACGGGAAACAAGGTCGCGATCGACAACGGCACCTACACCGTGCCGCTGTCGTTCGCGGCGGCCCCGTTCCTGGGCGGCTCGGCGCCGGTCACCAACAACGACCTCACCTACTTCTGGAGCACCAGCACGCTCGACCTCGATCCGACGCACGTGGGCAACTGGAACAACGAACGCGAGCTGTTCAGCCTCAACACGTGCAACGCCTGCCATGCGGGCGAGACCCACACCACGTTCACGCACATCAGCCCGACGACGCCCCTCGGATCTCCCGCTGCACTATCCGGGTTCTTGACCGGCGAGATGGTAGCCGATCCCGCGATCGGCACGCCGATCCGCACCTTCAACGATCTGGCGCGTCGTCAGGCCGATCTCGAGGCTGTCGCGGAGTCTACGTGCCTGTTCTTCCCGCCGCTGGTGTCGGACTTCGTGACGATCGCGCAGCGAGGGAGCGGCTCCCTGCCAGCCGAGCTGGCGCGGCAGCCGGTGCCGCCGGTCACCCAGCAAGGGACGTTCTTCCTCGAGGACTTCTTCAAGTTCCCGATGCAGGGCCACTGAGCGCCTTCAGTCCGGCAGGTTGCGCCGCCCAGGGTCACGCCGTTCGTGAGGTTGAAGCGTCCGACCCCCACGTGGGGGCGCCATCATGGCCGCCGCCGCAGCGTGGCGAAGCGTCGCGCTGTCGCGCCGCGGTGGTCGCGCCGTGCCAGGCTGTCACGCAACCGCGATCGCCGGCGCGCTCGGAGACGGCGGGTTCTCATCCGCGCGGCTCTCGGTCTGGGTGACACGGAGGCCGAGCCATAGCTGCCGGATCGCGACGAACGGGCCCGCCTCGGACCCGCCATGGAGTCGAGAGTTATCGGGCGACAGCCAGCCGGGATTGGTGGGTGGAATCTTGTCACACCGTGATCTCGGCGCCCGCCGCCGATCCGATCCGCCGGCCGGCGCCGGCTCAGTACATGACCGCCTGGGCGCCCTGATCGATGGCGTCGAGGAACTTGAGCAGGCCGCGGAGGTAGGCCTGCTGGTCGTCCCACATCGCGAGGTGACTGCCGTTGCGGGAAAACAGGAAGCTGCCGTGCTGGACCTGGGTGGAGACCCAGCGCATGTGCTCGGGGTCCATGGTGTCGTGGGCGGCGCCGATCACCAGGGTCGGCATCGCGAGCTTGGGCAGGTCGGCCTTGCGATCCCACTTCTCGAGCAGGCCGGATGCGCCGAACTCGCTGGGGCCCTGCATCAGCACGTAGATCTGGCGGTTGATCCGCCCGAGCGCGCGATTGATCGCATCGGGCCAGTCGGTGAGGCGGCAGATATGCGCGTGGTAGAAATTGGGAATCAGCAGATCCATGTAGCGCGGGCTCTCGTACTCGCCGCGCGCCTCGATCGCCTTGATCTCCGACACCACCTCGGGCGGCATCTGCCTGGCCAGCACGGTGTCGGCGTACTTGTTGTAGTCGGGGATGCTCATCATCATGTTCGAGATGATCAGGCCCTTGAGGTGGTCGCCGTGGGCGAGCGCGTACTCGACGGCGAGGATGCCGCCCCACGAGTGGCCGAGCAGGTAGAAGTTGTCCTTGTCGAGGCCGAGCGCGACGCGGACCTGCTCGACCTCGTCGACGAAGCGGTCGAGCGTCCACAGCGAGGCCTCGGTCGGCTGGTCGGAGTACGCCGAGCCGAGCTGGTCGTAGTAGATGAACTCGACGCCGGCGGCGGCGAGGTCGTTCTCGAGCGCCTCGAAGTACTCGTGGGTCGCGCCGGGGCCGCCGTGGAGCAGCAGCAGCTTGATCCGCGGGTTGGCGCCGAACCGCTTGGTCCACACCGTGAAGTCGCCCTTGGGCGTGTGGATCGGGATCCGCTTGACGCCGGCGGCCTGGAGGCCGGGCTCGGCGGTGAAGTAGCCGGCGAGCGTCGGGCCCTTGGGGGCGGGGCAGGCCGCGAGGCCCAGGACCAGGGCGATGGGAAGGGCGAGTCCACGCGTCATCGTCGCGTCGTACTCCGATCCGCGCCGTGATTCCAGTTCTCGGTGACCCGCGGGGCCGAAACCGAACCGCGGCGGCCGCCGGAGCAGCCGCCGCGGGGATCAGCGGGACACTCGCCGATCGAGGTTGACTGCTACTGGTTCGTGATCACGACGTCGTCGACGCCGGCCTCGACCAGGCTGCCGGTGGCTGCGTCGGCGGCCGAGATCAGGATCCGCACGGTCTGGCCGGCGAACGTCGAGATGTTCGCCGACTGCGTGGTGAACGCGCCGTTGACCTGCGCGGTCGAACCGAGTACCTGGAGCACCGTCGTCGTGGTGGTGCCGACGACCTGGACCTGCAGGAAGTCGGCGGTCGACGAGTTGTTGAGGTGCGCGAAGTACGCCTTGAAGGTCAGCGTGGTCGTGCCGGTCGCCGGGATCGCGATCGCGGGCGACCGGATCGACGTGGTGCCGCCGTCGACGTCGTTGGCGCCGACGCTGGCGCCGGCGGACGCGCCGGTCACCAGGTCGTGCGTGCCGCTGGTCGGGGTGCCGACCTGCTGGGTGCCGCCGCTGGTGGTCGCCTGCGGGGTGGCGCGCTCCCACAGGCCGGTGGTGGCCGTGTCGGTGGCGCTGGGGTTGACCGTCCAGCCCTTGTCGGTCTCGAAGTCGTCGCTGAACACGGTGGTGCCACCACCGCCGCTGCCGTTGCAGTCCGCCGGGACCGCGGTCGAGGTGACGATCGCCGTGGTCGAGTTGGCGTTCGGCGACGACGCGCCGGTGCCCATCTGGCGGCCGGCGAACGCCCCCCAGATCTTGCAGCGGTTGGCGCCCGCGTTGAGGTTGGCGTCGGCCTGGATGATGCCGTCGCGCGCGTTGAGCATCGTCGGGTTGCACGGCGTGAGCTTCATGCCCGAGACGACCAGCTGCTCGACGATCGCGGCGCTGGTCGCCTTGCGGACGTCCCACAGCGTGGCGGCCCACAGCTCGCCCACGTCGTGGACCTCGGCGAGCGTGCCGTTCTTGATGCTGGCGTAGGTGAAGGTCGAGTTCGCCATCGACATGCGGCGGATGCCGAGGGTCGCGTTGCCGGTGACGTACGCGCCGACGATCGGGTTGTTGAGGAACGAGCTGCCCATGAAGTCACCCCAGCCCTCGCCCATGCCGCCCGACTGCAGCCCGCCGAGGCAGCCGGTCGAGCCACCGCCGACGAGGCGGTTGGACAGGCCGTGGGTGTTCTCGTGGTAGATCACGCTCGGGTCGAAGTCGCCGTCCTGGGTGACGCCGCCCGTGCCGTTCTTGATGCTGAAGATGAACATCTGCATGCGCGGCCGCGAGCCGTCGGGTGGGGTCGAGAAGTTGGCGTTGTTGGTGCCCGAGCCGTCCTGGGCGTCGACGTTGACCGGGTCGTTCGCCGCGCCGCCCTTGCCGTTGTTGTTGGTCTGGAAGTTGCCCGAGGCCTCGGTGAAGCCGAGCCGGTAGGTCCGGTCGTGG
>JBGQCL010000253.1:0-16946 GCA_041495365.1 Kofleriaceae bacterium | reverse complement strand
CGGCGAGCTGGGCCGCCAGCGCGCGCGCCTGGGCGAGCTCGCCCAGGTCGGTGTACAGCCAGGCCAGCACGAACCTCCGCAGCGTGCCCACGACACCGGCGGCGGTGTCCGCGACCGGGATGGCTTCCAGGGCCTGCACCGCGGGCGCGAGCGCGCCGAGGTACCACTGGTTCTGCGCGCACAGCAGCCGCGCGAGCACGAGCGTGAGCTCGCCGCCGATCGCATCGTAGATCGGCTGGAGCGCGGCGCTGTGCTGCAGACCGGCCCACGGATCGTCGTGCGCGTGCGCCCATCGCGCGCCGCGGGCGGCGTTCCACCACTTCCACGCGAGCGGCTCCTGATCGGCGTGGGTGCGGATGAACTTCTCGAACGACGCCTCGAGCGCGGTGCCTTCCGCGATCCGCCCCATCAGGTCGAGGAAGAAGGTGCCGGACGTGAAGTTCATCGCCACCCATCCGGCGGCGCCGGGGGCCGGGGTGATGTCGTGGAGCCACGCCACCGACGCGAAGCGCTCCTCGAACCGCCCGGCGAGCGTGTTGCGAATGTTGTACGCGAACAGGCCCTGCGCCCACGCCACCGAGCCCGGGGGCGCCAGCCACAGCAGCTCTCTTGCCTCGTCCATCGGGATCTGATGCGCGGCCTGGCCGGCCTCGCAGCGGACGCCGAGCAGGGCGATCCGGAGCTCGGGCGGCGGCGCGCAGGCCAGGCCGAGCGCGGCGCGCGCCATCGCGGCCTGGGGATCGAGGACCTGGATCGCCTGCTGCGCGGCGCGCAGGTAGTGGCCGGCGGCGCGGTCGCGGTCGCCGCCGCGCTCGAAGTGGCCGGCGAGCACCATCGGGTTGGTCTCGCCGCGCCGCTCGAGCCAGTCGCCCGCGCGGCGGTGGCCGAGCCCGCGGTCGTCGTCGGTCAGGGTCGCGTAGGCGCCCTCGCGGAGCAGGGCATGGCGGAACGCGAGCTCGCGCTCGCCGGGGAACCGGCTGTCGGGCCGCACCGCCAGCAGCTCGTGCTCGACCAGCCGCCCGACCCACTCGGCCACGACCGGCGCCGGCATGATGCCGTCGAGCAGCGCGATCGCGCCGTCCTCCCAGCACACCTCGCCGAACACGCTGGCGACGCGCAGCACCCGGCGCGCCTCGAACGGGAGGCGGGCGAGCCGGGTCTCGACCATGGCGAGCACGGTCTCGGGCAGCGCCGCGTCCTTGCCCGCGCCCTTGCCCTCGGCGGCGGTGCGGATCAGCTCCTCGAGGTAGAACGCGTTGCCGTCGGCCTGCCGCGCCAGGCGCTCGACCGTGTCCTTGCCGGTACGGTCGCCGAGCACCTGGCGGATCAGCCGCTCGCTGGCCTTGCGGCCGAGCGCCTCGAGCCGGATCGCCTGGACGCCGGGCCGGTCCCACAGCCGGGGAAACACCTCGAACACCTCGGGGCGGGCGAGCGCGAGCACCATCCACGGCAGATCGGCGCGCTCGCGCAGCGCGGCGTCGATGAACCGCACGGTGCCGAAGTCGCCCCAGTGCAGGTCGTCGAGCAGGACCAGCACCGGGTGGGCCGAGGTCTCGGCGCGGAGGAAGTCGAGCCAGGCCCGGCGCATCTGATCGCTCATCAGCTGGGCGTCCTGGCGCGCGGCCCGCAGCGCGGCCCCCGCGTCATCGTCGGCGGGGAACGGGGTACCGATCAGCTCGCCGAGGAACTCGGCGACCCGCCGCCGATCGCGGGGCGGGGTGCGCTCGGCGACCCGGGCGCGGATCCGGTCCGTGCGCTCGGCGAGCGGCTCGCCCTCGCGGATCCCGAGCGCGTCGCGCAGCGCCTGGGCGAGCAGGTCGAGCGTCGAGCCGGCGCGCAGCGAATCGCCGCGGCCGACCCAGATCGCGATCTGGGGGTGGCGCTCGCGGACGCGGCCCACCAGCTCGGCGCCGAGCCGCGACTTGCCCATCCCCGCGGCCGCGGTCACCAGCGCGACCCGCGCCTCGCCGTCGTCGATGCACTCGTCGCAGATCCCGAGCAGCGCGCCGAGCTCCCAGTCGCGGCCGACGCACGAGGTCGGCCGGCCCAGCAGCGTCCGGGCACCCTGCACCAGCGGGCGCTCGCCGCACAGCACCAGCTGGCCGTGGCGCTCGATCACGTCGAACCGCGCGTCGAGCAGGCCCGCGCTGATCTCGTCGAGCGCGATCGGCGGCGGAGCGCCGGGCGCCGCGCTCGCCTCCGTCACCAGGCGCGACGCTCGATCGATCGCGTCGGCACCGGGCAGCAGGCCGCTCGCCTCGCTGCGGCCCATCGCGATCGCCAGCGGGCGGCGGCCGGCGATCGCGCGCAGCGCGAGCGCGCAGCGCGCGGCCTGGGCGGCCTGATCGGTCGCGACCTGGCCGTCGACGTCGAGCACCACGACCATCGAGCCATCGGCGAGCTGCTCGAGGTGGCCGCCGCACGATCGCGCGGCCTGGCGCAGCGCGGTGCCGCCGTCCTCGCCGTCCTCGCCGGTGGTCCCCAGCATCACGACCGCGCGCAGCCGCCGCTCGCCGCCGCGAAACCCCAGCGGCGCGGTGTCGCGGTCGCGGTCCGGGGGCGCCGGGGCCAGGCCTGGGATCGCCGGCCCGAGCGAGGCCAGCGCCGCGGCGAGCTCGGCGCCGTCGATCGGCCGCCGCGCCGGCTCGTGCGCCAGCATCCGGGCGAGCAGCGCGTCGAGGTCCGCGGGGGCGTCGGGCCACCGCTCGCGGAGCCGCGGCGGCGCGCCGAACAGGATCTTGGCCAGCACCACGGCGGTGTCGGCGCCCTCGAACGGCGCGACCCCGGTCAGGCAGTGGAACAGCACGCAGCCGAGCGCGAACACGTCCGCCCGGGAATCGATCACCCCGCCGGTGCGCGCCTGCTCGGGCGCCATGTACCCGGGCGTCCCCAGGAGCATCCCGGTCCGGGTGAGCTGGGAGCGCCCGTGCCACTGCGCGATCCCGAAGTCGAGCACCTTGACCTGGTCGACGCGACCGCCGGGCAGGAACAGGTTGGAGGGGTTGAGATCGCGGTGGACGATGCCGCGCGCGTGCACCGCGCCGAGCGCGCCGGCGACCCGGGTCGCCAGCGTGATGGCGTCGGCCACGGGGAGCGCGCCGCGCTCGAGGCGCGCCCTGACGACCTCGCCGTCGAGCCACTCCATCACCAGGAACGGCTCGCCGGCGGGCGTCACGCCGTGCGAGATGTAGCGGACGATCCCGGGGTGCTCGAGCTCCGCGAGCATCTCGATCTCCCGGGTGAACCGCTCCGCGAGCGGGCCCTGCGATCCGGGCAGGATCTTGACCGCCACCACCTCGCCGGTGGCCGGGTCGCGGGCGCGGAACACCTCGCCCATGCCGCCGCTCCCGATCCGGGCCTCGAGCTCGAAGCGCTCGTCGAGCCGTTTCGAGCTCATGGCGCCCAGCGCCCCTCCGCCACCGGGATACGTTCCGGGGTCTGCACAGCAGGATGAACGCGTCAGGATACCACTCGTTGATTGGCTCAGGAGTCCGATCTCCACGACGAGCGCTCACCGGATGCGACGCGGTGGGCCAGAGCCCCGACCCGAGCGCGGCGATCACCCCGAGCGCTCGCGCACACTCGACGGCAGCGTGATCACCGCCTCGGCGCCGCGGGCGATCGCGCGGTTGCGGACCACCAGCGAACCGCCGTGCGCCTCGGCGATCTGGCGCGCCAGCACCAGGCCGATCCCCGTTCCGGCCGGCTTGGTCGTGAAGAACGGCACGAACAGGTTCGCGGTGTCCGCGACCCCGGGTCCGTCGTCCTCGACCGCGATCACCGCCATCCCGCCCGCCGCCGACCACGCGATCCGGACCCCGCCCCCGGTCTCCGCCGCGGCCTCGACCGCGTTGCTCACCAGGTTGATCAGCAGCGGGTAGAGCTGATCCGGGTCCCCGGGGATCGCGAGCGCCGGACCTCCGGTGACCTGGACCTGGGCGCGGGTCTCCAGGTCGACCGTGCGCCGGACCCAGGCCGCGACGTCGACCCGGCCGATCCGCGGCGGCGGCAGCTTGACCAGCCGCGCATACGACTGCATGAACCGCGACAGCGCGGCGGCGCGGCGGCCGATCACCTCGAGCCCGCGCACCAGGTCGTCGTCGAGGTCCGGCCGTCGCTCGCGCTGGACCAGCCCGCTGCGCAGGGTCTCCGCGATCGACGAGATCGGCCCCAGCGAGTTGTTGATCTCGTGGCCGAGCACCCGGACCAGCCGCTGCCAGGCCTGGCGCTCCTCGGCGCGCAGCGCGTGCAGCACGTCGGTCATCACCACCAGCCGGTGCGGCACCCCGGACAGCCGGACCTCGCTCGGCCGGACCTCCCACGTGCCGCGGCCGCCCGGCAGCGCCAGCTCGATCGTCCGCGGCGCGTCGATCGCGACCAGCTCTGCGAGCCCGAGCGCCGCCACCGGCTTGCCGTCCAGCGCCTGGCCGACCAGCCGCTCGGCGGTCCGGTTGGCGAGCCGGACCACGCCGCCGCGGTCCACCGCGATCACCGCCGCGTCGAGTCCCTCGACCACCCGCGCCAGCCCCGCCGCGGCCTCCTCGTCGCGCCAGCGCTCGTCGCGCAGCTCGTCGGCGAGCTGCGCGAGCTCGCCGATCGCGAGCCCGAGCGAGTCGTCGCGGCGCGCATGGCGGCCGCGCACCGCGTAGTCGCGCTCGCGCAGCGACGCGGTCAGGTTGGCCAGCGTCTGCAGCGGCCGCATCACCCTCGACCGCACCGCCAGCGCCAGCCCGCCGCTGCCGACCAGGATCGCCAGCGTCAGTGTCAGCTGCGACTTGCGGTCGAGATCGCCCAGCAACGCCAGCGGCATCGCGATCGCCGCCGGGATCGCGATCGCGAGCAGCACCAGCGCGAGGACGGCGTCCTCGTGACGCAGGGCGCGGCGCCGCGGCGGCTTCACCCGGCCATGCTACGCGGTCCTGCGGTGCGCGGCTGCACCGGCGGGGGAGGCGACGAGCCCTGCTGCCGTCACGCGCCCGGGCGCCGCGGGCCGGATCCGGTCGCGCTATCGCTCCGCGAGCAGGCGATCGACCTCGTGCGCGATCGCGTCGGCGAGCCCCTCGGAGGCGTCGAACCCGGCGTGGCGCGCGCGCAGCCGGCCCTCGCCGTCGAGCAGCGCGATCGCCGGCAGGCCGTGGACGCCGAGCCGATCCGCGATGTGGTCGCGATCGAACGCAAAGGTCAGGCGAGGGTCCACGGGGTGCTGCGCCGCGAACGCGCGCGCCTCGTCCAGCGTGTCGCCGTCGCGCCGGTGTTGGGCCACCAGACGACGACCCGGGGATCCGAGCGATAGCGGTCCGCCAGCGCGGCGAGCTCGGGGAGCTCCGCGCGGCATGGCATGCACCAGGTCGCCCAGAACGCCAGCACCACCACGCGGCCGTGCAGATCCAGCGAGCGCAGCTCGCTGCCGCTGGACCCGACCAGGGTGAACGGCGCGATCGGCCGGGTCATGCGTTCCAGCTGCGCGGCGACGACGAACCGCGCCACCACCGCGCCACCCGCGAGCAGCAGCGCGGCCCACGCGACCGCCGCGACCACGAGCGCCTGGAACAGCGCGCGGTTCGCCAGGCGCTGGCGCGCCACCAGACCGGCGACCGTGAACACGGCGGCGACCACGACGTAGCTACCGAAAAGGCAGTGCTGCTTCGAACCGCCCATCTGCGCCGCACATCCGTTGAAGGGTCGCACCCACGAGACGGAGCGCTGCATCGCCAGCGGCGTGACTTCCAGCGTCGTTGACTCGCTTGAAGCCTGTGAGGTCGAGCATGACAACGCCGTAGGCGAGCTCGTCAAACTCGAGTGCCAGCCTCGAGACCTCAGCGAGGGCCCGTCGATTGTGAAGGCTGGTCGTGGGGTCCGTGAACGCGAGATGGATCAGACCTTCTAGCGCCGTGTATGCACTGGTGACTGTCGCTATCCTGGACAGCAGGTCCTTAGTACAACTCGTCGTAAGTTGGTGGACATCACGCCGCCTCCTTGAACGTGGGCGCCTTGATGACGTCGCTCCAGTGCGGGCGGCGACGCCAGGGATCGTCGACGCTGTTGAGGACGTTGTCGAACGACTTGGCGGTCCAGTCGAACGGGTGCGCGATCTCGTTCCACTGGTCGATGAACGCGAGGATCTTGTCCTCGAGGTCTGCCAGGTCCGCGAAGTTGGTGGCTCGCAGCTTGAGCACCACGCCCTCTCCACCATGCCGCCTCCCCGCGCCCACGCTCCACCTAGTCGCCGATTTGGCCACGGCCGATCGATTCAACGATCCAATCAGGCCCGGCTCCGGCGCCAGCTCGGTAGCGCAGCTTGCATGACGGCTCCACCGGTTCTCGTGCCCCATTGGCCGGGTCGGTCCGACCGCCACCGATCGAACCCCGAAACCACCGTTTGTTTCAACTTATGCGCCCCACGCGCCTGTGCGCTCTACGGCGTTGATGCAAGCTCAGTTACACATGCGCAGACACTGCGCGCAGGACCTGCGCTGCTTCTCGGTGCGTGCGCGAGCTCTGCGCGACTCCCCTCCGTTTGGCGCTCCCCCGGCTGGCTTCTTATTTGCTTTGCGCTTCGTTCCAAGCGGCCACGACAACCGCGCGAAGGAGCAGCGTATGCGTGCATTGAAGATTTTTCTGCTGGGGCTCGCCGCCGTGGTCGCGTCGTTGGTCATGTTCGACGGTCGAGCCGAGGCGATGCCGATGTTCGCCCGCAAGTACAAGATGCCGTGCGCGGGCTGTCATGAACCGTCACCACCCCGGCTCAACGCGGTCGGCTACAAGTTCCGCCGCGCCGGTTTCCGTATGCCGGAGAATATCGGCGAGGAGGAAACTTCGGACTTCAACTTCAGCGACTACATCAGCGGCCGCATTCAGGCGCGCCAGACCGTGTCGCACGTCTCCGACGATTCCAGCGGCAGCAATGTGTCGTCGACGTCGGACCTTTTCGAGATGCGCGAGATCACGCTCTACCCGGTCACGGGCTCGTTCATGAAGTACTTCTCGAGCGAGAGCGAGCTCAGCTTGTCCCCGGATCAGAACGTCGAGATCGAGAATGCCTGGGTGCGCGGCGTCTACGGTGGCAAGGATCTCTGGTACGAGGCCCGCATCGGCATCTTCCACCCGTTCGAGGGCTACGGCGGCTCGGACCGGCCGCTCAGCCAGAGCCGCCCGCTGTTCGAGACCGCTGCCGCCAACCAGAACCAGGACACGCTGGTCCGGCTGTGGGGCGTCGATCACGTCGGCGCCGAGGTCGGCATCCAGTGGGAGGACACCTCGCTCAGCTTCTCGGTGAACGGCCGCATGAACACCGAGGTCGAGGAAGGCAAGGTCGTGGCCGTCGGCATCACGCCGAGCCCAAAGAACGAGAGGGACATCCTCATCAGTGCCAACCAGATCATCGGCAAGCACAGCGGCGTGTCCGCCCTGTACATGCACGGTGCAGTGGGGCTGCCGACGGCGCCCGGGGGCTTCATCTCCGGCACCGACATGGCGATGTTCGACGACACCTACGACCGCCTGGCCGTCTTCGCCTCGACCGGCACCGGTCGCTTCACGGGGCTCGCCGGCGGCGAGATCGGTTGGGATGACACCCGTGATTCGACCACCGGCCAGCAGACCAAGTTCAAATCGTTTGGCGCGTTCGGCGAGGTCGACGCCAGCATCACGTCGTACGCCGCCGGGTTTGCGCGCTACGATTTCTTTGATCCGTCGACCAGCAAGGACAACAACCAGCAGCACGGCGTCACTCTCGGCGGCACGCTGTTCAGGGACTGGGTCTACGTCACCCCCGAGCTCCAGCTCCGCACGAGCGCGGGCGCGATGGGGAGCAAGATCACGACCACCGGCTTCCTCCACTTCGTGGCGCTTTACTAGTCATGGACACACCACGCCGCGGCTTCGTGAAGGCCGTCTTCGCCGTGCTCTCCGGTGCACTCGCCGTCGCGATCGGCGCGCCGATCATCGTCGCGTTCCTCGACCCGGTGCGCCGGCGCACGGTCAAGGGCGGCGCCGGCCCGATGCGCATCGGTAAGGTGGCCGACCTGCCCGTCGGGGTCCCGCGCCGGCTCGACGTGATCGATGCGCATTCCGATGCGTGGGACCGTTCGGATCCGAAGCCGATCGGCGCCGTCTGGCTGGTGTGTCGCGAGGGTGGGCGCGTGGACGCCTACTCCGGGACCTGCCCCCACCTGGGCTGCGCCGTCGGCTTCAACGCGAACACGGGTGAGTTCGTGTGCCCGTGCCACGACAGCGCCTTCGCACTCAAGGACGGCGAACGCCTGAAGGGCCCCTCGCCGCGCGGTCTCGACCCGCTGCCCGTCAAGGTCAAGGACGGCGAGGTCGAGATCGAGTTCAAGCAGTTCGTCCAGGGCATCCCGAGCCGAAGGGAGTCGTGATGGGCCGGTTCGGCGACTGGTTAGATCAACGGTCGGGCTACCGCGCCTTCGCGCACCACGCGCTCGCCGAGCCGGTCGAGGGCGGCGCGCGCTGGTCCTACGTCTTCGGCAGCGCGCTCGCGGCGATCTTCATCATCCAGATCGCGACCGGGCTGCTGCTCGCGCTGTTCTACTCGGCGTCAGCACAGGAGGCGTGGGGCAGCGTCTACTTTGTGCAGACGCAGGTCAGCCTCGGCTGGTTCGTGCGCGGGCTGCACCACTGGGGATCGAGCGCGATGGTGGTGCTGCTCATCGCGCACCTCCTGCAGGTCTTCACTTTCGGTGCCTACCGCGCGCCGCGCGAGCTCGGATGGTGGACCGGGATCGCGCTCCTGTTCATCACGCTCGGCTTCTCGCTCACCGGGTACCTCCTGCCCTGGGACCAGAAGGGCTTCTGGGCCACGCGCGTCGTCACCGCCATCACCGGAACGCTGCCGTTGATCGGCGGCTGGATGAAGGGGCTGATGCTCGGCGGCAACGACTTCGGCAATCTCACGATCACCCGGTTCTTCGGCTTCCACGTGTTCATCTTGCCGGCGATGCTGATGATGTTCCTCGTGGTTCACATCGTGCTGTTCCGGCGCCACGGCGTGACTCCGCGTTGGAATCGCAAGCCTGCGGAGCTCGCCGCCACGACGGAGCCGTTCTGGCCGCGGCAGCTCACCCTGGACGTGGTGTTCGTCAGTGGCATCGTCGCGGTGCTCGTCTGGCTCAGCATCCGCCACCACGGCGCCCCGCTCGACGCGCCAGCGGATCCCGCCTCGAACTACGTCGCGCGTCCCGAGTGGTACTTCCTCTGGCTGTTCGAGATGTTAAAGGTCCTTCCCGGGCGGTTCGAGGGCATCGGAATCATGGCGTTCTCGCTGTTCGGAGTCGTGTTCCTCGCCGCCTTGCCGATCGCAGATCGGGCGCGCACGCGCTCGCCCCGCGACCGATGGCCGCATTTCCTCATCGCCGCGATGCTTCTGACTGTCGTGGTCGGACTGACCGGGCGCTCGATGATCGCCGACGCCAGCGATCCCTCCGTGCAGAAGCAGCGCGACCAAGCCGACGCGGCGGCGCAGCGCGCATTCGCGCTTGCCGAGCAGGGCATCCCACCCGGCGGCGCCGACGAGCTCTACCTCAATGATCCGCACGAGCGCGGCAAGCGCCTGTTCATGTCGAAGTGCCAGACCTGCCACTCCTACGGCGGCAATGGCGGAGGCAACGCGCCCGACATGAAGGGGTTCATGACCCGCGCGTGGGTGCGCGGGGCAATCGAAGATCCGACGCGGAATGAATACTTCGGCCGTTCGAAGGTCGAAGGCATGGAGAAGGCCGATGCGACGCCTGCCGAGCTCGATGTCCTCACCGACTACACGCTGTCGCTTGGCGGCCTCGTCCCCGAGCCGAAGACTGGCGCCGATCTGTACGAGGACAAGGGTTGCCAGACGTGCCACGCGCGCGCCGGCGAGAACCCGCGCACCGGGCTCAATCTCGATGGCTACGGCACGCGCGCATGGATCGCTCACATGATCCGCCGCCCGGACACGCCCGAGAACTATGGCGCCCTGAACCGCATGACCGTGTTCGAGGGCAAGCTCACCGAAGCTCAGATCGATGACGTCATCACATTTCTGGTCGCGCCCCCGAGCGCGGACTACTAGGAGGCCAACATGCGTACATTCATTGTCTGTCTTGTGATGCTTGGTGCGGCGACGGTCGCACGCGCCGACGACGATCCGGTGCTGAAGCTCTTCAAGTCCCAGTGCTCGACCTGCCACGGCAAGGACGGCAAGGGCCAGACGACCGCGGGCAAGGCGGCGGGCGTCAAGGATTGGACCGACGGCAAGACCCTGAAGACGCTCACCGACGCGCAGTTCGTCGAGCAGGTGCGCAGCGGCAAGAAGGGTGATGACGGCAAGGAGAAGATGCCGCCGTTCAAGAAACTAACCGACGAGCAGGTGAAGTCGCTCATCGCATACGTGCGCACGAATTTCGCGAAGTAACACCAGGGACTCCGGGCAGGATCGCGGGCTTCCCGCGCTGCCAGCCTCGCCCGGCCGGATCCGAGCTTGCCGGGCCAGGCGTCAGGTGTCGTCGTCGCGGCCGGCCAGGCTGGCGACCACGCCGACCAGCTCGGCCGTCGACCGCTTTGCCCATGTGGATGTTGTAGCCGGCGATCATCGCCTGCTGGCGATCGACCGCGCGGGCGTAGGCGGTCAGCGCGATCGCCGGGGTCCGGCCGCCGTGATCGTCCGGCAGCGCGCGGACCTTGCGCATCAGCGTGGAGCCGTCCTCGTCGGGCATGCCGATGTCGGACACCAGCACGGCGGGGCGGTGGTGGGTCAGCAGGTCCATCGCCTCGGGGGCGCTCGCCGCGAGCGTGACCCGGGCGTGCGCGCGCTGCAGGATCTCGGCGAGCACGTCGTTCCGATGTCGGGCCCGACGTAGCAGCTACGCCGGGCGGGCGGCGTCCGTGACCCAGCTCGTCGCAAGTTCAGAGGGGCGTGATCCAACCGAGGGATGAAGATCCGACCCGAAAAGCAACCGAAGCCCAAGAAGGCGCCGCTGAAGGTTGTCCTGGAAACGGAGCAGCGAGTCGTGCTCGAGGGCATCGCCCGCGCGATGGTGCTGCCGTGCCGAGACGTGATGCGTGCGCGCACGATTCTGATGCTGGCTGACCGCGTCTCGCAGGCAGAAGTGGCGCGGCGCGTAGGGCTGAGGAGACGGATCGTCCGAAAATGGGCAGAGCGTTTCGTGGACCGAGGGCTTCTCGGTCTCGAAGATGCACCTCGAAGCGGGCGGCCCCCGCGGTCTTCCCCCGATCGTGGCGACGCACCTCGTCAAGCTCGCCTGCGCGCTGCCTGACGACGAGGCGCGCTCGCTGTCGACCTGGACCTGTGCCGAGTTGGCACGAACGCTGATCCGAGATCGCGTCGTCGACACGATCTCGGCATCGTCGGTCCAGCGGATCCTGGCGTCGGAGAAGCTCAAGCCATGGCGGGTACATCACTGGCTGAGCTCGAAGGTCCCCCGCGATGATCGGTTCCGCGAGACCGTCAACAACATCTGCGACTTGTACACGCGCAAGCTCGGCTCACACGAGCGTGTGCTGTCGCTCGACGAGAAGACGTCGCTCCAGCCCAGGACGCGAACATCGCCCAATCGTCCCGCGCGGCCGGGGAACGGGCCGGTCGTGGTCGAACACGAGTACGTCCGTAAGGGCGCACTCAACTTGTTCGCTGCCTTCGATACGCGCACCGGTCGGGTCCTCGGGATCCTCCGCAAACGCAAACGGCAGGTCGAGTTCATCGAATTGCTCGAGGCCATCGATCGCACGACGCCAGCGTCGGTCACGCTCATCCACGTGCTCTGCGACAGTCGGGCCGGCGCATCTCGTCGAGCGCGGCCATCCAGCCGAGGAAGTACTGCGATGGGTCGATTCCAGAGCTCATCTCGCGGCCTCGGCTGCGGCGGCGGCGTGCGCGCCGGCGACCCGCCCGCCGAGCAGGCCGGCGGCGAGGTAGCCCGCGGCGCCGACCAGCAGCGTCGCGGTGAAGCCGCCGTAGATCGCGATCACGGTCGCGATCACGGTGCCGATCACGGAGGTCGCGCCGTTGACGCCCCAGCCCCACGGCACGAGCGGGCTGCCCGCGGCGCCGAGCACGCGCACCACCGACGGGATCATCAGGCCCATGGCGATCCCGCTCGGAGCGACCAGCGCGACGGTGATCGCGATCCGCGCGGGCAGGCCGAGGCCGATCAGCGCGTGCAGCGCGTCGCCCAGCAGGAGCGCGCCGGCGGTGCCGAGCACGGCGAGGGCGACCCCGCCGACGAGCATGACCCGGCCGAGCCGGTCGAGCGCGAACCGCGTCGAGGCGTGCGCGCCGGCGGCGGTCGACAGCAGCAGCGAGAACAGGATGACGAGCAGCGAGTACGACGGGTGGCCGAGGAACAGCGTGAAGCGCTGGAGCAGCGCGATCTCGATGGTCATGAACGACAGGCCGACGAGCCCGAAGTACGACAGCGTGGCGAGCCGGGCGCCGGGCGCGGCCAGCGGGCCGGAGAGCGGGCCGGAGGGCGGGAGAGACGGCCGGGGAGACAACGCGCGCGAGCGCAGCCGGTGGGGGCGGCGGCCGCCGCGGCCTCGACCCGCGCGAGCTCATCGGGCGTGATCGGCAGCCGCTTGGTGATCCATCGTCCCGAGCCCGGCGCGCGGCGACACGGCGTAGAGGATGTGCCGGCGGACCTCGCCGGGCGCGACGCCGCGGGCCTCGAGCGCCGCCGCGGCGAGGATCAAGAGGCGCGCGGTCTCGCCGCCGCCGCCGCTGTGCCAGCGGGTCATGGTGACCGCGCCGCGATCGGTGGTGTGGTCGAGGTAGTCGCGAAACGCCTCGACGGTGTAGCGCGCGTTCTCGGTCAGCGCGAACGCGCCGGCGGCGGTGGCCGCCCAGGTGTCGACCAGCGAGGCCTGGACGATGTCGTAGCGCTCGGCCTGGCGCCGGATGAAGCTGCGGCCATCGTCGACCACGATGTGGACGCGGGGGTCGTCGTACAGCCCGCCGGACGCGGTGCGGTAGACACCGCGCATGATGGTGTCGGCGATGATCGGATTGACCTCGATCCCGGTGACGTCGGTCGCGCCGGCCGACAGCGCGCATCGCCGCGCGATGCTACACCGGCGCTGCCGCGCTCCGTCGCGCGCGGCGGCGGTTTCGATCGCCGCGGCGGCGCGGCGCGGCGGCCGTCACGATCGGATGCCGAGGCTGGCCAGCCGGCGGTACAGCGCGCTGCGCGACAGGCCGAGCGCGCGGGCGGCCTCGGTGACGTTGCCGCCCTGGGCGGCGAGGGTGCGCTCGATCAGGTAGCGCTCGACCTGCTCGAGGGTCATGTCCTCGAGCCGCGGCGCGGTCTCGCCGCGCGGGCGCAGCATGAGATCGGAGGGGGTGATCTCGTCGCCGGTGGCGAGCAGGCCGGCGCGCTGGATCACGTGCTCGAGCTCGCGGACGTTGCCGGGCCAGGTGTGGGCGAGCAGCGCCTCCATCGCGGCGGGGGACAGCCGGCGGGCGGGGCCGGCGTGAGCGCGGGCGAGGAACAGGCTGGCGAGATCGGGGATGTCGTCGCGCCGGTCGCGCAGCGGCGGCAGGCGGAGCTCGACGGTGTTGAGCCGGTAGACCAGGTCCTCGCGCAGGCGGCCGTCGGCGGCCTCGCGGGCGACGTCGGCGTTGGTCGCCGCGAGCACGCGGACGTCGACCTTGCGGGCGCGCGAGCTGCCGACCGGGTGGAACTCGCCGGTCTGCAGCACGCGGAGCAGGCGGGCCTGCTGGCCGTGCGGCATGTTGGCGATCTCGTCGAGGAACAGCGTGCCGCCGTCGGCGAGCTCGAAGCAGCCGGTGCGGCCGGTGCGCGCGTCGGTGAACGCGCCCTTGACGTGGCCGAACAGCTCGCTCTCCAGCACGCCGTCGGACAGGCCGCCCGCGTTGACCGCGACGAACGCGCGGGCCGAGCGGGCGGACGCGGCGTGCAGCGCGCGGGCGACGACCTCCTTGCCGGTGCCGTGCTCGCCGGTGATCAGCACGCTGGCGCTGGACGGCGCGACGCGATCGACCAGCGCCATGACCTGCTGCATCGCGCGCGACCGCGCGACGATCGCGGGGAGCTCGGCCTGGCGGGCGCGGGCGGCCTCGGCGTCGAGCCGGTTGACGGTGCGCAGCGCGCGGCGGAGCTCGAGCTGGGCGGCGAGCGTGGCGACCAGGCGGGTGTTGTCCCACGGCTTCTGCAGGTAGTCCCGCGCGCCGCGCCGGATCGCCTCGACCGCGCCCTCGATGCTGCCCCACGCGGTCATCACGACGACGGGCAGGGTGGGGTCGAGCTCGCGCAGGCGCTCGAGCAGGCCCATGCCCTCGACGCCCGAGGTCGTGTCGCGCGCGTAGTTGAGGTCGAGCAGGCAGACGTCGAAGTCCTCGGCCTCGCACAGCGCGAGCACGGCGGCCGGCGAGGTCGCGGTGCGCACGTCGAAGCCGTGGGCGCGGGCGAGCATGCGCACCGCTTCGAGGACGTCGGGCTGGTCATCGGCGACCAGCAGGCGCGGCGGCAGGGCCACCAGACCAGCCTATCCGCCGCGGCGGTCGTCGACCACCCGGCCGTCGAACAAGTGGACGACCCGGGTCGCCTTGCGCGCGTAATCGGGGTTGTGGGTCACCATGCAGATCGTCGCACCCTTGCCGTGCATCTCCTCCAGCAGCGCCATCACGGCGTCGCCGTTCCTGGAGTCGAGGTTGCCGGTCGGCTCGTCGGCGAGCAGGATCAGCGGGTCGCCGGCGATCGCGCGGGCGACCGCGACGCGCTGCTGCTGGCCGCCCGACAGCTGGGCCGGCAGGTGGCGCGATCGGTGGGCCATGCGGACGCCATCGAGCGCCTCGGCGACCCGCTTCCTGCGCTCGGCGCCGGGCATGCCGCGGTAGGTCAGCGGCAGCTCGACGTTCTCCTCGACGGTGAGGTCGCCGATCAGGTTGAACGCCTGGAAGATGAAGCCGATGCTGCGGTTGCGCAGCGCCGCGCGCCGCACCGGATCGAGCCGCGCGGTGTCCTGGCCGGCGATCCGGTACTCGCCCTCGGTCGGCACATCGAGCAGGCCGAGGATCGCGAGCAGGGTCGACTTGCCCGAGCCGGACGGACCGTTGATCGAGACGAACTCACCGCGCGCGATGCCGAGCTCGACGCTGGACAGCGCGCGGGTCTCGACGTCGTCGGTGTGGAACACCTTGGCGATCCGGGTGAGCTCGAGCAGCGGGCGGCCGGCGGTGGCCGCCGGGGTCGGAGCGGGGCCGGCGGCCGAGGCCGTGACCGAGGCCGTGACCGAGGCCGTGACCGAGGCCGTGACCGAGGATGTGGTGCGATCGGGCGGTGGCGTGGCGGGCTGGGCGTGGGCTTGCATCATGGCTCCGTGGGTGGGCGAGGTCATTCGTTGCGAAGGGCGACGGTGGGCTCGATCCGGGTCGCGCGGCGCGCCGGGATCCAGCTCGCGACCAGCGCGGTGGCGGCGATCGCGAGCGCGACCGCGGCGCACATGCCGGGCTCGGCGAGGCGCTCGCCGTAGAACAGGTCCTGGACGCCCGCGCCGAGCGCGCGGTCGATGGCGATCGCGGCGCCCAGGCCGATCGCGAGCCCGGCGGCGACGAGCGCGGCGGCCTGGCGCAGCACCATGGCGCGGACCTGGGCGGGCGGGGCGCCGAGCGCGACGCGCAGGCCGATCTCGGCGGTGCGCTGGGCGACGCTGTGCGCCATCACGCCGTAGATCCCGACCGCGGCCAGCGCGAGGGCGAGGCCGGCGAACACCGACAGGAACTGCGCGAGGATCCGCGCCCGCGCGTTGACCAGCCAGATCCCGCTCTCCATCGTCATGGGCTCGATCAGCGGGAGGGTCGGGTCGAGCGCGGCGACGGCGCGCTGGGCGGCCGGGAGCAGGGCTGCGGGATCGCCGGTGGTCCGGATCGCGACGACCAGGTTGCTGTACGACCGCGGTGGCTCGAACAGGCCGGCGTACTGCCAGAGCGGGACCATCATCTCGGTGCCGGCCGGCGCGTCGACCTTCTGCTGGATGTCGGCGAACACGCCGACGATGGTGCGGGGCACCGCGCGGGTCCCGGCGGAGACCACGAGCCGGCGGCCGATCGGATCCTCGCCGGGGAAGTACCGGGCGGCGAACCGCTGGTTGACCACGACGACGTCGGGCGCGCCGGCGGCGTCGGCGGCGGTGAAGCCGCGACCGCCGACGATCCGCGCGCCGAGCGTGGCGAGCGCGTCGTCGCTGACCACCCGGCCCTGGTCGACCAGGCGCAGCGGCTCGCCGGGCGGCTGGGGCCGATCCGGGATCTCGAACGTCCAGATCTGATCGCCGCCGATCAGCGGCAGGGTGTCGAACAGGGCGACCTGGCGCACGCCGGTCAGGCCGCGCATGCGGTCGTCCAGGCGGTGCCAGAATGCGTCGCCGGTGGTCCCCGGGTACACGGCGCGCGGCAGCGCGATGCCGAACGTGAGCAGGTGATCGGGCGCGAACCCGGGCTCGACCTCCTGCGATCGCAGGAAGCCGCGCACCAGCACCGAGCAGATCACGACCAGCGGGATCGCGAGCGCGATCTCGCCGATCACCAGGGCGCGGCGCAGGCGCGCGCCGCCGCGCGAGTCGGTCATCCGCGACGAGCCGTCCTTGAGCGCGCCGTGCAGGTCGGTCCGGCGGGCGTGGAGGATCGGCGCGAGCCCGAACACCATCGACGAGGCGACCGCGCAGCCCGCCGCGAACATCACCGCGGTGCCGTCGAACCGGAGCTCGGTGTAGCGCGGGGCGAACCGCGGGATGATCGCGAGCAGGCCGGCGACGCCCCACACCGCGACCAGCGCGCCGAGCCCACCGCCGCACAGGCCGAGCACCAGGCTCTCGGTGAGCAGCTGGCGGACCAGGCGGCGCCGGCTGGCGCCGAGCGCGTGGCGCACCGCGATCTCGCGGCTGCGGGCCTCGGCGCGCGTGATCAGGAGGTTGGCGACGTT
>JBGQCL010000252.1:0-16988 GCA_041495365.1 Kofleriaceae bacterium | reverse complement strand
GGGCGGCACCGGCCCTGGCGGTCCCCAGGCGCGCGCGGGCGGCGATCACGAGGGCTCGGAGACGCGCGGCGCGGTGGAGGGGAGCCGACTCGGCTCGGCACTCGGTGTAGAGGGCGGCAGCGAGGGCGGCCGGTTCGGCGGCGAGGGTAAGCCGGGCGACAACGGTGTACGCATGGCCGGCGCGATCGGCGGCGGCGTGATCACGATCCCGGCGGCGCTGAAAGGCGTCGTCGAGATCTTGCTCCTGGTCGACGCTGGCGACATTACGGGCGCGGGTGCCAGCGCGTTCAAGGCGCTAAGCAAAGAGATCGCTGGCATGTCGGCTGCTGCGCTGCACAGCCTGGTCGCGAATGAGGCGCGGGCGGCATGCGAGCACGAATTGCGCGCCACGATCGAGCGGATGGCGAGCACGCCGCGGTGGCAGGCGCTCACCGCCGAGGAGCGGGTCCAGGCGGTGCGGATCGCGTACTACGAGCTGCAGCGAAAGTTCTTCCGCGGCTTCGCCAAGGCGGCAAAGGACGCCGAGCGCACGGCGACGAAGGCGCTCCGCGGCGCGGCCGGCGCGCGCAAGATCGCGGCGCAGGAGAGCCTCGACGCGGCGCGGGTCGGCGCCGAGGCGGCCGAGGTCGAGCCGGTCGCCGGCCGGCTACCCCGCAACCACGAGCTTGCCGGCAAGGAGTTCCCGCGCGAGCAGCTGCCGCCGAAGTACCGGGAGAAGGGCTTGCGGTTCAAGAGCACCGGCTACCCGGACTTCGAGCCGTACGCGATGTCGCTACCGAACGGGAGGAAGACCGTGAGGATCGAGCTCACCGGATCGCGGCGGCTCGACGAAGCGCTGGCGAACAAGGCAGCCGGGCTTGAGCGAACGCCGAGGGGCCACACCTGGCACCACGTCGAAGACGAGGGCACAATGATGCTCGTGCCGACGGATCTGCACCAAGGGGTCGCGCATACGGGCGGCAGGGCCACCTTCAAGCACCGGACAGGAGCTGACTATGGCGACTAGCTGGGCACCGTTCGCCGAGCCAGGTCCGCGGGTGACCGAGGATGACGTCCGCCGCTTCGAGCGCGAGTTCGGCCATGAGCTGCCGGACGACTACCGCGCGTTCCTGCTCGAGGTCAACGGCGGCTACGCGTCGAGCAGCCACTGCGTGTTCACGCTGCGGCGCCGCGCGCGGCAGGACGAGAGCGTCCTCAACAGCCTGTTCAGCCTCAACGCCCCCGACGACCAAGCCGACCTCGCGACGGCGCAAATAGCTTACAGCCCCGATTCCAGGCTTCCAGCAGGTTTCCTCGCGATCGGTTACGACGGCATGGGGGGGCGGATCATCATGCCGCTGGTCGGGTTGCACCGTGGCGAGGTCTGGTACCTTGACACTGAGGACGATAGCGAGGACTGGCCGTCCACTCGCGTGGACTGGTTCGATCGGCGGGACGTCTGGAAGCTCGCCCAGGGCTTCGCCGAGTTCATATCGAGCTTGAAGCCGCTTGACGCCGCGTCGTGATCATGCGCCGGTGGAAACCCTCGGGGCGGGCCAGGCGCTCGGGGTGGACCAGGCGCTCACGGTGGGCCCGGTGCTCGCCGCGGGGCTCGCCGCGGTTCAGGCGCTCGCGGTCGGCCTGGCGGGCGCTCGCGGCCGGCGGTCGCGGTCGGTCGGCCTGGCGGGCGCTCGCGGTCGGCCGGGCGCTCGGGGTTGGCCGGGCGCTCGCCGTCGGTCAGCCTGGCGGGCGCTCGCGGCAGAAATCATCCCCGCGGCGATCCTCGCGGCCGGATCCTTTGCCAAACGCTTTGCCAGAGCCGGCGGGATCCGGCGGCTCACGGCAGCATCGGGCGGGATCCATCCGGGCGCAAGTGCGCGTGAGGGTTGCAGTGCGTCGACGACAAACGGGTTTTCGATCGCCCCTCACGGGCGTGCGCCCCGATCTGCCTCGCGCCGCTTGCTACCGCGGAGCGCAGCGAGCGGAAGTGATCGACCGAGACGTCGTCGTGAATGATGCAGGCTTGTGGCGGCGCCGGCGCACCCCGAGCACAACCAGCGCGAGCGCCGCGCCGAGCCCGATCGAGCCGCCGGCCTGGCAGCCGCCGCCGCCCTCGAGGCGCAGGTCGCCCGCGCCGCCGGTATCCTGCGTCGGATCGCCGGTCGTCGGGTCCGACCCGGTGGCGTCGAGCCGCGGCGCGCCACCCGCCCCGTCGTGGCACGCGAGATCGCCGTCGAGCGCGCTGGCCACGCTCGACGAGCCCGCCCAGACGTAGGTCCGGGTGTTGCGGCCCAGGCCGAGCGTCGTGAGCGTCGCCCACGGCACGGCGATGTCGACGAAGAAATCGGGGTCGCCGCCGGTCGTCGTACCGGCGGTGACCGTGCGCGCGTTGGTCGCGAACGCAAAGCTCGCCGCGGCGGGCAGGTCGGCCAGATCCGCGGGGTCGTTGATCAGCGTCGAGACCCGGTTGGTGAACACCGACACGGTGCCGGCCGGCGCCGCGATGCCGTCGACCGTGATCAGGAGCTCGTAGGTCCGGCGGTCGCCGTCGAGATCGAACGCCATGCCCCATGCGAACGGGTGCAGGGTCCCCGCGGGCGGCGGCGCCGGGTCCTGGTTGACCCGGATCCGCAGGTAGAGGAACTGCGCGTCGCCCGCGCGCAGCCCGGCCGGCGCGGCGGTGTTGCCGACCAGATCGCGGTCGGCGGGCGATGACGGCACGTCGGCGGGCAGGTCGGTCATGACGCCGCCGGCGCAGCGCAGCGGCACGTACGCCGCGTCGCCGGGGAACGTCGCGGCGTCCGCCGCCGCGGAGGTCAGGGCGAACACCGGTGCGATCGTGAACAGCCAGCGGATCATGGGCGGCCTCCCTGGATGACGAAGTCGACGCGCCGGTTCTTGGCGCGCCCGGCGGGGGACTTGTTGGGCGCGATCGGGCGGGTCTCGCCGAAGCCGCGCGGGTGCAGGCGACCGCCGTCCACGCCGCGCTGGACCAGCGCCTCGCGGACGGCCGCGGCGCGCTCCTCGCTGAGCCGCTGGTTGAACCGCGCGTCACCGACGTTGTCGGTGTGGCCCTCGATCACGATGCCGCCGACCCCGGGGTTGGCGTTGAGCGCCTCGGCGATCTGGTGGAGCAGCGGATCGCTGCGATGATCGATCTTCGCCGAGCTGGTCGCGAACTGGACCTTGCCGAAGATGTAGACCTTGCCGCGCTCGATCTTGACGTAGGTCGTCGCCGGACAGCCGTCGTGCGCGCGATCGCCCTTGAGCTCGGGGCACTCGTCCTCCGCGTCGGGGATGCCGTCCTCGTCGTTGTCGGGATCCGGGCAGCCGTCCTCGTCCTCGAAGCCGTCCTCGTCCTCGGGCTCGTCGCGGCAGCGGTCGTCCTTGTCGGGGATGCCGTCGTGATCGGAGTCCTCGAAGCCCTCGTGGCGCGGCGCATCGTGGCGGTAGCGCACGCCGGCGATGATCCGGATCGCCGGATCGCCGATCCCGTCGGTGATCCCGCGCGACGCGGCGGCGTAGAGGTCCCAGGGGCCGATCGCGTAGTCGATGCCGGCGAGCACCTCGAACGGGAAGTCCGCGCCCGCGACCTGCGCGCCGACCTGCTTGGCCGCGAAGCCCTCGACCCGCAGGGTCAGCGCCCGGGTCAGCGCGACCGACAGCCACGGATCGAGCGTGACCTCGTCGCCCCACGGCAGATCCGCCGGGTGATGCGAGCGGAAGCGGTACCCCGCGTCGAAGCCGAGCCCGAGCCGGCCAGTGTGGAACGCGAACAGCAGCTCGGGATGGACGGCGACCCCGCCCGCGCCGCGCGCCGCCTCGTCGTTGCCGGTCGGCAGGCTGATCGGCACGGCGAGGCCGAGCAGGACGTGGCGCTGCAGGGTGCCGCGGCGGAGCAGCGCGAACTTGGGCACCAGCCGCAGGTCGCCGACCCCGGCGTTCGCGTCGAGCCGCGCGGCGCCCGCGGCGTAGGCGTCCCCGTCGTAGACCAGGTGGAGCGGCAGGCCGATGCCGAGCTCCGACCACCCGAACAGGCCGAGCGACGCCGTGACGTCCGCGGTCAGGCCGGTGTGCAGCGGCCGGCTCGCGGCCTGTCCGGCGGCGTCGCGCAGCACGATCTGATCGTCGGCGAAGTTGAAGAACAGCCCGGCGCTCCAGCCCAGGTGCGACGGCACCGCCGGGTGCTCGTCGACGAACGTGCCCTCGGCGCCGACCGACGGCACGAAGCGCTCGCCGTCGAGCCCGTCGGCGTGCGCCGTGCCGAGCCCCGCGAGCCAGACCAACGTGATGCGACGCAGGATTGCCATCGTCGGTGATGATAGCGCCGCGGCCCCGCGCGCTCGCACCGCGGGCGGCGTGCAAAATTTGAACTCTCCACGGAATGCAGCAATCGCGCTTACCCGCCATGACGGCGTCGCACCGAGTAGGATGCCGGCACCATGTCGCTTCGCCGAGTCACCTGCGTCCTCGTCCTTGCAGCCGCGTGCGGCGGCAGCCCGCCCGCCTCGCCTTCCACGCCTCCACCGGCGACCGCGTCCGCGCCGCAGCCGTCGAGCGTCAAGCCGTACGACGCGGCGACGCTGTTCAAGAACGTGGGCATCGCCCCTGCGGGGTTCTCGCACGACGGATCCAGGGCGCTGGTCTCGATGGACGCGTCCGGCGTGTACAACCTCTACGCGATCCCGACCGCCGGCGGCGAGCCGCAGCGGCTGACCACGTCGACCGAGTCGCAGTTCGCGGTGAGCTATTTTCCCGCCGACGATCGCGTGGTGTACTCGCAGGACACCGGCGGCAACGAGCTCGATCACCTCTACGTGCTCGATGGCCAGGCCGCCCGGGACATCACGCCCGGTGACAGGACCAAGGCGACGTTCCTGCGGTTCAGCCGCGACGGCGCGTGGTTCTGGGTGATGACCAACGAGCGCGATCCAAAGGTGTTCGACGTCTATCGCCACGCCGGCAAGGACTACCAGCGCGAGCGGGTGTTCACCAACACCGAGGCGTGGACGATCGGCGACATCAGCCGCGACGGCCGCTGGCTCGCGCTCGACAAGAGCCGGAGCAACGCGAACTCCGATATCTACGTCGTCGATCTCCAGAAGCCGGGCGCCGAGCCGAAGCTGATCACGCCGCACCAGGGCGACGCGATCCACAGCGTGTACGGCTTCACGCCCGACGGAACGTCGCTGTGGTACGGCAGCGATGGCCACGGCGAGTTCGTCCAGGCGTGGTCGTACGATCTCGCGACCGGCAAGGCGCGCGCCGAGATCGCCGCGGCATGGGACGTGTCGTTCGTCCAGTTCTCCGAGACCGGCCGCTATCGAGTCAGCGCGACCAACGAGGACGCCAGGACGGTGCTCCGGGTGTTCGACACCACCACCGGCAAGGACCTCGCGCTGCCCGCGCGACCCAGCGCCGACATCACCTCCGCCGTGTTCTCGCGCGACGAGACCCGGATGGGATTCCTGCTCACCAGCGACCGCACACCGCGCGACCTGTGGGTGATCGATGTCGCGGGCGGCGCGCCGCGCCAGCTCACCCACGCGCTCAACCCTGCGGTCGATCCCGCGGACCTCGTGGACTCCCAGGTCGTGCGCTACGCGAGCTTCGACGGTCTGGAGATCCCCGCGATCCTCTACCGCCCCAGGGCCGCGTCGCCGGACCACCGGGTGCCGGCGATCGTGTGGGTCCACGGCGGTCCGGGCGGCCAGTCCCGGCGCGGCTACTCCGAGCAGATCCAGCACCTGGTCAACCACGGCTATGCGGTCCTGGCGGTCAACAACCGCGGGTCGTCGGGCTACGGCAAGAAGTTCTTCCACATGGACGATCGCCGGCACGGCGACGTCGATCTCAAGGACGTCACGGCGGCGCGGCCGTACCTGGCGAGCCTGCCGTGGATCGACGGCCGGCACGTCGCGATCCTGGGCGGCAGCTACGGCGGCTACATGGTCGGCGCCGCGCTCGCGTTCGCGCCCGACGTGTTCGACGCCGGCATCGACATCTTCGGGGTGATGAACTGGGTGCGCACGCTCGAGAGCATCCCGCCGTGGTGGACGTCGTTCCGCGACTCGCTGTACGCCGAGATGGGCGACCCGGCGACCGACAAGGCGCGCCTGCAGGCGATCTCGCCGCTGTTCCACGCCGAGCAGATCAAGAAGCCGCTGCTCGTGGTGCAGGGCAAGAACGATCCGCGCGTGCTCAAGATCGAGTCCGACGAGATCGTCGCCGCGGTCAAGCGCAACGGCGTGCCGGTCGAGTACCTGGTGTTCGACGACGAGGGCCACGGCTTCCAGAAGCAGAACAACCTGATCGCGGCGCAGGAGGCCTACCTGAAGTTCCTCGATACGTACCTGCGCGGCCGGTAGGCCCGCGATCGCGCCGCGCGGGTCGCGCAGTCATTCCGGCGGGGCGTGCTTGCGCAGCCGGCGCTGCAGCGACTGGCGCAGGATGCCGAGCCGGCGCGCGGCAGGGCTCCGAGCCGCTCCCCTCTGCGCCCAGCCGCATGTCGACCGCCTCGAGCGCCACGTAGATCGGCAGCCCGTGCGCGATCACGCCGCCACCTCGGTCAGCGCGGAGTGTCTCTCGACGCCGCGGCTGCTCTTGTCGGCCGTCACTCCCCGACGATGCGAGCCATGTCTGGTGGTCCACGAGTTTCATGCAAGGTTGAGCGTGTCCTTCAGCAAGTCGAGCTCTTGCGCCAACAGCCTCGAATTCGGATGGCGCGCCGCTGCCGGCAGGATCAGATCATACGCCTCCTTCCAATTGCCCTGATCACGCAGCACCGCTGCGCGCAGCAGTGTCAGCATCACATCGGCCTGGTCAACCAGAATGGTGGCGCGTTCAATCGTCTCCTTCAGTCTCGGCGAGATTCCGGCCTCCGCCGTTCGCAGTAGATATCCAAGCTCAATCGTTGCCTCCACCGAGGCTGGATCAAGATCCAATGCTCGCCGCAGGTATGCTTCGGCACGTCGGTACCCATCCGGAGTCGGATCGATCAGTTGCGTGACGTCGGATGCGAGGAGCAGCGCACCTGTGGGCGGCAACTCGTTCTTCAGCAGCGGCTCCAATAGTGCCAGCGCCTCCGAAAATAGACGCTCCTTCTTCGCAGCGGATGCGCGACTCAAGATTTCCGCTACAGCCTTCATCGTCATAGTTTCTCCATCAAACGCTCGGCCTGTTCAACCACCTTGACGACCGTTTTGATCGCGTCCCTGGTCTTCGAGATATCGACGTCTTTGCTGAGCCCCAACGCACCTCGCAGCGTCTCGTCCGGCTGCATGGCAAGCAGCTTGCGTAGCTGAGCGAGAGGCATCTCGAGCAAGCCGTCCACTGATACCCCGCACCCTGCTGGCAGCTCTACACGCTTCAACGTCGCAGCGCCATGCCCTTCCAGGAATTTTCGAGCCGGATCGGTCCTCGGACTTGATGCAGGCGTCACCGCCTTAGGATTTTCCTTGGCGGACACCTTCTCTTCGGCCTCCAAGACCCTCTTGGACAACTCGTCCAGTTGCTTTCCACGTTCGGCGAGGTCGCGCTCAAGCCCTGTCTCTCCGTCCTTGGCCAGGTCCTGTAGCACTTCAATCTCATCGCGCAGTGCGTCCACTTCGGCCTTCAGATCGCCCCGCCGCGCAGCTTGCGCGCGCTCGGAGAGTTCGCCGCGACGACGAGCCAGATCATCAGCGATCTCCTTGGAGGATCGTGGCGTCTCGCTCGTGGGCCCTGGAGCTGACTCCTTGTCAGTTCTGCCCTCGCTCTCGGCCTTCGTCATCATCGCCCCGCCCACCCCCAGGGATCCGGCGCCTGGACCAACCATCACACTGGCGCGTGCTCCCGCACCGGCGATCTGACCACTGCCCACCGTCGCCATCGCCGGCAGCCCGCCCAGCGGCACCGAGTTGCCGATCCTGAGGGCGTTACGATAGTTGGCCCTTGCCCCGAGGTACGATAGCGCGGCCATCGCGATGCTGACGAGCATCTTCAGGAACTCCTTGCTCGCCGCGACGATCTGCTTCTCGTCGCCCTTGGCCTTCCACGCGGTCGTGAGCCACTGGCTGCCGTGCTTGAGCGCCTCGACGCCGGCTTGCACCATGCCCGCTGCGCCGAAGGCCGTGAGCGCAAGTTGGATCACGACGGCCACCGCCTGGCCGACTCCGGTCGGTGTCGCGGCGAGGAACGCAGAGGCAGCCTCGGCTGCGATGAAGCCCGCGACGATGCCGATGATCTCGGCTTCGTGATCGCGGATCGTCTGGGCGTACTCGCCAGCGACCTCGTCCAGGTGGTGCCGAGACTCCGTCACGCTGCGGAGGATGTCCTCGATATGCCCGACGAAGCGCTTGACCTTCGCGACGGCACCGCCGGTCAGGGAGCCCGACGGCACCACGCTCTGGAGCGCCTTCGCATAGGGCGCGCTGACGAGCCAGATCATGTGTCCGGCGACGAGCTGCACGTTGTTGGCACCACCACTGAGGACGCCCGGATCCTGATAGGTCCCGGTGATCCCGACGCGCCCGCGCTGCTGATTGACGTAGAGCAGGACGTTCTCGTAGTAGCGAAGGTCGTGCCCATCGGTGACGGCCTGGCCGAACTTGCGCTTCGCGAGGCCTTCGGCGGTGTCGCCGCCAGTGACCATGTGCAGCTCGGCAAGCGGCTCGGGCGGGTCGGTGTTCACGCGGAAGTCCTGGACGTAGCCTCGGACCATCTCGTTCTCGAGCAAGGCCGTGACGTACCACCAGTGCTTCGCCGCTGGGTGGGTACCGCTGACGAAGACGCGCGTCGCCGGTGGCAGCCGGGCGTGGACGGGCTTGCCGCCTGCCTCGACGGGGCCGGTGTTGATGTTCGAGCCTTGGCTGTTGTCGATGAAGCCCGCCTTGTCGATGCCTGGCATCGGCGGCGTGATGGCCGAGCCGCCATCGATCGATGCTGCTCCACCAGCGACGGGTGGACGATTGCCGGCGTCCGGCGCGCGTTGCACAGCGGAACCGTTGCCGCCACCGCCCGGCGACTTGTCCAGCAGCGGCGCAGCTGACTCGCCGGCTACGACAGCGTCGGCCACAGCGTCGGCGTGCTGCTCGTAGGCATCACCGGGCTGATCGATGCCGCCTTTGAGCTGGACTCCGCCGCGTTGCTGAACAACGTGTGCCGCCTCGTGGGCGGCGGTGTGAAGGTCCGGCGCCGACGCGAACGCCACGCTGTTGCCGAACGCGTATGCCTTCGCGCCGAGCGCACCAGCGGCCTCGCTGGCGGCCGCACCCTGGTGCGCCGCCACGCCGGAAACGTCATGATGGGCAAAGCTCCGCCGGATCTGGTCGAGGTGTGGCAGTGGACCGGCGCTGCTCTCGGTGCCGCGGGCGGCGACGTCGGCGGCCGCCGCGCCACCGTGAACATCGCCTGCGTCACCGGCGGCCTTGCGTTGGAGAAGCTGCGCACCTCCGGCGGGTAAGGGGCCGAACAACGCGTCCAACGACGCGGGGACCTGCGGGTGGAGGTCGGCGCCAGCCGCCGCTTGGGGCTGGAGGAGCTTGCGCTGAACAGGGTGTTGCTCGACCAGCGTCCGCTTGCCGGGCTGCAACTCGGCGGCGGCGGAGCCGGCGTGTTGCGTCAGCGCCTCGGTGAGCGTGTGCTTGCCAGGCCCGACGGGGTCGCTCCCCGAGGAGCTGCCCACCCTGGACCGTCGATCGTCATGACGCCGCTCTCGACTCATCTTCGGCCGTTGCGCACCGCGCTTCCTGGTGTGGACCTCGAACCTCTGCACGTACCACGACCGGCCCCGAGCCCGCTACCACGCCTGGCAGTCCCGCCCCACACGGAGGTCCACGCCGCGTAATGTGCGGCTGCTTCCGTGACGGCGTGCGACAGCACCATCATTGTGCACTTTGCTCGCGGCGAGCTGTCCCCGATGGACAGGCCCGAGAGCTCCCTGGTCTTGACCTGAGCCCGCGGCTCGTCGTCGAGGACTCTAACGGTCAGGAGCCACGTACCCTTCCTCACCTGGGTGCCCCTTTCGCACTTCGATACCTACCTGCGCGGCCGGTAGGCCCGCGATCGCGCCGCGCGGGTCGCGCAGTCATTCCGCCGGGGCGTGCTTGCGCAGCCGGCGCTGCAGCGACTGGCGCAGGATGCCGAGCCGGCGCGCGGCCTCGCTGACGTTGCCGTCGCAGTCGAGCAGCACGCGCTGGATGTGCTCCCACTCGGCGCGCGCGAGCGTCGGCGTGACGGCCGCGGGCTCCTCGAGATCGAGCTGCGGCAGCCGGCGGACGATCTCGGCCGGATGGACCGGCTTGAACAGCACCAGGTGCGCGCCCCTGCGCACCGCGACCGCGGTCAGCGCGACCGACAGATAGGCGCTGACCATCGCGATCGTGCACCCGGGGTGAGCCTGGCGCAGCGGCTCGATCAGATCGATGCCGGACTCGGGGCCGAGCCGGATATCCGCGACCACCAGATCCGGGGGCCGCTCGCTCGCGGCGGCCATCGCGCTGGCCACGCTGTCCGCCGCGCGCACCGTGCAGCCCATGCCGCGGAAGCCGCGCTCGCACGCGCGGACCCACAGCTCATCGTCGTCCACCAGCAGCACCACCGCGCCTTCCATACCCGCCCCCCTGCGGAAGTTCACCACGCCGTGGTGGAACGTCAAACCCGGACGATGTGAAGGTATAAGTTGCGCGCCCCGGCCAGGTAATTTCTGGTAGGACGCCGATCGGACCCGCTCACCGCCTGTGGCACGCCGACCACGGTGAGCGAGTACGTCCCGTTGAGGGCGTTGGTGAACGTGTTGCCAATCGCTGCGGGGTCGAACGTCGTTCCGGACGCTGTGGTGTAAGGCTGCAGGGTCAGGTTGATGTTCGGGCTCACGACCGATGACGTCGCCGTCAGGATCAGGCGCTGCTTGTCGGCCCGGTACTCGGCGTTGGTGATCTGGACCGTGTCGGGCAGCGGGGTGACCGTGACCGTGGTGACGTCGGGCGCCGAGCTGACGCCCGCGGTGTTGGTCGCGACGATCTGGAACTGCAGCACGGCCGGCGCCGCGCCCGCCGCCAGCGCGACCGTGAAGCTGACCGTCGCACCCGCGAACGGGTTCGGCGTCAACACGACCGGCGTGCCGGAGGTCTGGGTCCACACGAAGCTGCACGTCAGCCCGCGCGGATCGCGGCACGTGGCGGTCATCGACACCGGCGTGCCGGAGCTGACGGTCCGTGGTGCAAGGTGCACGACGGTGGGCGCCGTCGAGGCGTTGACGGTGATGGTGACGGTCGCGGTCGACGCCCCCACCGCGTTGCTCACCGTGAGCGCGAACGTCAGCGCAGTCGGCGCGGTGATGATCGCCGCCGCGTTCGGCGACGGGCTCGCCGGCGCCGCCGAGGCGAGCTTCTCGATGATCTGGGGCGAGGCGGTGGCCGCCTACGAGGCGACGCTGATCCCCGATCAGACCCCGCTCGACCGCTACCTCGCCGGCAACACCGGCGCGCTGACCGCGCTGCAGCAGCGCGGCCTCGATCGGTTCACGGGCAAGGGCAACTGCACCAGGTGCCACGCCGGCGCGCTGCTGTCGGACGCGACCGTCGGCTTCTTCCAGGCCAGCGGCTCGGTCAACCGCGACGGCGGCGACCAGGGCTTCCACAACCTCGGTGTGCGGCCGACCGCCGAGGACCTCGGCCGCGCCGGCCCCGGCCCGGCGGGCATCGCGTTTTCGGTCAGCGGGTCGGCGTTCGACCGCGGTGCGTTCAAGACGCCCGGCCTGCGCAACGTCAAGCTCACCGCGCCGTACTTCCACAACGGCGGCAAGGCGACGCTGGCCGACGTCGTCGCGTTCTACGCCCGCGGCGGCGACTTCGCCAACCCCGAGCGCGCCCGCGACCTGCAGCCGCGCTCGCTCGACGCCGGCGATCAGTCCGCGCTGGTCGAGTTCTTGACCGGCGGCCTCACCGACTGCCGGGTCGAGCAGCAGCGCGCGCCGTTCGACCACCCCGACCTGCCGCTGCCCGACCGCAGCGCCGACCTGCCGGCGACCGGCGCGGCCGGCCTCGGCAGCTGCCCGTGACGCGGCGCCGCCGTCACTTCGCCCGGGCGGTGGCGGTGCGCCGCACCAGCGACGCCACGTTGTCGTGCAGCGCGCGCAGCGACGGCTCGTTGGCGTAGATCATGTGGCCGGACTGGTAGAACTTCATCTCGAGGTTGGCCTGCTGCCTGGGCGGCAGCGCCAGGTGCTGGAACTCGAAGACGCCCTCGTAGAACGGCGTCGCGAGGTCGAAGTAGCCGGTCTCGAGCTGGACCACGAGGTTGGGGTTGTACTTCATCGCGGCCGCGAGGTCGGGCATCACGTTGGTCGTGGTCGGCAGCCCGCCGCCGTCCCCGTGCTTCCAGCTCCAGGACCGGAAGGTCTGGGCGAACACCGTGTACTTCTTGTCGACCGGCACGCCGAGCGTCCTGCGCGCGTAGTCGTTGTAGGCCGACACGTACGCCGCGCCGAGCGACGCCGACTGCGGATCGTACTCGGCGTACTTGCTGAGCGGATCCATCGTCGGACCCGAGAACCGGGTGTCGAGCCGGCCGGTGGTCAGGTTGGCGTCGTCCTGCAGGTTCTTCTCGAACTCGCCGCCGGCGACCCGCAGGTTGGCCTTGTCGAGGTACGCGACCGGCAGCCCGGTGTAGCGGTGAAGCTTCTCGAGCACCGCCTTGCGCTGCCCCGGCTCGAGCGTGTTGCCGGCGGCCAGCGCGGCGGCGTACTCGGTCATCGCGAACTTCTCGACGTCGGCGATCAGCGCCTCGAGCGACGCCGGCGGATCGGCCAGCTTCTTGTGGTACCAGGCGGTCGCGGCGTAGGTCGGTAGCGCGAGCTGGTACGGCAGGTCGACGCCGGGGTTGGCCTCGGGGCCGTCGACGTCGGCGTCGAAGCACAGGATCTGCGCCAGCAGGATCACGCCGTTGAGATCGACGTACTTCTGGGTCAGCAGCACCCGGGCGAGCACCGCCGAGCGCGTCGTGCCGTAGCTCTCGCCGAACAGGTACTTCGGCGAGTTCCACCGCCCGTACTTTGACAGGAACTGGGTGATGAAGTCGGCGAACGCGTCGGCGTCGGGGTCGACCCCCCAGAACGCCTTGTCCTTGTCCTTGCCCACCATCTTGCCGAACCCGGTGCCGGGCGCGTCGATGAACACCAGGTCGCTGACGTCGAGCAGGCTGTACGCGTTGTCGACCAGCCGGTACGGCGCCGCCGGAGTGTGCGAGTCCTCGGCGGTGACCACGCGGCGCGGGCCGAACGCGCCCATGTGCAGCCACACCGTCGCCGAGCCCGGGCCGCCGTTGTAGAGGAACATCACCGGCCGCGTGGTGTCCGCGCCGGTCTGGAAGTACGCGACGTACGACATCGCCGCGGCGGGCGGGACCGGCCGCTCGCCCTTGTCGCCCGGCGGCGGCGGCTCGGGTGGATTGTCCTCGGCGCCCTTGGGGTGGACGACCAGCGTGCCGGCGACCGCGGTGTAGTCGACGCGGCGGCCGCCGACCGTCACCGAGCCCCGGCTGGTCTTCTCCTCGGGCTTGAGCTCGTCGGGCTTGGTATCGCCCGGCCTGGCGTCGCCCGGCCTGGCCTCGTCGGACTTCGCCGCGGGCGCGGCCGGGGTGGGCGCCGCGAGCGCGGCGACGGGATGGGCGCACGAGACGGCGACCAGCACGGCGAGAGACCAGGTGAGCTTCTGCATCCCCGCCACTCTCGCATGTCCACCGCGGATCCGGGTCGCGCGATGTGGTGTCGCCGCGCGACCGCGGAACGCCGCCGCCGTCCCAGCGGCGGTCGCGCCCCGTCGCACCGGTCGCTACCGGATCGGGGAGCAGTCGACCACCGGCGGCGACGCGGTCCCGATCACCGCGTCGAGCGACGGCGCGCGCTCGAAGTCGAACAGGCCGAGCAGGTTGTCGGCGTGCGCGTCGCGCTGGGTCAGGTGCTTGCCGGGCGCGAACGCGGTCTCGATGAACGACAGGATCGACGTGTGGTCGGCCACCGTGTGCGACACGAAGTGGCGCCGGGAGAACGGCGAGACCGCGAGGAACGGCACCCGGACGCCGAGCTGGTTGAAGTTCGGGCAATCGCGTGGATACGGGCCGGTCGGATCGGCCGCGAACGCGGGGCACAGCTGGATCGCATCGACCACGCTGGAGTTGCCGCCCAGCAGCGGCGCATTGCACTCCGCGCCGCCGCCCGGCGCGAGGCTGGCCGGCGGGTTCGACAGGTCGGCGCACTGGCCGGGGTCGATGCCGTCGGGCGCGGCCGCGCGCGGCGGCTGCACGTGGTCGTAGGCCCCGCCGTGCTCGTCCCACGTGATGAAGATGACCGAGTCCTGCCAGAACGGCCCGCTGCGGACCGCGTTGATCATGCGCGACACGAACGCCTGGCCGCGCTGGATGTCGGTCGGCGGGTGCTCGTCGTTCTCCGCGTTCTGGTCGAACAGGCCGAACGTCGGATCGACGAACGACACCGACGGTAGCGCGGGGACGCCGGGCGCGCCGGCGACCTGGGCCAGGAACACCGGCAGCGGCAGGAAGTGCGGATCGATCGCGGTGGCGCTGAATTCCCGGAAGCTGCCGCCCTGCGGCGCGTCCTGGAAGTAGTCGGCCCACGACACCCCGTTGTGATCCAGCAGGTCGAAGATCGTCCCGGTGATCGGCTTGTAGCCGCCGGGCGGCGGGAATTCGTCCTGCGTCGTCAGGTGGCCGAACGAGGTCGCGGTCATGAAGTACGAGCGGTTCGGGAACGTCGGCCCGAGCACCGACGAGAAGTACCGATCGTTGATCGCGAAGTGCTGCGCGAGCTGGTAGTAGAACGGGAGCTCGTCCTGGTTGTAGAACCCCATCGTCCCGTCGTCGGTCGGGGTCTCGACCCCGCCGTCGGGCTGCTCGCGGACGTCGTTCTCGCGCACGAAGCCGTTCATCAGCTGGTGGCGCAGCGTGTCCGTGGGATGATCGAAGTTGACCTGGATGTGGGTGCCGGCCCAGCCGTGGTCGAGATCGGGCACCACGCAGCGCACCGGGTTGTGGAACGCGTGCACCGTGCTGCCGTCGTCGTCGAGGTTGGTGTTGCTGCAGTGGAACTGGCCCGCGCGGTCGACCCGGCAGCTCAGGCCGTCGACGCAGTCGTGGTCGTCTTCCCGGCAGCCGCCGCGGTCGTCGGCGTCTCCGTCGCCGTCGCCGCGGTCGCGGCGGTCATCGCGGTCGCCGTGCTCGTGGCGCGGCCCGTGGTACGGGCTGCCCGGCGCATAGGCGAGCGCGCCGAAGTAGTTATCGAACGAGTGGTTCTCCTGCATGATCACGATGACGTGCTTCACCTTGTGCACGCCGTGATCGTGGTGGGCGCTGTCGAGCGCGGCGCTCACGTCCGCGATCGGCTCGTCGACGCCGCACGCGGCGAGCGCCGCGGCGAAAGGCAGGGCACAGCAAACAGCTCGTGAGACCATGGTCCGCTCCTGGGGGTGGTGTGTGGCCGAGGATCACATTTCGGCGAGACAAGAAAATGCGATCTCGAGTGAAGATCTCGCGACATTTCCACCGCCGGTGAGACCCCACTTTCGCTCTGCGTGGCCGACCGCCGCGGCGTCGTCCCGCCGCTCGGCGACGATCCCCGCCGTTCGTCGACGCAGGCCGCCGCTGGGCGATGCGCGCTGGTGAACGATGAGCGCCTCGCCTGCCGCGAGCTCACCCACCTGCTCGCAGCCAGCCGAGATCGCGATCGCAGGTGATCACACCGCCGTCAGCAGCGCCGCCGGGAGCTCGAATTCCCGCAAGCAGGTGGGGTCAACCTCAACCTCGACCCGCACGAGCTGCCGCCCGCCGACGCCGATGAATCCTCGATCCTCGACGATCCTGCCCACGACGCGGTGCGCCCCGAGCTTGAACCGAACCCGGTCACCGACCTTGAAGTGGCTCTTTGTCATCGGTGGTCCACCCAAGCCTATCACCTGTCGCAGCGCTCGCGGCGCGCCGGCTTGCGTCGCGGGTAGTGCACGCGACCACGTGTGACGACCGCGAACGGGGTGAGCGTCGCCGGCGTCGCAGGGCGCTCGGACACGATGTGAGCGACGGGGACACGGCGGGAGAGCAGGTGGTCGGCGACGATCCGGCGGTGGCAGCGCCACCACACCGCCTCGGCGCACAGGATCGCGACCGGCCCCGGCAGCCGGAGCAGCCGGGTCAGGCCGGCGCGGAACTCGGCGGTGAGCGCGTGGTCGGCGTAGTTGCGAAAGCTCGCGTGGTCCCAGGCGTCGTTGGCCGGCCGCGGCGGGCGCTTCGGCTTGCCGCGCCGGCCGCCGAGCTCGTCGATCACCACGTAGCGCCGGCCGAGCGCCTTGCGCAGCGCGGACTCGTTGAACTGCGGATTGGCCCGCGACCGCCGGATCGACCGGATGTCGGCCAGCGTCCGCACGCCGTGGGCGCGCAGCAAGGCGAGCAGCTCGTCGAGCGTGCGCGTCGAGTGGCCGATCGTATAGACCTGCACCCGCAAGGCTACCGCCGCAGCGCGCCGGAACGAGGCCCGCGGAGCCGCTCAGGGCGGAGTGCGGGGCGCGACGAACTCGGAGCTACCGTTGCGGTAGACGAGCTTGCCGTCCGCGAACCGGATGAACGACCAGTACATCCGATCGAAGTACGAGCCATCGGCGAGCGGCGTCACGGTCGCGGTGAACGCCGCTTCAACGCTCGCGAGAAATGACCCGGGTCTGCTCGCGAGAAATGACCCACGCTGCGGTTCCGGATCGCCGTTCGGATCGGTGAACGTGGGGGCGTGGAGGGGGGAGTGAATCGTGGCGATTCGGGACACCCCGTGACAGCTCGGCACGGTGGTGAGTTCGATCCCGTTCGTCTGGATCCCAGGCGGGTGTAACCCGTCCGTCTGGATCCTGATTGTGGATCGGATGGATCCTCTGGTTCGTCGGTTCCGACTCTGGTCTCTCTTACGCCGCTGGCTCGGAGGCGTCCGTTCATCGAGTGACGAGGACACCGCGACGACAGCAGCGTGGCGTTCC
>JBGQCL010000251.1:0-17020 GCA_041495365.1 Kofleriaceae bacterium | reverse complement strand
CCATCGGCATGGCGGCGGAGGGCGGCGGCAAGCGCCTCATCGTCTCGATCGAACGGCGCGTTGTGCTCGTGCAGGCCACGGAACAGCTCGGCGGCGAGCACGGGCCGGCCGAATAGCACAGCGAGCAGCAGCAGCACGGACTGGCGCTGCTCCTCGGTAGCAACGACCTCGGCGCGTGACGCCTTGAGCAGGCGGTACACGTTGACCAGGCGCTTCGCCACGCGCGGCGTCGGTAACAGCGGTGCAAGTTGCTTGAGGAGTGTGCGCTCGCCGTCATCGAAGCGTACCGCGCGGGCCCGCGCGATCGGGGCGCGCTTCTCGATGCCGGGTCGCGCGGCTGGCGCGACCAAGGTGTTCGTCGTGGTGCCGGCGGTGGTGACGGTGGGCGTGGGCGCGGCGACGACGCTCGGCGGCACGTGCGGCATCTCAGGATCGGAACTGGCTCCCGCGGTGAGCGCATCGATGTAGCCACCGAACTTGTTCGGGTCCATCGGCGGGAGCGCGTACGTGATCTGGAAGATCTTCTCCAGGTAGTTGCGCGCGGTGGATCGGCGGGTGGTCGCCGCACGCTCAACGCCGTCGGGCGCAAGCAGGTCCTTGTAGTAGACCTCCAGCGCCTGGATGAGCCAGCGCGAGTCGACGGCGACCACGACGACGAACAGATCGAGCGCAAGCAGCAGGTGGACGGCCTCCAGCGCGTGGACGACGTGCTCGGGGCTGCAGCGATCGAGATCGTCGATGTATAGGACGACGCGGTCGACCGGAACGATGCCCTCGGGCGGTGCGTTGACATCGATGTGGGTGCTCGCGGCGTCGCGCCGGGTCTTGCGCCACGCTCGCATGCGCGCCGAGAGCTGCTCGAAGTCGCGGCGCACGAGCGAGATGATCCCCTGCTGCGCGCGGTACTGTGTCGACTGCACGCGGTCTTGAAGGAAGGCGGCAAGCCGCCGCGCCGGATCGAGTGTGGCGTGCTCGTTGCGCAGCTCGGCGAGGCGCTTGCGGGCGGCGGCGACGCTGACCTCGGCGGTGGCGAGGCCGCGGCGCGCCTCCTCGACCTCGCGGGCCTGCCCGCCACCTTCCTTCCGCTTCGCCTCGTACTCGCGGCGGACCTCGGCGAGCTTGTCGGTGAACGCGTCGAGGCGGCGCTTGGCGGAGCGCAGCGGGCCGAGCACGGCGGCGATGAACCCACCCACGGTACCGCCGATGGCGGCGAAGCTGCGGCCGAGGCTGCGGAGCCACTCGTCGACGCTTGACGACGATACGAGCACCCACAGGCTGGCAGCAGCGGCGACAACGACCAGCGCGGGAATAAGGAAGCGACGCGGTGCCTCGGACAGCGCGAGCCCAGCGTGCGCGCGCAGGCGCTCTCCCGACGTGGCGAGGTCGCGTGCCGCGTGCTCCACCTCGATGAGGTTTTCTAGCGGGCGCTCCCAGCCGGCCAGCTTGGCGGCGTCCTTCAAGGCTTGGATGGTGTGCTCGCCGGCGACATTCTCGAGCGCGAGCGCCTCCAGGCTCTGGGCGCGCGCGTCCTCGGCGCTGCGGACAGCAGTCTCGGCCAGCTTGACCTGGGTCTCGGCCTCGTGGAGCGCGCCCTCGACGTGCCCGATCTCCTCGGCCAGCTTGCGACGCGTCTCGGCGACGCGGCGCTCCTCTTCCTCACCGCCCCGAACCTCGGCGCGCGGCGCGACCTTGTTCCAGATCTCGTCGAAGATGTAGGTGACAAGGCTGGCCCACAGGTTGGAGTCCGAGACATGCCAGGCGTTGAACTCGATCTGTACTATCTCGCCGTGCAGGCCCGGACCGCCCTTGATGGCGTCGATCTGCTCCTTGAGTTGCTCGATGAAGAACGACTTGCCCGAGCCCCAGTCTCCGAGCAGGCCGATCGACAGCGGTGGCTCGACGTTCTCGTCGAGGATGAGCCGGGCAAAGGCCCGCGCCTCGCCCTGGATGCCGAGCTGGTCCTGGCCCTGGTCGGTGTCGGCCGCGTAGCCGGCCTGCCTGGGCCCGCGATCGTCGGGGAGCGCGACGCCAGCCGAGCGCCACCACGCGGTCCACTCGGGGGGCGTGCGGCCGCCGCCCTCCTGGCACACCCAGCGGAACCACGCGTCGCGCAGGTCGTCGATCGCGACGCCGGCCGCCGCAAGGCGACCGGCGAGCTGCTCGTCTCCGGCGAGCAGTGCGGCGGCGATCAGGTCGCGGCCCCACAGAAGGCGCGGCGCGTCGCCCTTGAGCGGGCGCTGCGCGTACTGGAGCTGGCGGCGTAACCCGTCGTCGAGAACGAGCGCGGCGAGCGCCGCATTGGCGACCTTGGTGACGGCTACGTCCGGGACGGTGACCTGCGGGTCGGGCTCAAGCGCGGCGAGCGCGCGGAACTTGTCGAACGCGGGGGACTTGAGCTTGCCGGCCAGCGTTACGATGGCGGAGACGACATGACGGGGTGCGACCGGGGCATCGCCGGCGAGATGGCGCGCCGCCGTGAGCGCGGTCTGCACGTGCAGCTCGCTGTTGGCGAGCGACAGCGGGCGCTCGGTGCTGGCCGACGATGGCGAAGCGGGTGGCGAAGGCGGGGCGATCAGCTCGGCGATCTCGCGGGCCGTCGTCAGGTTCCGAGCGGCGAGCAGGACGCGCTCCAGCTTGCCTGGCTTGAACCCGCCGAGCACGCGCAGCATCACCTGCGCGCTCTCGATGGGGGACAGCCCGCCATCGCCCGTCCCCAGCAGCGGCAGCCAGACGGTCTGTGCGCTTCCGATCTGGCGCAGGGCGACGCGCAGGTTGTTGGCGAGGAGCTCGGCAGTCGGTTTACCGACCTCGACCGTCTGGACCACCAGCACCGGTGGCTTTCCTTGGAGCAGCGTGACCGGCGGCCGAAACTCGGAGGCGAGCTTGACCGTGATGCCGGCGCGCTGGAGCACATCGACGTTGAGCGCGCCGTCGTTGCCGTCCTTGTCCGTCGAGCACACGGCCAGATCGGCCTGTTCGAGGTCGTGGACACCCAGCTCGATCTGCAGCCCGTTTGGGAGCTTCCACGTCCACGTTGTTACACTCTGCGCCACCTGTTCCATCGGATCCTCGCGAATCAGCGCTGAGGATATCGCGCCCACGCGGCGCACGGGCGTCGGAATGCATGCGGTCGCTGCGTGCGAGGCGGCCACCCTGGTCACCGGGCCGAGACCCGATGCCTACCGCTCGTGCAGCGCGTCTCGGCCAGCGCCGTCATCGGACACCTTGGCACGCGATGCAGCCCAGGTCATCGCAGGCGGCGACGCCGCGGCCGTCCACGCACCAGGCGTGCCGCGGCGGCGGGCGGTAGCCGCGCCCGTCCTCGACGCTCGCGCAGGATGCGACGAGCCAGTCCAGGTCACGGGCCGGCGCGCCGGCGCCCGCGAGGATCGCGCGCACTCGTCGCGGTCGACCGGCGGCGGCTCGGTCGGCGCTGCGGGCGCCGGTGGCGAACTCGGGGGCGTGGCCGGTTCCAGCAGGATCCCAACGCTCGCGAGCTGGCCGCGCAGGAACGTCGAATCGCGATCGCCGACGGCGCCGCCTTCCTCGAAGCGACGGCCCCGACCACTCGAAGAACGCTCCGCACTCGCGGAGGCGGTCGACGATGCGCTCGCCGTAGCGCGCGACGAACTTCTCGTTGGGGCAGTTCGTCGTGATCACGAACGGCTTGCAGTCGCCGCAGAAGACATCGACGAGGTCGACCAGGAACGAGCCTTCGCGTCCACGAACTCGCTGCCGAGATCGTCGAGCACGAGTGCGCTGGCTCCCAGCCAAGACCGCCCGCGAGGTCGCCGCTGTCCACGACGCGCGCGATCGCACTGGCGATCGACACGACCTGTCCAGTCCGCTGTGGTTCTCCGCTCATAGCTTGACGTCCCCCGACGCGTACTTCTCGGGGGGCTCGGTTCGATACGGCCAACGGAGGGGCCCAGCGATCGCGGTCCGGCGCGCTGTGCCGGCGCGACCTTGGTCGCGCGCCGGCGACCTGCTCGGGGATCAGTGCGGACGCCCACGGCGCGCAGACGGAGGTGATCCTCCTGTTCGACAAGTGGCTCGATGAGCACTATCGCGGGCTGGACCCCGCGGTGCTCGCGCGCGTGCGCGAGATCATCGAGCAGAACCTCGCGTTCGACGCGGAGCTCGGCGCGCTGCTTGGGATGTCCGAGCTGTTCATGACCGGGGGCCGTCGCTCGGGCAAGACGTTCCTGATGGAGGGGATCCTGTGCAGCTACGCCGGCACAGCCGCGGTGCTAACCTCCCAGGTGGGACATGAGCACGACCAAGCCAAGCCCAAGAGCTCCGACGCTCGCTGACCTCGACGCTCTGCCCCCGGGCATCGTCGGCGAGATCATCGAGGGCGTGCTCTACACGATGACCAAGCCCAGGGCGCGGCATCAGCTAACGACCACCGGGATCGGCGGCGACCTGCGGGGACCGTTCTACCTTGGCCGCGGCGGACCCGGCGGATGGTGGATCATCACCGAGCCGGGGATCGAGTTGCCGAACGACACCAAGGAGATCTCGCCCGACGTCGCCGGCTGGCGCCGCGAGCGCATGCCCGAGCTGCCGGTCAACGAGCCGATCCGCATGGTGCCCGACTGGGTCTGCGAGATCCTGTCGCCGACGACGCGCCGCCACGACATGCTCCACAAGCAACCCTATTACGCCAAGGTCGGCGTGCCGTTCATGTGGCTCGTCGACATCGAGGCGCGCGTGCTGACCGTCCACCGGCTGGAGTCCTCCGACTGGCGCATGATCGGCACGTACAGCGACGAGACCGAGGCGCGGATCGCGCCGTTCGACGCGGTCCCGCTCAACGTGGCCGACTGGTGGCCGCCGGCCGCGCCCGAGAACCCGACGTAGACGCCACGGCGAAGCCCGAGCGTCCGCGTCGACACACTCGTCCGAGACCTGGAACTTCGGCAAGAAGGCGTACTATCCGACCGCGATGACCCAGCAGGAGGGCACCGGCGAGGTCGACCTGCCGGGCGACTACACCTATGACATCGGCCCGGCGCGGCCGAGCGGCACGCGTCCGTTCTACCAGCACCAGACGATCCTCGAGGGGTTCGACAACTGGTCGATCGGCAACATCGCCCCCGCGGACATCACGGAGGCGTACCGCAACGCGCATGGCCTGACGTCGGCCGCGGCGATCACGACGCACTTCATCGGCGCCTACCCCGGCCTCAATGGCACGTTCACCGTGGACGCCGACGACCAGGTCGGCGACCGACACAACGGGCATCCCAACGTCGAGAACCTCGCCGGCAACCTGACCACCCCGAAGGACATCGAGGTCGCGCTGCCGCAGACCTACGAGGCGCAGCCCGGTACCGCGCTCGCGCGCTTCATGGTCACACGAGTGCGCAAGACCAACGGGTCGTGGAAGGTGAAGAAGGCGCCGCGGTGACGTTGTTGCGTGGCGCCGTGCTGGGTCTTGTCGTGCTGGCGCTTGGCTGCCAGCCTGGTCCCAGCACCGCCGCTCCGAGCCCCCGCACCCCACCCCCGCCCACGAAACGAAGCGAGCCCGCCGTGATGACAGCGCCTCCCCCTTGCCGCGCGATACTGACGCCCAGCACCGACGCCGACTACGGCATTCGCTTCGAGCTCACCAACCCGACCCCGCAGCCGATCGCGCTGAAAGTCTACGATCCGTTCCTGCAGTTCCGCGTGCGCGCCGCGGCGGACGGAGCCGCGCTCGAGGTCGTGCAGCCGACGCTGGACATCCCGATCCACCCGACGACGGTGACCGTCCCCGCCGCGGGGACGCTGTCGCTCGCCAGCCCGGTGCGGCTGCGGTTCGGCGCGCCATCGCGCGACGGCTTCGTGTGGTCGATCGCCCACGCGCCGGCCGGCGTCGAGCTCACGTTCACGCTCGACCTGCCGGCGCCGTTCGACCAGCCGTTCACGGCGCGGCTGTGATCCGCAGCCTCCGCATGTCCCAGCTGTTCTAACCACGGGCAGGCGTTCCCCTGTGCAGTGATGCCTCGCGGCCGCACGCGTGTCGCGCGACATCCGCCTGCGGCGCGCGGGCAACGCCACGCCTGCGATGTTGCCTTTTGCCAGGGATCTCTGCTCATCTCGGGCATCAATCGACGCATGATCGCATCGCGCAGAACGATGAGAACGACGAAGTGCGCTGCGATCCTGTGCCTCGCGGCGGTCGCCGCTCCGGCCGCCGCCGACGACCGCGCGCCGAGCACGCTGCGGATGCGCGAGCCGGCGACCCCCGCGCGATCGACCCCGCTTCCGGTCGGCCGGCGCGTCGCCCAGCGTCCGCCCGACGATCCGCCCGACGCCCCCGCGCCCGGCGACACCCCGGCGACCCCGCCGGCCGCCGACGCCCCCGCGACCCCGCCGGCCGAGGCCCCGGCCACCCCGCCCGTGGCGCCTCCGGCACCGCCGGTGAAGCCGCCGGCAAGACCGCCCGCCAGCGAGCGCCCCTCGCCGGCCAACGACGACGGCAAGACCGAGGTGATCTCGGTGACCGGCGCGACGGTCGAGCGCGAGCGGTTCACCGGCCGGGCGCCGGTCTCGGTCGTGACCCGCACCGACCTCGCCGCGTCGGGCCGCGCCACCCTCGGCGACATCCTGCAGGCGCTGCCCGCCGTGTCCAACGCCGGCAACGCGCAGGTCAACGCCGGCGGCGACGGGACCACCCGGATCAACCTGCGCGGCCTGGGCGCGCCGCGCACCCTGGTGCTCATCAACGGCCGGCGCATGGTCAACGGCGGCAACGGCGCCGACGCGGCGGTCGACGTCAACGCGATCCCGCTCGCGATGATCGAGCGCGTCGAGATCCTGAAGGATGGGGCCTCGGCGCTGTACGGCGCCGATGCGGTCGGCGGCGTGGTCAACCTGATCACCCGCCCGCAGTTCGACGGGGCCGACGTCTCGCTGCTGACCAGCACGTCGCAGCACGGCGACGGCACCGAGTACGACGCCAGCGCCGTCACCGGCTTCACCACCCAGGACCGCAACACCTATCTCGTGGTCTCGGCCGGCACCCAGCACCACGACCCGGTGTTCGCCGGCGATCGCGCGTTCTCGCAGTTCCAGCACAGCTACGACTTCGCGAGCCGGACGGTCACGCGCAACGCCTCGCTCGCGGCGCCGAGCGGCCGGCTCGACCCATCGTCGATCGGCCCGGGCGGCATGGTCCCGTCCGGATGCGCCTCGAACGCATGCAAGCCCACCGCGACCGGCGGCTGGGCGGACTTCGCCGCGCCGGATGACCTCTACAACGACGCGGCGCAGAACTACCTGTACACGCCGTCGACCCGCTACAACGTGTTCGCGACCGCCGGCAACCGGATCAACGACCACGCCGCGGCGCTGGTCGAGCTGCTGTACCTGCACCGCAGCAGCGATCGCCAGCTCTCGCCGGTGGCGTTCCTCGCCGACGCCCCGATCAGCAAGGACAGCCTCTACAACCTGCTCGGCGGCGACATCCTCGACTACCGGCGGCGGCTCACCGAGCTCGGCCCGCGCCAGTTCGTCGATACCGTGAGCACGATCCGCGGTGTCGTGGGCATCTCCGGCAGCGCCCCCGCGTCGCTGGGGCTGTTCGAGAACTGGAACTACGAGGTGTCGTTCAACTACGGGGAGACCCATTCGCTGGTCGGGACCGCCGGCCAGCTGATCAAGCCCCGGGTCGCCGACGCGCTCGGGCCGAGCATGCACGACGCCCGCGGCGTCCCGATCTGCGTCCGCGTGCCGGGCGACATGTCGACCCAGATCATCTACCGCGTGCCGCTGGACAGCGGCGACACCCTGCTCGTTCCGTGCGTCCCCCTCAACCTGCTCGCGCCCGCCGGCATGATCCCGAGCAGCCAGCTCCAGAACCTGACGTTCAGCGATGCGGGGACCGGGACCGACAACATGCGCACGCTGCTCGCCACCGCGAGCGGCCGGATCGCCGCGCTGCCCGACCACGGCGACATCTCGATGTCGCTCGGCGTCGACGCGCGCGCCGAGATCGGCAACCAGGCCCCACCGAGCGTGGCGAGCGCGGGCTACACCACCGACAACGAGGCCCACGCCACCGACGGCCAGTTCGATGTCTACGAGGGCTTCGGCGAGCTCGCGATCGTGCCGATCACCGGCGGCGACCTCGCGCAGCGCGTCGAGCTCGACCTCGGCGCCCGCGCGCTCCGCCACACCCGGTTCGGCTCGCACCTGACCTACAAGGCCGGCGGCCTGGTCCGCACCGCCGGCGGCATCGCCGTGCGCGGCACCTACGCCACCGCGTTCCGCGCGCCGTCCGTGTTCGATCTCGTCGGCGGCCGGACCGAGCGCCTGCCCTCCGCCGAGGATCCGTGCGACACCAGGCCGCCGAGCGCCGGCGACGGCACCAGGACCCTCGACCCGACGGCCCAGGCCCGGTGCACCGCCCAGGGCGTGCCGGCGGGCAGCCGGTTCACCACCAACCAGCAACCGGCGGTGATCGGCGGCAACCCCGATCTCCAGGCCGAGACCGCCGCGACCGCCACGATCGGCGTCGTGATCGAGCCGCCCCGGCTCAAGGGCCTCGCGCTGTCCGCCGACTACTGGCACATCGCCATCGATCACGCGATCGAGACCCTCGGCATCCAGACCCTCTTCGCCAGCTGCTACGAGCGCGGCCTGACGGCGTTCTGCGACCAGGTCCACCGCGACGCCGGCACCCACCGGATCTTCCGCGTCGACCAGTTCCTGCAGAACGTCCCCCGCACCGTCACGTCGGGCATCGACGTCGCGCTGTGGTACGACGCCCGGCTCGTCTCGCTCGGCCGGATCCACACCGGGCTCGAGGCCCAGTACCTGCTGCGCTACGACCTCGACACCTCGGGCCAGGTGATCCACGGCGTCGGGTTCTACGACCTCGGCGTCTATCCCCGGTACAAGGCCAACCTGTCGAGCCACTGGACCCACCCCGGCGGCGCGTCCGGCGGCTTCCTGCTGCGCTTCGTCGGCTCCTACCAGGAGTGCGCCGGCGACGACTGCAACACCCCCAGGAACCTCGCCGCGGCGTCGCGCGACGTCGATCGCTACGTCAAGCTCGACCTGTACGGCGGCTACGACTTCCCGTCCTGGCTCGGCAAGACCACCCTGCAGGTCGGCGTCAACAACGTGTTCGACGCCACCCCGCCGGTGGTCTACAACGCTCCCGCCGCCAACTCCGACGCCACCACCTACGACTTCGTCGGCCGCATGGTCTACCTCCGGATGTCCCAGCTGTTCTGACGGTGCTTGCCAGGTGTCTCCGCTCCCCTCGGTCGACAACCCGCACATGATGACCACCACGCAGAGCATGGGCATGACGAAGCGCGTTGCGATCCTGTGCCTCGCGGTGGTCGCCGTCCCGGCCGCCGCCGACGACCACGCGCCGCGCTCGCTGCGCATGCGCGAGCCGCCGGCGCGCACCCCGCTCGCCCCGATCCCGCTCGGCCGCCGCGTCGCGCAGCGACCACCGGACCCGCCGCCTGCGGACCCGCCGCCCCCGGACGCGCCTGCGGACCCGCCGCCCGCGGACCCGCCCGCGGACCCGCCGCCCGCGGATGCACCCGGTGCCCCGTCCGGCGATGCGCCCGCCCCGCCGCCCGCGGATGCACCCGGTGCCCCGCCCGGCGATGCGCCGGCCCCGTCGCCCGCGCCGCCGACCGCACCGCCGCCTCCGGCCTCGTCCGCGAGCCCACCGGCCCGTCCGTCCGGCGAGCAGCGCACCCCGCCGGCCGCGGACAACGGCAAGACCGAGGTGATCACGGTGACCGACTCGCCGATCGAGCGCGAGCTGCTCACCGGCCGGGCGCCGGTCTCGGTCGTGACCCGCGCCGATCTCGCCGCGTCGGGCCGCGCGACCCTCGGCGACATCCTGCAGGCGCTGCCCGCCCAGGCCAACGGCGCCAACGCCCAGGTCAACGCCGGCGGCGACGGCACGACGCGGATCAACCTGCGCGGCCTGGGCGCGCCGCGCACCCTCGTCCTGGTCAACGGCCGCCGCATGGTCAACGGCGGCTCGGGCGCCGACGCGTCGGCCGACATCACGACCATCCCGCTCGCCATGGTCGAGCGCGTCGAGATCCTGAAGGACGGCGCGTCGATGCTGTACGGCGCCGACGCCGTCGGGGGCGTGGTCAACATCGTCACCCGCCCGCAGTTCGACGGCACCGACGTCACGCTGCTGACCAGCACCTCGCAGCACGGCGACGGTATCGAGTACGACGCCAGCGTCGTCAGCGGCTTCGCGTCGGAGCACAGGAACAGCTATCTCGTGCTCTCGGCCGGCTACCAGCACCACGCGCCGGTGCTCGCCGGCGATCGCGGGTTCTCGCAGTTCCAGAACAGCTACGACTTCGCGAGCAAGGCGGTGACGCGCAACCAGTCGCTGGCGGCGGCCAGCGGCCGGCTCGACCCGTCGTCGATCGGCCCCGGCGGCATGGTCCCGCCCGGGTGCGCCGCGGGCGCGTGCAAGCCCGACGGCAACGGCGGCTGGACCGACTTCGTCGCGTCGCGCGACCTCTACAACGACGCGGCGCAGAATTACCTGTACACGCCGTCGACCCGCTACAGCGCGTTCGCGACCGCCGGTAACCGGATCAACGAACACGCCGCGGTGCTGTTCGAGGCCTCGTACATGTACCGCACCAGCGATCGCCAGCTGTCGCCGGTCGGGTTCGATGCCGAAACCCCGATCAGCAAGTTCAGCATCTACAACCCGCTGCGCGGCGACATCCTCGATTACCGGCGGCGGCTCACCGAGCTCGGCCCGCGCGACTACGTCGACCAGGTCACGACCCGCCGGCTCGTCCTGGGCATCACCGGCAGCGTCCCCGAGTCGTGGGGGGTGCTCGAGAACTGGAAGTACGAGGTGTCCTACAACTACGGGATCGGCGAGGCGAGGGTCGGGACCACCGGTCAGCTCGACAAGCTGCACGTCGCCGACGCGCTCGGCCCGAGCATGCTCGACGCCGGCGGCACGCCGATCTGCGTCCGGGTCCCGGGCAACGCCGCGACCAAGATCATCTACCAGCTGCACGTGCCCGACGAGCAGGTGCCGGGCAACTTCCAGCCGGTCTCGTGCGTTCCGCTCAACCTCCTCGCCTCCGCCGGTGCGATCCCGGCCGCGCAGCTCAAGAACCTGACGTTCAACGATATCGGCACCGGAGACGACACCTTGCACACCTACCTCGCCAGCGCGAGCGGCCGGGTCGCCCAGCTGCCCAACCACGGCGAGGTCAACCTGGCGATCGGCGGCGACGCGCGCTACGAGATCGGCGAGCACCTGCCGCCGGTGGTCGCGAGCACCGGCGACACGTCCGACAACCAGGTCCAGGACACTCACGGGCGGTTCCACATGTTCGAGGGCTTCGGCGAGCTGGCGATCGTCGATCACCGGCGGCGACCTCGCGCAGCGAGTCGAGATCGATCTCGGCGCCCATGCGGTCCGCAACAACCGCTTCGGGTCGAGCCTGACCTACAAGGCCGGCGGCCTGGTCCGCACCGCCCTGGGCGTCGCCGTGCGCGGCACCTACGCGACCGCGTTCCGCGCGCCGAGTGTGTTCGACCTGTTCGGCGGCCATACCGTGACCCTGCTCACCCTCGAGGACCCGTGCGACGCCGGGCCGCCCAGCGTCGGCAACGGCACCCGGACGCTCGATCCGAGGGTCCAGGCCCAGTGCACCGCCCAGGGCATCCCGGCCGGCGCCCGGATCACCACCAGCCAGCAGCCGGCGGCGGTCGGCGGCAACCCCGACCTCCAGCCCGAGACCGCCGCCACCCTCACGGTCGGCCTGGTGGTCGAGCCGCCCTGGCTCAAGGGCCTCTCGGTGTCGGCCGACTACTGGCACATCGACATCCACAATGCGATCGAGTCGCTCGGCGTCCCGACCCTCCTCGCGAGCTGCTACGACCGCGGCATCTAGTCGTTCTGCGACCAGATCGTCCGCCAGTTCAACACCCACCGGATCCTCCACGTCAACCAGTTCCTGCAGAACGTGCACCGCACGGTCACGTCCGGCATCGACCTCGCGGTGTGGCACGACACGCGCTTCGTCGAGCTCGGCCGCCTCCACACCGGCCTCGAGGCCCAGTACCTCCTGCGCTACGACCTCGATGCCGGGAGCCACGTCGTCCACGGCGTCGGGTACTACGACCTCGGCGTCTACCCCCGCTACAAGGCCAACCTGTCGAGCCGGTGGATCCACCCCGGCGGCTTCACCGGCGGCTTCACCCTGCGCTACGTCGGCTCGTTCAAGGAGTGCGCGGGCGACGACTGCAACTCCCCCCACACCCTCGCCACGCTGTCGCGCGACGTCGACCGCCACTTCAAGCTCGACCTGTTCGGCGCCTACGACCTGCCGTCGTGGCTCGGCCGGACCACCCTGCAGCTCGGCGTCAACAACGTGTTCGACGCCGCCCCGCCGGCGATCTACAACGCCGCCGCCGGCAACTCCGACGCCGCGACCTACGACTTCCTCGGCCGCATGGTCTACCTCCGGCTGTCCCAGCTGTTCTAGGTTTGGCCGACGCGCTCGCGGTACTATCCTCACGGGAGGTCGCATGCGTGGATACAAGGAGCCAGGGGAGCGAGGAGCCAGGGGCACGGCAAGCGCGGTGCACCTGGAGCCGGGGAAGCAGAACCTGGTCGATGCCGCGCGCGAACCCGCCCTCGGGCCGGGGAAGCAGAGCCTGGTCGAGACGGTGTTCCTGTCGCGACGCGACGCCGGGCACGCCGCGGATCCGCCGGCAGCATTCGAGGCGGCGACGTCGGGACCGGCGTCCGGCGTCCCGTACCGCGCCGAGATGGAGCGCTCGTTCGGGGAGAGCTTCGGCGGCGTGAAGACGTACCTCGGCGGCGGTGCCGTGGGCGGTCTCCAGGCGCTCGGGGCCCGCGCGGCTGCCCAGGGCGAGCAGATCGCGTTCGAGTCGCCGTCGCCGGATCGCGAGGTCGTGGCGCACGAGCTGACCCACGTGGTGCAGCAGCAGCGCGGCGGAGCCGCCGGGCCGCAGACCAAGGGCGTCAGCGATCCCTCGGATGCCGCGGAGGTCGAGGCCGACCAGGTCGCCGCGCGGGTCGTCGCCGGCGAGCGCGTCACGGTCACCGCCTCCGCGGGCGCGGCGATTCACCGCGATCTCAAGTCGCCGTCGCCGCAGCCGGTCCCGCTCGGTGAGTTCTCGATCGACATGAAGAAGAAGGAGAACGTCGGTGGCAGCGGCGGGACAGGCGGGGTCGGCGGCGAGGAAGGCACGATCACGTTCAAGCCCAACGCCAAGGCTCCGGACTCGGCTTCGGTGCGGCTGTCTCAGATCGTGCGCACGTTCAATCTCGACACCAGCGCGGAGAACGACTGGTCCACCGAGGGCGCCGGCGAGGAGGCCAATCGCAACAAGATACAGTCCAAGGACGCCGACGCGAGCCACACCTGCCGGGCCGGCGATACCTTGAAGAAGATCGCGCTCACGCATTACGGCGATCCGGCGCGCCACGCCGAGATCTACGCGGCCAACAAGACCGTGCTGAAATCCGACAAGCCGGACGACCCGATCCCCACCGGGACCGTGGTCAAGGTGCCCAAGGCCGTGGTCGGCGGCTTCTTCGTCGACCACCTCGCACACGATTCGCGCGCCAAGCCGCGGACCTCCGCCGGCGATGCGCAGGTCCCGCAGGACTACGTGTGGCCCGGCGAGGAGGCGACCAACAACAAGCACGGCAAGAAGGCGGATGCGACGATCGAGCCTGCGATGCTGTTCGACCGGCCACTGACGCCGCGCCACCTGCACTACACGTTCGAGACCGTGGCGCGCTCGGACGACAAGGGCATCCACTACGGCACGATGCACTGGGAGTACGAGGTCAACAAGGGCAAGGTGTCGAAGGAGGGCTGGCACGTCACCGAGGGAACGTCGGATACCTTCGCGTCGGCGGTGACCGAGTTCGACAAGTTCTACAAGAACGAGCACACCGTCATGGAGGGCGAGACGCTGGCCTCGATCTCGACCCGCTACTTCGGCAGCGACGCCAAGGCGGACGACATCTACCAGGCGAACAAGGCCAAGATTCCCGACAAGGCCAAGCTGGCGCCGGGGATCCGGATCAAGATCCCCGGCGTGTCTCCGTGAAGCGTATGTCGAAGCCACTCATCGCTGGCATGACGGCGGTCGCGCTGGGCTGCGGCGCGGCCGATCCATCGCGTACGCCGCCGGCGACCCACGATCCGAAGGAGGAAGCCATGACCTCGGACGCCGACCGCTACCTCGGACAGCTCGCTGACCCCGATGAGCAGGTGCGCGCACGCGCGGCGGTCGCGCTGCACCGCATGAACCACCCACGGGCGCTGGAGGCGTGCCTGCGCACGCTCGACGACGCGCCCGACTCCCTGCACGCCGATCGCACGCCCGCGGTCGCCTGCCTGATCGAGATCGGCCGGCCCGCGCTGGCGCCGCTCGTCGACCGCCTCGAAGCACCCGACGAGCAGACCCGGATCCACGCCCGGCGCGCGGTCGAAGGGATCACCCGCCGCGAGTTCGGGTTTGACGGCTCCGCGTGGAGCGACGCCGATCGCGACCGATGGCTGACCTGGTGGAGCTCGATCGGCTACGAGCACGCGGGCTCCGCCGGCGAGCGTGCCGCCGCCGTGGCGCGGCTGCGCGCTTGGATGCGCAGCACCACCGCACCCTGATCGTCGCCGAGCCGGCGGAGAGCGACGTCGGCGGGCCGCGCGCCTGCATGGTCGCGACCGTCACCGTCACCCGCGGGGTGCATCGCGTCTATCGCAGAATGCGCCGCTGGGGGAGATCCCGCCAGGCAGTTCGCGGACTTGCGTGCTGGAGCGCGGCTTGCTTGAGGCCGGCTCGTGCCCCTGCGGTGGCTGATCTGGACCCTCCTGGCCGCGTGCCGCGCGGCGCCGGTCGGGAACCATGCTCCCGATGCTCCGGATGCGCCGTGCTCGTCGCACCGGGTCGGCCAGGTCGCGGTGACCGGTGCGCCGGCGAGCGCGGTTCCGCAGCTCGCGGTGCTCGAGGGCACGATCGACGATCCCGAGCGCACCGAGCGGGTCGCGCGGGTCGCCGCCGACGGGCTGCGCGCGCAGGGCTACGCCGGCGCGTCGATCGCGGTGGCGCGGCGGCCGGGCTGCCGGATCGACCTCGCGGTCACCGTCACGCTCGGCCCGCGCTACCGGATCGCGCGGATCCGGTTCGACACCGACGACGACTTCCCGCCGGCCGAGCGGCTCGCGGTGCTCGAGGACGCGCTCGGCACCGTGAACACGATCGGCGGGGTCTACATCGAGTACCGGATGCAGCGCGCGCTGGTCGAGCTGCAGCGGCGATATCGCGACGCCGGCTGGCTCGAGGCCGAGCTCGGGGCGCCGCGCACGACGTACGATCCGGCGGGCACGGTGGCGGTCCGGATCCCGGTGCGCGCGGGCGAGCGGTTCCGGATCGGCTCGGTGCGCGCGGTCGGCGCCGGTGCACGTGCGCGCGAGGCGGTGCTGCAGAGCCTGGGGCTGCGCGCCGGCGACTACTACGATGGCCCGCGGATCCGGTGGGCGATCGAGCGCGCCCGCCGGCGGCTGGCCCGCTGGGTCGAGCTGCGCACCAACGTCGCCGGCGACCGGCCCGAGATCGACCTCGAGGCGGTGGTGGAGGCGCAGCGGTGAGGTCCGCGCTGCGCGCGATCGCGCTCGCGACCGGGGCGCTCGGAGCCGCCGCGTGCGCGCGGCCGAGCTACCTCGGCACCCGGATGCCCGAGCCGTGCGTCGCGCACGACGTCGAGTCCTGCCTGGGCTGGATGATCGAGCGCGATCTCGCCGATGCCGCGCTCGACCGCTACGACGACGACGCGCTGCGCGACTACGTCCAGGGCGTGGCCGACCGGCTGGCGCGCGGCTCGTTGCTGGCGCGCGCACCGCGCGTGGTGATCGCCGATCACGACGGGACCTACGCGACCTCGGGCAGCCGGATCGTGATCGGCCGGCCGACGATCGAGCGGCTCGACTCCGAGGCCGAGCTCGCCGGCGTGATCGCGCACGAGCTCGCGCACATCGAGGGCCACCACGCGGTGGTGTCGCTGTTCGGGCCGCCGCCCGCCGGCGACGACGAGCTGGTGCTGCGGCGCGACGCCGAGGCGATCGCCGACGAGCGCGCGGTGGCGCTGCTCGAGCGCGCGGGGTACGCGCCGGCGGCGATGGCGCGCGCGCTGCGCGCCGTGCTCGACGCCGAGGACGAGGAGCACCCGCTGCGCGCCGACCGGATCGCGCGCGCCAAGGTCATGGCGGGCGGCCAGCCCGGCTTCGAGGGTCGCGCCGAGCTGCTCGGCCACCTCGAGCACATGGTGGTCGGCCGCGACGCGCGGCTCGGCCGCCGGGTCGGCGATGCCTGGGTGGTCGCCGCGCTCGGCCTCGCGTTCGAGCTCGGCCCCGACGACGCGGTCCGCGACGCCAGCGACGTGCTGGTGGTGCGGCGCGGCCAGGCTGCGCTCGCGGCGTATGCGATCGGCGCGGCGTGGGCCGGCGAGCTCGCGGCCGCGCTCGACGAGCGCAGCGAGGACGTCCGCGGCCTGGGCCGGATCACGCTGGGCACCGTCGCGGCGCCGGCCGGACGCGACGACACGCCGGTCGGCAAGCTCGCCCGCGCGATCCGCAGCACGCTGCCGCAGCCCGCGGTCGGGACCCGCGTCGCGATCGTGGAGCGGCCGCGCGGCGCGCTGGTGATCGAGCTCGGCGCGCGCGGCGAGCGCGACGGACGCGGCCTGCCGGTGCTCGGGCTGCGCGCGGCGACGCCCGAGGAGCTGGCCGCCGCCGAGCCGGCCCGGATCGTGATCGAGCACGCGTGGCGGACCGGAGCGGCCGCCGACGCGGTGGTGTGCGACGGCCGGCTGCTCGACAGCCCGGATCGCCGGGTCGCCGCCGGCGATCCGATCAAGTGCGCCGATCGACCGCTCGCCGCGCGGGACCGCGCGCCGCGGCTGATGGCCGACGCCGCGCCGTGACCCGCCGGGAGGGCGGCGGTCACGGCCCGGCGTCGGCGGCGGTCT
>JBGQCL010000250.1:0-17084 GCA_041495365.1 Kofleriaceae bacterium | reverse complement strand
CGCCGAGTGACCCCCGCCGCCGAGTGACCCCCGCCGCCGAGTGACCCCCGCCGCCGAGCGACCCCCGCCGCCGAGTGACCCCCGAGTGAATGGATCGAGCTGCCGCGCGGCGTCGCTGCCCGCTGCCTGCAGCACGCCGCGGCGGCAGCTCGCGTGATCGCGGATCCGTCCGGCCTGCGCAACGAGCGAGCGCTCGCCTTGCGCGACCCCGCGGCGGTCTGCAAGTGTCTCGCACTCGAGCTCGCCCCTCGGGCAGCGTCCGACGGAACCCCGCCGAGCCCGTCGGCTGCTGCGAGGCAGCGCGCGGGCAAAACCACGTACAGCCTTGCACTCCCGGCAGGGGCCGCAGGGTGCGGCGGCACCCGAGCACTCGGGACGATCGGACCATCGGGGGAGGTTAGACCTCACGACGTCGGTTCGCCCTCGTGATAGGCATCGAGGGTTGAAGGGAAAGAAGAGATCCACGCATTCGACCACCGCGCGGCGCGCAGCGTCGCAGCGTCGCTCCGTGCGCCCGGCGCCCGGCGCCTCCCCGACCCGCAAGACCTCCCCGACGTCTCCGACCCGCAAGACCTCCCCGACGTCTCCGACCCGCAAGACCTCCCCGACGTCCCCGACGTCTCCGACCCGCAAGACCTCGCCGACCCGCAAGACGTCCCCGACGTCCCCGACGTCTCCGACCCGCAGGACCTCGCCGACCTCGCCGACCCGCAAGACCTCCCCGACGACGGCCATGCCCCCAGCGCCGACCGTCGCGCTGACGCCGCGTCCTGCTGCGCCCGCGTCAGCGCCAGCGCGGGTGGTCGAGCGGTCTGCCGCGGAGGCCGGCGCGCCGATCCACCAGGCCGCGTCGGACGGCGACGCCGCGGAGTGGGGTGCCACCCGCAGCTCGTTTCCGATCGTCGGCGTCGGGGCATCCGCCGGCGGGCTGGAGGCGCTGGATCAGTTCCTGCGCAACGTGCCCGACGAGTGGGACGCGGCGTTCGTGATCGTCCAGCACCACGATCCGGCACACGGTCACATGCTCGTCGAGGTGCTGCGCAACATGAGCCGCCTCGACGTGGTGGAGGCCGCCGACGGCACGCGCATCGAGCCGCGCCGGGTCTACGTGATCCCGCCCGGCAAGAACATGTCGCTGCTGCACGGCACGCTGCACCTGTTGCCGCACGTGTCCGAGCCCGGCCGCGGCCTGCCGATCGACTTCTTCTTCCGCTCGCTCGCCCACGATCAGGGAGAGCGCAGCATCGGCGTGATCCTGTCCGGGATGGGCAGCGACGGCACGCTCGGCCTGCGCGCGATCAAGGAGGCCGCCGGCGTGGCGTTCGTGCAGTCGCCGAGCTCCGCCAAGTTCGACGGCATGCCGCGCAGCGCGATCGACGCGGGGCTGGCCGACGTGGTGCTGCCGGTCGACGAGCTGCCGCTGCGGATCTCCTCGTACCGCGATCACGCGACCGCGGCGCACGCCACCGCCGAGGCGCGCCCACCCACCGCGCAGAACGCGATCGAGAAGATCTGCCTGCTGCTCCGCGACTACTCGGGCAACGACTTCACGGTCTACAAGCGCAGCACGATCTACCGGCGGATCGAGCGCCGGATGGGCCTGCACCAGATCCACGACCACACCCAGTACCTGCAGTTCCTGCGCGAGCACCCGCAGGAGATCGAGATCCTGTTCGACGAGCTGCTGATCGGCGTCACCAGCTTCTTCCGCGATCCCGGGGAGTGGGAGCGGCTGCGCCACGAGGTCCTGCCCGGGCTGGTCACGCAGCGCGCGCCCGGCGGTGCGCTGCGGGCCTGGGTGCCGGGCTGCTCGACCGGCGAGGAGGCGTACTCGCTCGCGATCGCGTTCCGCGAGGTGCTCGACCCGATCAAGACCGGGCGCAACGTCAACGTGCAGATCTTCGCGACCGACCTCGATCGCCGCGCGATCGAGACGGCGCGGCTCGGGGTCTACCCGGAGAACATCGCGGCGGACGTGTCGCCCGAGCGGCTGCGCCGGTTCTTCGTCCGCGACGACCGCGGCTATCGGGTCAGCAAGGACATCCGCGAGACCGTGGTGTTCGCGCCGCAGAACGTGCTGACCGATCCGCCGTTCACCAAGGTCGACGTGGTGTCGTGCCGGAACCTCCTGATCTACCTGTCCGGGGAGATCCAGCGGCGGCTGATCCCGCTGTTTCATTACTGCCTCAACCCCGGCGGCGTGCTGGTCCTGGGCACCGCGGAGACCATCGGCAGCTTCACCAACCTGTTCGCGCCGCTCGACGCCCGGACCCGGCTGTACCGGCGGCTCGACCGGGCGTCGGTGCTCCCGATCGACGTCCAGTTCGCGTCGTTCGGCCGCGCACGCCACCTCCCCGAGGAGCACATCGTGCAGCAGCCACCGCTCAAGCACGTGTCGCCCAACCTCCAGGCCACGGTCGATCGCTTGCTGCTCCAGCGGTTCGCCCCGCTCGGGATCCTGTGCGACACCCACGGCGACGTGATGTACGTCAGCGGCCGCGCCGGCAAGTACCTGGAACCGGCCGTGGGCAAGGCGAGCTTCAACATCTTCTCGATGGCGCGCGAGGGCCTGCGCTACGAGCTGTCGCGCGCGTTCGCCAAGGCGCTGCGCGCTGGCGAGAGTCCGGTCACCGTCTGGGGTCTCGAGGTCGGCACCAACGGCGGCACCCAGCTCGCGAGCCTGACCGTGCAGAAGCTGGCCGAGCCCAGGGAGCTGGCCGGCACGGTGATCGTCGTGATCACCGAACCCGAGACGCCACCCTCGGTGGCGCGCCGGCGGCCGGCGGCCCGCGCCGGCGGTCACCGGGCGCGCGAGATCGACGAGGAGGTGCAGCGCGCGCGCGAGCAGGTCCAGACCATCCGCGAGGAGATGCAGACCTCGCAGGAGGAGCTGAAGTCGACCAACGAGGAGCTGCAGAGCACCAACGAGGAGCTGCAGAGCACCAACGAGGAGCTGACGACGTCCAAGGAGGAGATGCAGTCGCTCAACGAGGAGCTCCAGACCGTCAACCACGAGCTGCAGTCCAAGGTCGACGAGCTGTCGCGGTCGAACAACGACATGAAGAACCTGCTCAACAGCACCGACATCGCCACCCTGTTCCTCGATACCGACCTGCGAGTCCGGCGGTTCACCACCGCGACCACGCAGATCATCAAGCTGATCCCGGCCGACACCGGCCGGCCGGTGACCGACATCGCGTCCGACCTCGACTACCCGCAGCTCGCCGCCGACGCGCGCGAGGTGCTGCGCACGCTGGTGTTCCAGGAGAAGCAGGCGGTGGCGCGCGACGGCCGCGCGTTCTCGGTCCGGATCCTGCCGTACCGCACGCTCGACAACGTGATCGATGGCGTGGTGATGACGTTCACCGACATCACCGCGGCCCTCGCGCTGGAGCGGGCCGCGCGCGAGCAGGCCGACCAGCTGCGCCAGATGGCCGAGTCGCTGCCCCACCTGGTGTTCGGTGCGCGCGCCGACGGTGCGTTCGACTTCGTCAGCCGGCAGTGGATCGACTACACCGGGATAGCCGACACCGAGCACCTGCAGTGGGGCTGGCTCGATCAGCTGCACGCCGCGGACCGCGACCGCGTGCGCGACGAGTGGCGCGCGGCGGTCCGCACGGGGGCCCATCTCGACACCGAGCTGCGGATCCGCGGCGCGAGCGGCACCTACCGCTGGTTCAAGACCCGCGCGGTGCCGATCCGCGATGCGTCGGGCGCGGTCGCGCGGTGGTACGGCAGCAGCACCGACATCGACGAGCTCAAGCGCGCCGAGGATCGCCTCACGGTCGTGCTGGCGTCGATCCGCGACGGCTTCGTCGGGGTCGACAAGGACCTCGTCGTGATCGCGATCAACCCGCTGGCCGAGCGCCTGCTCGGGTGCCGGGCGCACGACGTGGTCGGCCACGTCCTGCTGGACGCGGTCCCGGCGCTGCGCGAGATCGCCGACCACCTCCATCACGCACCGGCCGAGTCGGAGCTTCTGCTCCGCGCGGTGGGCAGCGTCGTGCGGATCCAGCGCAGCCAGGACGGCGGCTACTTGATGTTCCTGCGCCCCCTGGAGGTCGCGTCATGACCCGCGCCCGCACCCTCCCGACCTGCGGTCGCGGTGACGCTGGCCGCTCTGCAGGCGGAGCGGACGTCGGCCGATCCGTCGTCCGACCGGACGCCGGGCCCGCCCGGTGAGCCCCGCGGGCCAAGCAGCTGGCTCGCGCGTGGGCGTCACGGCGGCTTGAGGATGCGCCGGACGCGGGCGCACGTGGCGCCCGGCGCCACAGGGGTGTGACCGTCCGTTCGCGGCCGGCCGCGCGGTCGCGGGCCGGGGCCCGCAGGTTCTGCGCTGGCATCGCTGCCGGGACTCCGGCCGCCCATGGGCCGGTGCGTCAATCTGACTCAGCCCAGCCGTGAGGAGGCTCGCCGGGGACCGTCATCGACCCGGCGTTGGGCCGTCGTTGTCACCGTTCCCGCGACCAAAATGCCCCAGGTTTGTCGAAAAGCTGACAGCGATTCTGGCGCCTAAACGTTGAAAAACCGACATCGATCCGTCGGGTCTCGGTACACGGGCGTGGGGGCCGGACTCGGGGTGCGCCGGTTCTTGCTTCTGTCACGGAATTGACCTACTTCACTGCCGAGGCAGACGCATGACCCGTCCATTACAGGGTGCCCTCATCGGGTTCGGATTCATTGCCGAGAAGGGCCACGTGCCGGCCTATCTCACCGCTCCCGACAAGATCCAGATCGCGGCGGTGGCGGACGTGTGCGCTGCCCGCCGGGAGAAGGCGCGTCAGATTCTCCCTCATGCCCGGATCTACGCGGACACCAAGACGCTGCTGACCGCCGAGGCCCGGCAGCTCGACTTCGTCGACATCGCCACGCCGCCGTGCGACCACGCGGCGATCGCCCACGCGGCGTTCGAGCACGGGCTGCACGTGTTCTGCGAGAAGCCGATCGCGACCAGCGCCGCGGACGCGCGGTCGATGCTCGACCACGCCGTCGCCGCCAAGCGGGTGTTCTTTCCCTCGCATAACTACAAGCACGCCCCGGTGATCAAGGCGATCCGCCGGGTCCTGGAGTCGGGCGAGCTCGGCCCGATCCACCTGGTCACGCTCGACACCTTCCGGACCACCCACGCCAGGGGCGTCGCGGACTGGCAGCCCGACTGGCGGCGCAGCCGCAAGACCTCGGGCGGCGGCATCGCGATGGACCACGGCAGCCACACGTTCTACCTGGCGTTCGACTGGCTGGCATCGCAGCCAACCTCGATCACGGCCAAGATGTCGAACCTGTCGACGTTCGACACCGAGGACAACTTCAGCTGCACGGTGACGTTCCCGACCGGGATCGCGGTCGCCAAGCTGACCTGGAACTCCGGGTTCCGCAAGGTGATCTACACGATCCACGGCGCGAACGGCGCGATCAAGGTCGAGGACGACGACATCGAGGTCCACCGCCGGCGCGCCGGGGGGCCGTCCGGACCGGTCGACGTCGAGCGGCTGTCCGCGGCGTCGCACTGGATGGACGCCTCGCACGCCGAGTGGTTCAAGGCGCTGCAGGTCGAGTTCGTCCAGGCGATCCGGACCGGCCAGTGGGTCGGTCGGGAGGCGCGCGACGCGGCGATGTGCGTCCAGCTGATCGAGACCGCGTATGCCTCGGCGCGCGCCGACAGCAAGCAGCTGGCGATCGGCGCGGAGCGGGCGGCGGTGGTCAAGGTAGGCTGAGCGCGGCCTGCGCGAGACGTACACGCTGTGCGCCCCGACATCTACTTCCTCTATGCGACGGTCGCGCTGTGGGCGGTCATGCTGACGCTGTACGGCGTGCGGATCGCGGCGCGCGGCGTGTTCCACAGCGATCGGGTGTCGAAGATCGGCGGTACCGCGCTGATCGGCCGCGGGATCATGGACGCGACCTACTGGGCGATCGAGCCGGTGGTGCGCGGGCTGGCGGCGCTCGGCGTGACCCCGAACGGCCTGACCTGGGCCGCGCTGATCCTCGGGATCGGCGCCGGGGTCGCCCTGGGGTTCGGCTGGTTCGGCCTGGCCACGCTGCTCGCGACGATGTCGACGATCGGTGACATCCTCGACGGCCAGGTCGCGCGGCTGACCCACAGCGGGTCCAACCGCGGCGAGCTGCTCGACGCCGCGGTCGACCGCTACACCGAGTTCGCGTTCCTCGCCGGCATGGTGATGCTCCTGCGCACCTCGGGGGGGGGATTGGCGCTCGCGCTCGGCGCGATGCTGGCCTCGTTCATGGTGAGCTACGCCAGCGCCAAGGCCGAGGCGCTGCAGGTCGAGCCGCCGCGGGGGTTGATGCGCCGCCACGAGCGGTCGACCTACCTGATCGTCGGGGTCGGGCTGGTCCCGATGGTCGGGCCAGTGTTCGCGGCGCACGGCTTGCCGTACATCACAACCTGCCTGATCGCGCTCGGCGTCGTGGCGGTGATCGGGAACCTCGCGGCCGTGCTCCGCCTGATGCGCATCGCCCGGTCGTTGAGGTAAAAGACGGCGCGATGCCGCAGCCTGCGAACCAGAACCGCCGCCTGGTCACCGCGATCCCGGGACCCAGGAGCCAGGCGCTGCGCGCGCGCGAGGACGAGCACCTCGCGCCCGGCGCGCAGGGCTACGCGCTGATGGCCGGCGTCGTGGTCGACCACGCCGAGGGCACCCAGGTCACCGACGTCGACGGCAACCAGCTGCTCGACTTCATCGGCGGCATCGCGGTCGGCGCGCTCGGCCACTCGCACCCGACCTGGGTCGAAGCGATCCAGAACCAGGCGGCGCGCGCCGCGGTCGGCTCGCTGACCAGCGAGGCGCGGGTCGAGCTGTTCGAGCGCTTCGCTCGCCACGCGCCGGCCAGCGGCGTCCACCGGCTGCAGATGTACTCGGGCGGCGCCGAGGCGGTCGAGAGCGCGCTGCGGCTGGCCAAGTCGCACACCGGCAAGTACGAGTTCGTCAGCTGCTGGGGCGGGTTCCACGGCAAGACCATGGGCGCGCTGTCGCTGATGGGCTCGACGTTCAAGGACAAGCTCGGGCCGATGGTGCCGGGCAGCCACCAGGTGCCGTACGCCGACTGCTACCGCTGTCCGGTCGGGTCGAGCTACCCGTCGTGCGGCATCGCGTGCGCCGAGGTCGCCCGCAGGTACGTCAAGGTCGCGACCGCCGGCGCGGTCGCCGCGGTGATCGTCGAGCCGATGCAGGGCACCGCCGGCAACATCGTGCCGCCGGACGAGTTCCTGCCCGCGATGAAGTCGATCGCCGACGAGGCGGGCGCGCTGTTCATCGCCGACGAGATGATCACCGGCCTGGGCCGCACCGGGACGTGGTGGGGCGTCGACCACACCGGCGTCCGGCCGGACATCGTCACGATCGGCAAGGCGGTCGGTGGCGGGTTCCCGCTGTCGGCGCTCGCCACCACCGACGCGATCGCCGCCGCCAGACCGTGGTCGAACGCGTCGGGCAGCTCGTCGAGCTACGGCGGCAACCCGCTGGCGGCGGCCGCCGGCGCCGCGTCGCTGCGGATCATCGAGGACGAGGGCCTGGTCGAGAACTCCCGGCGGGTCGGCGAGGTCATGCTGCGCGAGCTCGAGCCCTGGGTCGACCGCTACCCGTTCGTCGGCGCCGTGCGCGGCTCCGGGATGTTCCTGGCGATCGAGCTGGTCAGCGACAAGCTCAAGAAGACGCCGCTGCCGCGCAAGATCACCGAGCGGATCTTCACCGAGTGCGTGCGGCGCGGCCTGCTCACGATGAGCTACTCGGCGAGCTTCCGGATCCAGCCGCCGCTCACCACCGACGAGGCGACCGCGCGCAACGGCCTCGCGATCCTGCGCGAGGTGTTCGACCTCGTCGATCGCGAGGGCTGGTGGAACCCGTAGGCTTCCTCGAAGCGCTGGTCCGCGCGCTCGGCCGCGGCTGGTCGGCGCGCTACGGCGTGATCGCGCCGTTCGGCGTGCTCGGTGTGACCTTGACCAGCGACGTCGGCGGCAAGGTCGAGGTCGTCCCGTCGCTGGTGCGCGGCGACATCGTGATCTGGACGCCGTTCATGTTCACCATGGGGACACCGCACTACGACCTCCACGCGGACGGCACGCTGCTGCGCACCGCGGTGGTCGCCGACGCGGTGGCGCACCTCGAGCGCTGGCGGCGGGCACGCGGGCCGGCCGGCAAGGTCGCGGCGCGGCTCGCGCGGGTCGGGGCAGGGCGCCGGCGCGCGGTGCGGACCACGGAGGCCGCCGAGCGGCGCGGCGCGGCCCGCGAGTCGCTGGCCGACGCGCTGCGCGACAGGCCGCTCGGCGAGATCAGGCGCGCCCGCGAGCTCGCGGCCGGGCGCGATCGCGACGCCGCGGCCGGCGAGCTGCTCGCGATCGCCCGGCGATCCACCGGCGATGCCCGCGCCAACGCGCTCGGCGTGCTGGTCGCGATCGCGCGCCCCGAGCACGGCCCGGAGCTCGCGCGCTACCTCGGCGACGCCGAGCGCAGCGTCCAGCGGGTCGCGATCGACGGCGTCAAGCGCACCGGCCACGCCGCGGCCGTGCCCGCGCTCGCCCAGCTCGTGCTCGCGCGCGACGGCAAGCCGGCCAGCCCGCGGACCCGGCTGGCGACCGAGGCCGCGACCGCGATGAAGGTGCTGTCCGGCCAGCGCGGCGCCGCGGCGCTGACCGGCTACTTCGGCTCGGACGACCCGCGGGTGCGCGAGGCCGCGTGCGTCGCGTTCACGCTGTTCGCCAACCCCGGCACCAAGCAGGCCCGGCCGGCGCTCGAGCGCCTGCTCGCCGACGGCGACCCCCGCGTGGTCCGGGCCGCGCGGCGCGCGCTCGCCCCCCGCTGACCGCGGCGGGCGCCCGGGCTGTCGCCCAGCGCGCGTGACGCGAGGTGAGCGCGTGGACCGGTGTGGCCACCCCACCGTTGCGCTACTGCGGAAGATCTACGGTGAACGGGTCGGGGGGGGTGAACGCGGTGTCCCAGGTGACAGATGTATCCTCGCTGGTTTCATCGTCGCCGGACTGTCCATTGCCTGTGCCGTCCTGCACCTCGTGTCCGGCTTCGAGCTGGATGCGCTTGGTCGATAGCCCGGGGCCCGGAGCCGACAGCTGTGCCGAGATCGTGTGCCGATCGACGGCGTAGGCACTCGGTATCATATCCGCATCTGGACCATCTTGTTGACTCCCGGACTTGCTCGGAAACGCGTTAAACATTCCCGTCGGGATTCCGACCAGCATGATATCGACATCACGCACCAGATCGCTTCGGCCGTCCCACTGAAACAGAATGACAGGCTCGCCCTCGTTGGTCAGCGTCGGCTGACCATTCATCGCGATCGTCTGCATCGACCCGTCCACCACCGAGAAGCTCGGGGCCCTGCCGTAGGTCGCGGCAAAGTCCGCCGGCATGCCGATCGCGACGACGAGAACCTTGTGCCCGGCAAGCTTGGCTCCGATCGGGAATTTCACGATGAAGTCGCTGGTTTGGACACTTGCCTGGACGGGCAGGGTATAGTATCCGCCACTATCAGTGAGATAGTACGTTGAAAGGTCGACTTCCTCACTCGATGTGTTGACGATCTCGATCATCTCGCCAGGGCTTGGCGCGAGCACGACCTCCGACAGAAGGAGGGGGGAGCTCGGAGGCAACCCTCCGTCGACGCTGCCGTCGCCAGCGCTTCTGCCGTCGAGGACTCCTGGAACCGGATCCTGGATGGCCAGCAACTTTTCACAGCCGCATAGCAGGCCGAGGCCAAGGCAAGCAAGCGCGAGAGGGAGGGTCATGTTCGCTCAGGGGATTCGTGCGCGAGGCCGACCAGTGGGTCGGGCCGCTCGAAGATCGTGCTGCTCACCGGCACCGACCCTACTTTCCCCCCAAGTCTTGCGGGGGTGCAAGGGGCGACGTGTGCGGTGTAGGTTCGGTCACGGCGATCGCATGCGCGGCTCCAGGCGCGGGGAGCGCGGTGGATCGTGCCTGCGTGGTCACTGCCGGATCCCAGATGGCGGATGATCTCGGGCTGCGCTGGCAGGGTTCCTGCGGCGCGGCGGTTGCGCTATCGTCTTGAGCTCGTCTTCATGTCCCGCACGGAACGGGCGTGGGAGGATCGGAGGTCAGGATGGCTGTCGAGCGAGTGAATGCGATGACCGCGCCGCCGCTGCACCGGGCGCGCGCCGAGCGCGAGGCGTTCGGCCGGCGGCTGCGCGACCGGGTGCGCCGGGTCGATCACGATGTCTGGGTCACCGGGACCCGCGACGTGCTCGCCCGGCTCAAGGCCAACGAGGAGCACCGGCTCCCCGGTGTCCTGCCGTACCGCCACGGCCGGATGGCGGCCTCGCCGTTCGCGTTCCTGCGCGGCGGCGCGGCGATCATGGCGCCGGATCTGGCGGCGCTGCCGCACACCGGCTACACGGTGCAGATCTGCGGCGACGCGCACGTCCGCAACCTCGGCGCGTACGCCAGCCCCGAGGGCCGGATCGTGTTCGACCTCAACGACTTCGACGAGACCTGTCGCGCGCCGTGGGAGTGGGACGTCAAGCGCCTCGCGATCAGCATCGCGCTGGTCGGCCGCGAGGCCGGGACCTCGGACCGGGTCGCGCGCGACGCGGTGATGGCGATGGTCCGGTCGTGGCGCGAGACGCTGCACGAGCTCGCCGACCTGCCGGCGATCGAGCTCGGCCGGTACTGCGTGCACCGGTTCGCGGCCGGTGGCCCGGTCGGCCGGGTGCTGCGCAAGGCGGAGCGGATGACCGCGGTCCAGGCGCGCGACGAGCTGACCGCGCCGGGGTCCGACGGCAAGCCGCGGTTCGTCGCCAACCCGCCGAAGCTGTCGCGCGTGCCCGACGCCGAGGCCCGGGCGGTGCTCGATGCGCTGGCCGCGTACCGCGAGACCCTGGCGCCCAACCACCAGCAGGTGCTCGACTGCTACCTGGCGTACGACGTCGCGTTCAAGGTCGCCGGCGCGGGCAGCATCGGCGCGCGCAACTACGCCGTGCTGTGCGTCGGCAACGGCATCGATGATCCGCTGACCCTGCAGGTCAAGCAGGCGCTGCCGAGCTGCTACGACGCGCTCGGCCTGGTCGCGCCCGATCCGCGGGTCGCCAGCCACCAGGGCAAGCGGGTCGCCGAGGGCCAGCACCGGCTGCAGACCTGGACCGATCCGCTGCTCGGCTGGACGACGATCGGCGGCGCGCCGTTCTACGTCCGCCAGCTGTCCGATCACAAGGCGTCGATCGATCCCGCCGACCTCAAGCGCTCGCCGCTGATCGAGTACGCGCGGGTGTGCGGCGAGACGTTCGCCAAGGCGCACGGCCGGACCGGCGACGCCGCGGTGCTGTACGGCTACGCCGGGCAGTCCGACAAGCTCGACCGCGCGATCGCGGAGCTCGCCATCCTCGGCGCCGATCAGGTCACCCACGACTGGGAGATCCTGGCCGGCGCGATCGGCCGCGGCGAGATCGAGGCCAAGGACCTCGACTGAGCCGGTCAGGGCCGCGTCGTGCTCGGCTGCGGTGCGGCCGGCGCCACGCTCGCGGCGCTCGGTGGCAGCGGTGCGGGCGGGGCCGGCCTGGCCGGTGGATCGCTCGACTCGCCGACGTTGGACGGGTCGCCCTCGCGGCCGATCACCAGCCGGTACTCCATGGCGAGGCCGGCGACGATCAGCGGCAGGACCTGCAGCGCGTGGTAGAGCAAGGCGAACGCGGCCGCCTTCTCGCCGGCGACCTGGAGCAGCTGGAGCGCGCTGATCGCGCCGGCCTCCAGCGCCCCGAACTGGGCCGGGGTCGAGGGGATCGCGATCCAGAGGTTGAGGCTGAACAGGGTCAGCAGGCCGGCCGCGATCGGGAGGTGGATGTCGAGCGCGTAGAACACCGCCATGACCTCGCCGAGGTCGGCCGACCACACCAGGAGGAGCAGCAGCAGCGAGCCGAGCACGCGCTTGGGGCTGCGCAGCACGTGCATGCCGGCGACGAACCGGCGCACCCAGGTGCGCGACGACGCGCTCTCGCCGACCCGGCCGACCGCGATGAACAGGGCGATGAACAGGACGAGCGCGATCGCGGCGCACAGCGCGATCCCACCCGCGACCTGCCACGGCAGGCCGGGCAACAGGAACGGCACCGGTGCGACCAGGATGATCATCGAGATCCCGTCGAGCAGCTTCTCGGCGACCGCCACCGCGGCGGTGTCCGAGACCGGCACGCCGTCGCGGCGCTTGAGCGTCCACACCCGCAGCACCTCGCCGGCGCGCGCCGGCGCGATCGCCGATGCCGCGAACGTCGCGATCGTGTACCGGAACAGCCGCCACACGCCGACCTTGTGGCGCGGCGCCAGCATGATCCGCCAGCACACCGCCTTCCCCCACAGACAGACGAAGTTCAGCCCCGCGGCGAGCACGAGCGGCCACAGCAGGGCCGATCGCATCTGCTTGCCGAGCTCGGCGAAGTCGATGTTGCGCGCGAACCACCACAGCGCCGCGGCGATCACGCAGATGACCACGATGCGGATCGCGAGCGTGACGCGGTGATTCACGGGACGGCCTCTTGCGCCACGGGATACGAGGACCGCGGAACTCTCATCGTCCACCGACCCCCGGACCACGCCGCTGGACACCGCCCGCGACGGAGGGCCTGTGATCCAGGTCATGTGGCGGTTTCGGTGCCTGGAGGCCTACACCCGGGTGATCTGGCAGACGTCGATCGAGGCTCACCTCTACCGCGCCGGCGTGACACGGTCCGGTGCCGAACCGACAGTCCGACTGTTCAAACATTCGACACCCCTGCTCACGGACCCCATCGCGCTCCAGCTCGGAATCGGGTTCGCGGGGCTGATCGTCGGCGCCGTTGCGAGCTGTCTCGCCCCGACCCTTCGCATGCGTTGGCCCGAGCTCGCGCACCGAGCTAGTCCTCCGACCCGACCGAGCGGACCGGCCGGATCGACCGGGTGGCGGGCTCCACCCGCGGGGCGGCGGCGGCGGCGACGCCCGCGCGGCACGCGGCGATCGCCAGACGGTACTCGTGGCGGACCCGCGCGGCGAGCCGGTCGTAGTCGAAGGTCTCGGCGTGGCGGCGGTTGAGCTCGCCGTGCCGGCGCCGGATCTCCGGATCGGTGCGGGCCACCCGGGCGAGCGCGTCGGCGAGCGCGCCGGGGTCCGAGGGCGCGACGAGGGTCGAGCCCTCGGTGGTGGCGACCTGGCGGTAGCCCTCGATGTCGCTGCATACCACCGGCTTGGCCGAGGCCATCGCCTCCAGCAGCACGATGCCGAACGACTCCTGGCCGGTCGAAGGCGCGACAAAAACGTCGCAGTTGCGGTACAGCGCGGACAGGCGGTCGAAGGCGACCGCGCCGTGGTAGGTCAGCCCGGGCAGCAGGGGCGGGGGCTCGGCCTGGCCGAGCTCGCCGACCACGTCGAGGGTCACCGGCAGGCCGCCCGCCACCAGCGCCGCGTAGGCCTCGAACAGGTAACGGGCACCCTTGCGGATGTCGCCGATCCGGCCGACAAACAGCAACTTGACGCGGCCGCCGTGATGGTGGTGATGGTGGTGGTCGTGGTGCTTGTGCGGGGTGAAGATGTCGGTCGGGACCCCGTTGGGGATGATCGACAGCTCGCGGTTCCAGGCCCCACTGGCATAGCGCGCCGCGGGCTCGGAGACCGCGATCGCCCGCTGGATCCAGGGAAACATCGTCGCACCCCAAGCCTTGCGCGCCCAGCGCAGCAGCAGGCCCTCCTCCTCCATGAAGGCGTGGAACGTCGCGACATGGGGTACCCGGCGGGTCAGCCAGACCGACCAGTACGACAGCGCAGGTTGGAGCGGTTCGTGAATGTGGATGACGTCGAAGTGATGCTCGCGAAAGAACCGTGCGATCGCCCGTGGCGAGACCAGGAGGCCGAGGTTGTTGTCGGACCCGTTGGCCGGGATGTTGACGATCCCTCCGAACGAATGGACATCCGGCTCGTCGGTCGGGACCGACGACGGCCCGACCAGCATGACGTCGTCGCCGAGCCGGCGCAGCGAGGCCGCGAGGTGAAGCGCATGCTGCTTCACGCCGCCGCCCGGCGATGCCATGTCGTACGTCACCATCATGCAGACGCGCAGCCGTCCCTCACTGACAGGGACCGGCGTCGGCATGGGGGCATTGCGGAGGGCCATGGCGGGGTGGTGCACGGTAGCCAAACCTTCGGTTGCGTCAAGTCGGACGTGCAACCGTGAGGCCGTGTCCGTCACCCACTGCGCACAGGGCCAGTATGTCGGTTCATTGTCACCGGGAGCGCACGTGCTGGACAAAGCCGGATGCCCTGGGCATGGTGCGCCCGTGACGGCCGGTGCCAAGCTGGCGAGGCGGTACGCCTCGTGGATCGAGCATCGCCGGTGGGCGATCATCGCGGGCTCGCTGGTGTTCGCGGTGGTCGCGGCGTTCGGCGCCTCGCGGCTCCGGATCCTTGCAGACTTCTCGTATCTGTTGCCGCAGGACGTTCGCTCCGTCACCGATCTGCGGGCCATCGGCAAGCGTGCGCGTGTGCTCGGCACCGCCATGGTCGCGGTGCAGTCCGGCGACCCGGCGATCCGGGAGCGCGCGGCGGTCCTGCTGCGCGACAAGATCGCCGGACTCCCGCTGGTGTCCAGCGTCACGTTCGACGACCACGCCCGGCGCGAGTACGGGTGGCAGAACCGGTGGCTGTTCGCCGACCTGTCAGATCTTCAACGCGCCAGGGCGGCCATCGAGGCGAAGATCCGCCAGGCCAAGCTGGAGGCCAACCCGCTGTTCGTCGGGCTCGACGACGAGCCGGCCGGCCACCCGCGCGATGCGGCCGACGAGCTGCGCGACCGGCTGCGCAAGGCCGAGGCCGACGCCGCCCAGCGCGGCGAGCTGGTCAGCTCCGACGGCAAGCTGCAGATGATGATCGTCCGGACGGCGTTCTCGTCGGGCGACGTCGATCTCGACAAGCAGCTGCTCGCCGGGATCAACCTGATCATCGACCAGGTCCGGATCGCCGTCCCCGGCGCCGACATGGGCGTGGCCGGCGACATCGCGGTGTCGATCGCCGAGCACGACTCGATCCTCAACGGGATGCTGCTGTCCGTCGGGGTCACCCTGCTCCTGGTGATGGGCGCGCTGATCTGGTACTTCCGCTCCGCGCTCGCGGTCGGCGCGCTGTCGTGGTCGCTCGCGATCGGCACGCTCGCGACGTTCGCGTTCACCGAGCTGGTGATCGGCCACCTCAACCTCGCGACCGCGTTCCTGTCGTCGATCGTGATCGGCAACGGGATCAACGTCGGCATCCTGTTGACCGCGCGCTACCTGGAGGAGCTGCGGGCCGGCCGCGACGGCAGCGAGGCGCTGGCCGGCGCGCTGGCCAACACGATCGCCGGCACGCTCGCCGCGGCGCTGACCGCGGCGGTCGCCTACGCCTCGCTGATGATCACGGTGTTCCGCGGGTTCCGCCACTTCGGCGTGATCGGCGGCGTCGGCATCCTGCTGTGCTGGTGCGCGGCGTACGTCGTGCTGCCGGCGGCGCTGTCGATCGCGCGCGGGTTCGGCCTGCGGCCGCGCAGCGCGCCGGCGATCGGCCCCTGGCTGGCGCGGCTGTTGCCGGGCAACCTCGTGGCCACCGCGATCGCGACGATCGCGCTGATCGCCGGCGCCGGCGTGATCACCGCGCGCTACCTCGCCGATGATCCGTTCGAGAACAACTTCAGGAACCTGCGGTCGCGCGGCGCGGCGATCACCGAGGAGCAGCGCTGGATGCACGCGATCGACGTCGCGTTCGGCCAGGGCATCGACGCCGGGTTCGTGATCGCGGTGCCGCACCGGCTCGACGTCCTGCCGCTCAAGGCCCGGCTGCGCGCGGCCGACGCCGATGCGGCGCCGCGCGACAAGCTGTTCGCCCGGCTCGACTCGCTCGACGACATGTTGCCGGGCCAGCAGGTCGACAAGCTGGTCGTGCTCGACCAGATCCGCGAGCTGCTGTCGTCCAGGGAGATCGAGGCGCTGCCCGACGCCGACCGCGCCGAGCTCGCCCGGCTGCGGCCGCCCGACGACCTCCACGTGCTCGGCGACAACGACGTGCCGGACGCGCTGGCCTGGCCGTTCATCGAGGCCGACGGCTCGCGCGGCAAGGTGATCCTCGCGATGGCCGGTCCGGGCTACGAGGTGTGGGACGCCCACGACACCGTGCGGTTCGCCGACAAGGTCCGCGCGCTGCACCTGCCGGGCGACGTCCACCTCGGCGGCGCGTCGTTCGTGTTCGCCGACGTGCTCGACGCCGTGCTGACCGACGGGCCGCGCGCGACCATCGCGTCGCTGCTCGGCGCGATCCTCGTCGTGCTGGTCGTGGTCGGCCGCAACCGCCACGGCTTCGTGACCATCGTGTGCGGGCTCGGCGGCACGATGCTGATGCTGGGCTGCGCGGCGCTGCTCGGGCTCAAGATCAACTTCCTCGACTTCGTGGCGCTGCCGATCACCATCGGCATCGGCATCGAGTACGCGGTCAACATCGCGACCCGCGAGCGCCAGGAGGGTCCGGGCAGCGGCCGCGCCGCGCTGGCCACCACCGGCGGGGCGGTCGCGATCTGCTCGTACACCACCATGGTCGGCTACGGCTCGCTGCTGCTGTCGCAGAACCTCGGGATCCGGTCGTTCGGCCTCGCCGCGATGATCGGCGAGCTGACCTGCCTCGGCGTCGCGGTGTTCCTCGCCCCCGCGCTGCTGTGGACCACGGCGCCCGCGCTGGCGCGCCGCCGGTCCGAGGTCCCGACCCAGTGACTAGCGCCTGGCCGCCGCCCTGGCCGCTGCCGCTTTGCCCTGGCCGCCGCCGCTTGCCCTGGCCGTCGCCGCGTCGCTCAACTTGCCCCTGGTGATCGCCGCGACGGCCGAGGTCGGGCACCAAGTCGGCCAGCTAGCGCCCGCGCGCGCCCCCGCGGCCGAGGTCGGGCACCAGGTCGGCGCGCTGGTGCCCGCGCTCGCCGCGTGGGCCGAGGTCGAGCACCAGGTCGGCGCGCTGCCGCCCGCGCTCGCCGGTGCTCCGCCGCGGCGGCCGATGTCGGGCTCCTGTTCGGCGTGCTGGCGCCTGCGCTCACCGCGGCGGCCGAGGTCGGCGAGCTGGCGCCCGCGCTCGCT
>JBGQCL010000249.1:0-17121 GCA_041495365.1 Kofleriaceae bacterium | reverse complement strand
CGGGTCAAGCTGCGCGCGATCGTCAGCGAGCAGGCCGGCGAGGCGTCCGGCGCCGCGGGCGTGGTCGAGCCGGTGGCGGTCGCCGACGACCGGCTGCGCCTGATCTACACCTGCTGCCACCCTGCGCTCGCCACCGAGGCGCAGATCGCACTGACCCTGCGCACGCTCGGCGGGTTGACCACCGAGGAGATCGGCCGCGCGTTCCTGACCTCGCCGGTGACGATGGCGCAGCGCCTGGTGCGCGCCAAGTCCAAGATCCGCGATGCCGGGATCCCGTACGAGGTCCCCGAGGCGTCGCAGCTCGCCGAGCGCACCGGGGCGGTGATGGCGGTGGTCTACCTGATCTTCAACGAGGGCTACGCCGCGACCGCGGGCGACGCCTGGATCCGTCGCGATCTGTGCCGCGAGGCGATCCGGCTCGGCCGGCTGGTCGCCGAGCTCACCGGCGACGCCGAGGCCCGCGGTCTGCTCGCGCTGATGCTGCTCCACGACGCGCGGCGCGACGCCCGCACCGACGAGCGCGGCGATGTCGTGCTGCTCGAGGACCAGGATCGCACGCGCTGGGACCAGGCGCAGATCGCCGAGGCGCTCGCGCTGGTCCCCGATGCGCTGCGCGGCGGGCCCGGACCGTACAGCCTGCAGGCCGCGATCGCGGCGCTCCACGCGTCGGCGCCCCGCGCGTGCGACACCGACTGGCGGCAGATCGCCGGGCTGTTCGACGAGCTCGCCCGCCGCCAGCCGACCCCGATCGTCGCGCTCAACCGCGCGGTCGCGATCGCGATGTGGCGCGGCCCCGAGGCCGGGCTGCCGCTGATCGACCAGCTCGCCGACCCGCTCGCCGGCTATCACCTGTGGCACGCCGCGCGCGCCGACCTGCTGCGCCGGCTCGGCCGCCATCGCGAGGCCGCCGACGCGTACCGCGCCGCGCTCGCCCACGTCGGCAGCGCGCCGGAGCGCCGGTTCCTCGAGGGCCGGCTCGCCGAGGCCCTGGCCCGACAGTAGCCTGCCCTGCCCGGCATCGCGCCCGCCCGGTCCGGCCGGTCAGCGGGTCAGCTTGCGGTACTCGTTGATGTGCCGGATCGCGGCGCGCGAGTCTCCGGACTGATCGAACAGCGTGGCGAGGTTGTAGTGGGCCTCGGCGAGGTGCGGATCGAGCTCGAGCGCGCGCCGGTACATGCCGATCGCGTCGGCCTCCTTGCCCGCGTCCTGCGCGATCACGCCGAGGTTGTAGTACGCGGTCGCGTCGCCCGGATCGAGCTCAATCGCGCTGGAGAAGCACTCGTGCGCGGCGCCGGTGTCGCCGCTCTCGGCGAACATCCGACCCAGGTTGATCCAGGCCTCGGTGCACTCCGGCCGCAGCCGGAGCGAGCGCCGGTAGGCGTCGATCGCGGCGACCGGATCGCGGTCCTCGAGCTGCAGCGCGCGCGACAGCCACTGCTCCGCCGTCGCCGGCGCGACCGGGGCAAGCGCCGGCGCCTCGGCCGGCCGCGGCAGCTCGCGGATCACGCCTTCCGGGTCGCCCGCGCCGGCCGACTCCGCGGGCAGCCCGGGCCCGTCGAACGCAAGCGCGAGCTGGCCGACCTGCGCCGCGCCACCGCGGCCGCGGACGTGGACCGCACCGCCGTGCGCCTCGATCGTGAGCTCCGCGAGCGAGGCGCCGTCCGGCAGCGCGAGCTGGATCCGCACCAGCTCGCGGCGGACCCGCGGCAACGGCAGGCCGGCGTCGATCAGCGCCTTGACCGTGCGCAGCGCCGACAGGTCGCGGAACGTCAGCTGCGCCGGGATCGTGCCCGGCATCCCGACCAGCCCGTCGCGGATGCAGCTCCGGATCGCCGACTCCGGCAAGCCGATCAGCTGGGCGGCGTGGCGCGCCGAGTAACTGGTCCACACCGGCGCATCCTACTCGCCGCGCCGCCGAAACCCCAAGTCGAGATCGCGCACCCGCCGCCGATCGCCGCGCCGCGCGCCGTCGTGGGCCGCGCCGACGCCCCGCAAATTTCTTGCGCCCGGTCGTTAACGGTCCGCGCGCTCGCCCGTCCTGTACGCGAACCCAGACCGGAGCGATCGACGCTCCGCGCGGTCAGCTCAGCGGCACGGCATACACGGTGAGCATCTGGCGCAGCTGCTCCCTGGCCGGCTTGTCGAGCAGCGGGATCCACTTCTTGAGCGCCGCGAGGCACTCGTCGCGCAGCGCGGCCCGCTCGGCGAGCTCGGCCGGCATCTCCATGCCGAAGATCTCCTTGCCGTGGCCCGACAGCGCGGCCCATGCGTGGGCGAGCTGGAGCGCCGCGGCAGGGTCGCTCGTGGCCTCGGGGACATGCTCGGCGAGCTTGTCGCGGATCCACGCGGCGTAGCGCTCCGACATGGGGCCAGGGTAGCAGTTCGCGCTCGGCGCTCAACCGCGCGCAGCGCGAACCGTGATCCAGCTCGCCACGGTGTCGGCGATCTCGTCGAGCACATCGCTGCGTGTGCGACCCGATCGCACCTGCACGTCGAACCCGTGATCGGCGGCCTTCACGATGTGCAGGGTCGCGCGCTCGCCGAGCCGAGCGACCACCGGGCGGAGCCGGCGCAGCCCGGCGAGCTCATCGCGGTCGCCCTGGACGAACAGCAGCGGCCCGCTCGCCGCCGCGAGGTGCTCGGCGCGCTCGACGCCGGGCTTGTCGGGCGGGTGCAGCGGGAAGCCGAGGAAGATCAGGCCGCGCAGCCCGGGCAGCGGCGCCGCGGCGTGGGCGCGCGACGTCATCCGGCCGCCGAACGACTTGCCGCCGGCGAACGCCGGCAGCTCGGGCAGCTGCGATCGCGCCGCGGTCCACACCTCGCGCACCGCGGCCTCGGCGACCTCCGCGCGATCCGGCCGGGGTCGGCCCGCCGCCATGTACGGGAACTCCCAGCGCAGCGTCGCGACCTCGCGGGCCGCGAGCGCTCCGGCGATCGCCGCGAGGAACGCGTGGCGCATGCCAGCGCCGGCGCCGTGTGCGAGCACGTACAGCCCGCGCGCCGCCGGCGGTCGGATCAGCAGACCGGGGTGGCCGGCGAGATCGATGTCGATCGCGGCGGGCGTCGTCGCAGTCGGGTGGTCGTTCACGGGCTGCATTGATCCGGCGCGGGTTCCGCGGCGCTGTCAACCGCGAGCACGCGGTCTGTTATCCTCCGGCGTCCGCGCGTCGCGGACGAGATGGCGCTCGCCACAGACATGCGGTGCAAGCTCGCGGCCGGGCTCGGGCTCGGGCTCGTCGCGCTCGCCGGCTGCCACGTCCTGGCGCAGAGCGAGACCACGCGCGCGATCTCGAGCGAGCGCATCGTGCATGCCGAGGGCGCGATCGCGCACCGCGCCACCCTGGTGCTGACCGAGACCGGCCGGCTGCGCTTCGTCGAGCCGCTCGAGTGCCCGACCGAGGAGGTCGTGCACCAGCACGCGACGATCGAGGTCGCGACCCGGCCCAACCTGGCGACGTTCACGGTCGGCGTGATCGCGGCGGTGGCCGGCGGCGTGATGCTGACCAGCGGGCTGTTCTCGCGCGAGCCGGCCGGCAGCCCGTACACCTACCTCGGGCTGGGCGGCGCGGTCGTCGGGCTGCCGCTCGCGATCGGTCCGTGGCTCGGCGATCGCGTCGAGGTCACGGACGGCGGCGATCCCGGTGTGGTGCGCCGGCCGGGGCCGAGCCAGCCGTGCGGCGAGCGCCCGGCGAGCGCGCGGTCGGCCACGCTCGACGTCGGCGGCCTGGAGATCCACGGCGCGGTCGATCCCGACGGGGTGTTCGCGGTCTCGCCCTACCAGTGGATCGACGCCTACCTCGCAGCATCGGCCCCACCGTCGGAGATCACCGCGGTGGTCGACGGCGCCGGCGGCCCGCGCACTGCCGCCGCCGTGCTCGACCCGCGCTGGCTCGCGGCGCACGCCGCGGACTTCCTCGCCCACGCCGACTTCGATCCGAAGGTCGAGCCGCTCCGGCTGGTGCCCGGCATCGCGGCCGGAGCGCCGAGCGTCCGCCTGGTGACCGGCGGCGATGGCGCCGCGGTGCACGTGGTCCTGCCGCTGCGCAACGCCGGCCCCGGCGACGCCTGGGCGGTGCGCGGCCAGATCACCGCGCCCGGCGTGCCGGCGATCGACGGCCGGATGATCTACGCCGGCAAGCTCGCGCGCGGCGCCGCGGTGTCGCGCGAGCTGGTGATCCCGGTCGCGGCCCGGAGAGCGGCGGCGCTGCGCGGCCAGACCATGGAGCTGTCGATCGAGCTGCGCGACGGCCACGACACGGCGCCGTCGACCCCGGTCCGGTTCCGCGGTGCGCTGGCGGAGGCACCGCGATGATGCGGGTCGCGGTCGTCGGCGCCGGAGTCGCGGGGCTCGCCGCGGCGCGCGCGCTCACCGCGGCCGGCCACACCGTGACGCTGTACGAGGCGGCGCCCCGCCCGGGCGGTCACGTCTACACGGTGGACGCCGGTGGCTGCGCCGTCGACCTCGGATTCATCGTGTGCAACCGCGAGCGCTACCCGGCGTTCTTCGCCCTGCTCGGCGAGCTCGGCGTCGCGACCCGGCCGACCACGATGTCGTTCTCGGTCGCGATCCCGGGCGACGGCGGCGACGACCTCGAGTGGGGCAGCGCGAGCCTGGGCGCGGTGTTCGCCGACCGGCGCCGGCTGTTCGACCGCCGGCACTGGCGATTCCTCGCCGAGATCCTCGGGTTCGTGCGCACCGCACAGCGCGACCTCGCCGCCGGGCGGGCCCGCGGGGTGTCGCTCGACGACTACCTCGCCCACCGGCGGGCCAGCCGCGAGCTGCGCGACCGCTTCCTGGTGCCACTCGCCGCCGCGCTGTGGTCGCTCGCGCCGGATCGCTGCGGCGAGTTCCCGGCCGAGACCCTGCTCGCGTTCCTCGACCAGCACGGCATGCTGCGCCCGGTGCGGCCGCTGACCTGGCACACCATCGCCGGCGGCAGCCGGCGCTACGTCGACGCGCTGATCGCCCGGCTGCGTGCCACCGGGCGGTTCGCGCTCGAGCTCGCGACCCCGGTCGCCGCGATCGCGCGCGATGCCGCGGCGGTGACGCTGATCGCCGCAGGGCGCGAGCACCGCCACGACCGGGTCATCGTCGCGACCCACGCCGACACCGCACTCGCGCTGCTCACCCGGCCCAGCGCGGCCGAGCGCCGCGTGCTGGGCGGCTTCCGCTACAGCACCAACCGCGCGGTGCTCCACACCGACCGACGGTTCCTGCCGCGCCGGCCCGCTGCACACGCGTCGTGGAACTACGTCGCCGACCGCGACACCTCGGCGGTGGCGGTGACCTATTCGATGACCCGGCTGCAGGGCCTGCCCGACGCGCCGTACCTGGTGACGCTCAACCCGCGGACCCGGCCGGCCGGCGTGCTGCACGAGGCGCGGTTCGCCCACCCGCAGCTCGATCGCGGCGCGCTCGCGGCCCAGGCCGAGCTGCCCGCGCTCGGTGGCGAGCACCGCACCCGCTACGCCGGGGCTCACCTCGGGTTCGGCTTTCACGAGGACGGGATGCGCGCCGGGATCGCCGCCGCCGCCGCGACCTGCCGCGACGAGCACCGCCCCGCGGAGGCGCCGTGACCGTCGCGACCGCGGCGACCGCGGCTGCATGCCGGCGCTCGGCGCTGTACCTCGGCAGCGTGGCGCATGCGCGGCGCGACGAGCTGGTGCGCCGCGCGTTCCGTTACCCGGTCTACGTCGCCGCGATCGATCTCGACGAGCTCGCCGCGCTCCACCGCGAGCTCGCGCTGTTCTCGCACGGCGGGCGCAACCTGTTCGCGCTGCACGACCGCGACTACGAAGGCGGCGCGGCCGGCCTGCTCGCCGCGCAGCGCGATCTGCTCGCGGCCAACGGCCTGCCGGCGCCGCACACGACCCGGCTGGTCACCCAGCTGCGGGTCCTGGGCTACGTGTTCAACCCGGTCAGCTTCTTCCTGCACTACGACGCCACCGGCGCACTGTCCTCGGTGGTCGCCGAGGTCAACAACACGTACGGCGGCCGCCGGCGCTACGTGCTCGGCCCCGACCAGCGGATCCGCGAGGCGGGCGACGAGCGGAGCGAGGAGATGGGGGGTGGGGGCCCTGCCGGCTCTGCCGGTGGGGCGGGGGGCAAAGCCCCCCGTGAGATCGACGAACGCGGCCGGATCGGGTTCCGCCACGTCCGCGAGCTGTTCGTGTCGCCGTTCCTGCATGGGCCGGCGATCTACGATTTCTGGTTCGATGCGCCGCTCGATGGCGAGCGACTCGCGATCGCGATGCACGTGCGCCGGCCCGCTCACGGCGATCCCGCACCGCACGGTGATTCCCGGCGGCGGGAGCCGTCGCCGATCTTCGTCGCCCGCCTCGCCGGCCGGCGTCGGCCGCTCACCGATCGCGCGCTGATCGCCGCCGCCGTGCGCTATCCGCTGATGACCGCGCAGGTGATCGGCCTCATCCACCTCGAGGCGCTGAAGCTGCGAATCCGCGGTGTTCCGTACTTGCGCCCCGGGCCGGATCACGCGCCGCGGCCGTCCGCGCCACCGGCGGTTGCGCTGCGGCGCGGCGATCCCCCGGGGGACTTTGCCCCCACCCACCCGTCGTCTCCTCGTCCTCGCTCCGCTCGTTGATCCGATCACGGTGTTCGCGCGTACCGCCCGAGCATCCGTCCCGTCGCATGAAGTAACGTGACCGTGCCGGTGGCTGTCGCTCATCCTCTGATCGCTGCGCTGCCCCGGCTCGCGCCGCCGGCGAGCCATGCCCTGCGCTGGCTGGCGCTGTCCCGGCTCCGCGCCGGCTGGGCCGCGGGCCCGCTCGACCTGATCCTGCCGTCGGGAGAGCGCGCCCGGATCGGGCCGCCCGGACCGGCCGAGGCGTGCGCGCGGATCCACGACGATCGCGCGTTCCTGCGCGTGGTGCTGCGCGGCGAGCTGGGCGGCGGCGAGGCGTTCGTCGCCGGGGAGTGGTCGAGCGACGATCTGGTCGGCGTGCTCCGGCTGGTGCTGCGCGCGACCGGCGGGCGCGGCGTCGAGTCGCCGCTGACCCTGCTCGCACGGCTGCCGGCGCTGATCCGACACCGCCGCGCGGCCAACACGCTGCGCGGCAGCCGGCGCAACGTCCACGCGCACTACGACCTCGGCAACGCGTTCTACCAGCTGTTCCTCGACCCCGAGACGCTCACCTACTCGTGCGCGTACTTCCCGCGCCCCGCGATGTCGCTCGCCGACGGCCAGCGCGCCAAGCACGAGCGGCTGTGCGAGCTGCTCGCGCTGTCGCCGCGCGACCACCTGCTCGAGATCGGCTGCGGCTGGGGCGGCATGGCGATCCACGCCGCGCGCACCCGCGGCTGCCGGGTCACCGCGATCACCGTGTCGCGCCAGCAGCGCGAGCTCGCCGCCGCCCGGGTCGCGGCCGCCGGGCTGGCCGACCGCGTCGACATCCAGTACCGCGACTACCGCGAGCTCGACGGCGCCGCGGCCCCGGGGAGCTACGACAAGCTGGTCTCGATCGAGATGCTGGAGGCGGTCGGCTACGAGTACCTGCCGGCCTACTTCGCGATCGCGGCGCGGCTGCTCCGCCCCGGAGGCCGGTTCGCGCTGCAGTCGATCACGATGCCGGACGCGCGGTTCGCGGCCTACCGCCGGCGCGTCGACTGGATGCAGACCTACGTGTTCCCGGGGTCGCTGATCCCCTCGCTCGGCGCGATCGCCCGAGCCGCCGGCCCTGCGGGCTTGCGGATCGAGCGCGCCGACGACATCGGCCCCGACTACGCCGCGACCCTGGCCGCCTGGCGGGGCCGGTTCCTCGCCGCGCTCCCCGCGGTGACCGCGCTGGGCTTCGACGAGCCGTTCATCCGCACCTGGGTCATGTACCTCGCGTTCAGCGAGGCGGCGTTCGCCGAGCGCACGCTCGGCGACCACCAGCTCCTGCTCACGCGGTGTGCGTGACCGTCACGGTCGTGGCAATGCCGCCGCGCACCGAGAACTTGCCGGTCACCGTGAGCGACCGCGGGGCGATCGCTGCGACCAGGTCATCGCAGATCCGGTTGGTCACGGCCTCGTGGAACGCACCCTCGTCCCGGTAGCTCCACAGGTACAGCTTGAGGCTCTTGAGCTCCACGCACAGCCGGTCCGGCACGTAATCAATCAGGATCGTTGCGAAATCCGGTTGACCGGTCATCGGGCACAGGCAGGTGAACTCCGGACACTCGAACGCGATGTGGTAGTCGCGGCCCGGTCGGGGGTTCGCGAACGTCTCCAGCTGCTTGCCAGGCCTCGTCGTCACCGGCGCTGCATACCACGGCGATCTCCTCCGCTCTCTGGCTCAAGTCCTGGCACTTTGCTCGGGCTTCGCCTACAATGATCTTGCGACTATGTCGCCGAGCACACGCGCGATGACCGTCCGGCCATCACGAATCGTGGACTTCGAAACGGGCCGCTGTGCCCATTACGAAGGCCCGATCCCGGGAACCGCTGCAATTCTGCTGGCGGGCCGTAGGTGTCGGGCTCTGGCTTATGCCAGGGGAGGAAAGAAGAACATGCAATGTACCAGTCACCGCTCTAAGGAGAGGCCCTCCTAGCCTCCCGCTAGACCTCAGCTGAGACCCAGCTGGGTAAGGAATGAGCAAACGGGCCCGGCTGACCGGGCCCGTTCTTATTTTCTGAGACGCCATTTTTCAATGCTCGGCGGATCTCGCCGGACACCGACATGCCCTCGGTCAAACTCGTATGGATTTTTTCGTATGGCCGCCCTGTGACAGCACCGCGCGACGGGCCGTGCGCAGGCGCTCGCGGTATGTTGTTGATTTTTTAGCAACTTTCTCGGTTTCCTCGTGCTACGCAAACCCCACAGGTGCCGGGTCCGATTGCTAACCAGGTCTTCCACTCCGCACCGGCGAAGGGTTTGCCGTGAACGGGAGCGTTCTCGTCGTCGATGACGACATCGACACAGCGCAGTTGCTGCGCGACGGCTTGCGCCGGCGCGGGCTCAGTGTCAACAGCGTCCACTCGGCACGCGAGTGCCTGGGCCGGCTTGCGACCGAACCGGTCGACGTCGTGGTCACGGACATCTACATGTCCGACATGACGGGTCTGCAGGTGTGCGAGCAGATCCGGCAGCGCTACCCGGACGTCCTGCCGATCGTCATCACCGGGCAGAGCACGCTCGACAACGCGATCGGCGCCATACGCGCCGGCGCGTACGACTTCATCCTGAAGCCGGTCAAGCTCGACACGCTGGCGATCGCGGTCGGGCGGGCGCTCGGTCACCTCGCGCTGCGCCGCGAGCTCAAGCAGCTGCGGGCGGCGGTCGGCGACGAGCCGCCCGACGGCATCGCCGGCACCAGTCCGGCGATCCGCGAGACCATCGACATGGTCCACCGGGTCGCCGACAGCGATGCGACCGTGCTGATCACCGGCGAGTCGGGCACCGGCAAGGAGCTGGTCGCCCGCGCGATCCACCGGTTGTCGCCGCGCCGCGATCAGCCGTTCGTCGCGGTGAACTGCGCGGCGATGCCGGCGCCGCTGCTCGAGAGCGAGCTGTTCGGCCACGTCCGCGGCGCGTTCACCGACGCCCGGACCGCGCGATCCGGCCTGTTCATCCAGGCCGGATCCGGAACGATCTTCCTCGACGAGATCGGCGAGATGCCGGCGGAGATGCAGGTCAAGCTGCTGCGCGTGCTCCAGGAGCGCGAGGTCCGGCCGGTCGGCGGCGACGAGAACATCCCGTTCCACGCCCGGGTGCTCGCCGCCACCAACCGCAACCTGGAGGCCGAGGTCGAGCAGCGCCGGTTCCGCGAGGACCTGTTCTACCGGATCAACGTCGTCACGCTCCACGTGCCCCCGCTGCGCGCGCGCAGCGGAGACATCCTGCTGCTCGCCCAGCACTTCGTCCGCCGGATCGCGCAGCGCATCGGCAAGCCGGTGAAGGGGTTCTCGAGCGCGGCGGCGCGGATGCTGCTCGACTACGACTGGCCCGGCAACGTCCGCGAGCTCGAGAACTGCATCGAGCGCGCGGTCGCGCTGTGCCGGCTCGACGAGGTCACCGTCGACGATCTGCCGACCAAGGTCCAGGAGTTCCACGTCACCCGGATCGTGATCCCGGCCGGGCCGACCGCGTCACCCGACGCGATGATCACGATGGAGGAGATGGAGCGCCGCTACGTGCGACAGGTCCTGGAAGCGGTCCGGGGCAACAAGACCCACGCCGCGCGGATCCTCGGCATCGATCGCCGCTCGCTGTATCGCCGCCTGGAGACGCCGTACCAGGCGTCGCACCCGGTGCCACCGCCCGAGGCGTCGTCGCCGCCGCCGGCGCTCGAAGAGCAGCCGAAGACCGGCGACAGCGAGTGATCGGGGCGTGACGGCGCAGCACGTGTGCGCCTCGCCCACGCACAGGGTGTCCGGCAGCGCGGCCTGAACGGACGGCAGGCGCTGCGCACCCGGCGGCGAATCGATTTCGGCCGCCGGCCGGGGGCCGGGTCCAAATGTTCTGTGCGCCTGACGGATCATGAGAAACGCGTGAACCGGCGCCTCGGCCGCCGGTCGACGCGCCCCCGGCGGCGCACCTATGCACACTCCTTGCAATCCGTTGTTCGCGACTCGATGCAACGGCTCTCGCGGACGCTCATCCAGCTCAACCTCGCGACCCGAGAACATCAGGTCGCGGCCGACGCACCGTGGCTGGAGCTCCTGGTCCCGAGCGTCACGAAGCGGCAGTACATCGAGCACCTCATCAAGGTGTACGGCTTCGAGGCGCCCCTGGAGGCCGCGCTGCGTTACACGCCCGGTCTGAGCACACTGGTCGATCTGCGCTCGCGGGTCAGGTCCGGTCTCATCGTCCAGGATCTGATGCGGCTCGGCCTGGGCGCCAGCCGGATCGCCGCGCTCGGCCAGCGCTTCGTGGCGTTCTCGTCCACGATCGAGGCGCTTGGCTGGATGTATGTCGCCGAGCGCGCGACGCTGCTTCACGGTGCGATCCGCCGCTACCTGACCCTGCGCGTCCCGGAGCTCGGCTGCGCGACCAGCTACCTGTCCGCGTACGACGGCGTGGCCGGCGACCGCTGGAGCGACCTCGGCAACGCGCTGGAGACCGTCACCCATGCATCGCCGGCCAAGCACCAGCTCGTCCGCGCGGCCAACCAGGGCTTCCTCGCATTCTGCGAGTGGTTCGACGGCGGCACCGCGCTGCTGTCCGTGGGTACCTAGCGACCGTGAAAACGACAACGTCGCCGGCACCGAGGGTGCGGGCGACGTCGTGAGCGGATCGGCGAAGCAGAGCAAGACGGTGGCGGAGAAGCTGGCGTGACCGCGGCCGGAGCCATCGAGAGCGACCCAGGCGACCCCAGGTGAAGGCCCCGCGAACGCGCGATCAGAACGTGAAGATCTGATCGGGGCGCTTCTCGGCGGGCTTGGGAGCCGCGGTGTCCTGGCGCGGCTTGATGATCGGCGGCGGCGGATCGACCGCGAAGCGCGCGGCGGCCGAGGTCATCGGGGCCGGCGCGGCGCCCCCAGTGGACGCGGCCGGCAGTGCCTGCAGCGCGCTGGGCCGCGACTCGAACGGCCGGGCCCCAGCGCTCGCCGCACCGGCGGCGGGCACCACGGGCCGCGGGGCCATGGGCCGCGGCATGTTCGGCATCACCACCGCGCCCGTGTTCGCGGCACCGGCGCTCGCGCTCGCGCTCGCGCCGGCGATCTGGATCGTCCCGTTGGCCCCCGCGACGTCGTTCGGTCCGAGGAAGTCATTGACCCGGGTCTCGACGAGCTGGCTCATCGAGATGTTGTTGGTCTCGCAGAAAGCCTTCAGCCGCTCGTACGTCGTCCGGCTCACACTGATGCTCCGTCGAGTCTGCTTCTTGGCCATGTGTCATTCCTTACGCTACGGGTAGAGTATCGTCAAGGCGAACCTACTAGCCCTGACGCCCGCTCTCTCGGTGCTCCAGCCATACCACTCACCTCTGACAGCGAGCCGCGCCGCGGCGCGAGGCCACGCCGTCACCGCGCCGGCTCGCGTCGCGAACTGGCCATGATCCTTTGGGATCGGCGGATCAGCTGCGGTGCGACGAGGCCGCGCGCCCGAGCCAGTCGATCGTCCGGAGGTGGGCGAGCAGCTCGGCCTCCGGAGAACCGGGAGTCGCCATCACGTCGTAGTCCCAGCGCACGAGCGGCGGGAGCGACATCAGGATCGACTCGGTGCGGCCGTTGGTCTTGAGCCCGAACACCGTGCCGCGATCGTAGAGCAGGTTGAACTCGACGTAGCGACCGCGCCGCCGCAGCTGCCAGGCGCGCTCGAGGTCGCCGTAGCGCTCGGTCTGGCGGCGCTGTGCGATCGGCACGTACGCCGTCAGGAACGACCGGCCGATGTCGGACACGAAGTCGAACACCTGCTGCGCCGGGTGCTCGCCCCGGGCTCCGATGTGGTCGAAGAACACGCCGCCGACCCCGCGGGTCTCTCCGCGATGCGGCAGGAAGAAGTACCGGTCGCACCACGCCTTGAAGTGATCGTAGTCGCCGATCGGCTTGTGGCGGTCGCACGCCGCCGCGAGCGTGGCGTGGAAGTGGACCGCATCCTCGCGGAACAGATAGTACGGCGTGAGATCGGCCCCCCCACCGAACCACAGTGCGCCACCGCGCGTCAGACAGCGGAAGTTCGCGTGCGTGGTGGGCACCATCGGGGAGCGCGGGTGGAGGACCAGCGACACGCCGCTGGCGCGGAACGTCCGGCCGTCGCCCGGCATCTGATCGTTGAGCTCGGCCGGGAGGTCACCCTCCACGCTCGACCAGTTGACCCCGGCCTTCTCGAACAGCGCCCCGCCCTCGAGCACGCGCGCGACGCCGCCCCCGCCGCCCTGACGCTCCCAGCGGTCCATGCCGAACTCCGCCGCGCCGTCGAGCTCGGCGAGCGTTCGGCAGATGTCGGTCTGGAGCTCCGAGAAGAACTTGGCAGCGCGATCGAAAAGATCCGACACGCCCACATGCTACCATCGAGACAGCGGTCGATTCGAGCTGGAGCTGAATGTCAGCAGCCATTCGCCTAGTGCGCGCGTTGCGGGTGTTCCTGGTCATCTTCCTCAGTTACATGTGGCAGATGTCGTGGGCGCGGCTGTGGCCGGGCCGATATGACAACCGGGCGCGCTGGAAGCTGATCAACCGGCGCAACGCGCGCCGGATGTTCCGCGGCTTCGTCCGGCTGCGCGGCGTCTACATCAAGCTCGGCCAGATCCTCTCGGTGATGGGTACGTTCCTGCCCCGCGAGTACACCGAGGAGCTCGAGGCGCTGCAGGACGACGTGCCGCCGGCGTCGTACAAGAAGATCCGCAAGACGTTCGTCCAGTCGTTCGGCAAGCCGCCGCACGAGGTGTTCCCGAAGTTCGAGCAGGTGCCGATCGCGGCGGCGTCGCTCGGCCAGGTCCACGAGGCGCGCAGCGCGTCGGGCGAGCGGCTCGCGGTCAAGATCCTCTACCCCAACGTCGTCACGATCATCGACGTCGACCTCCGCGTGCTCGGCTGGGCGCTGCGCGTGTACCGCAACTTCGTCCCGCTGCAGCAGATCGAGCGCGTGCACGAGCAGCTCGCCGACATGCTGGCGCGCGAGACCGATCTGCAGAACGAGGCGCGCTGCATCGCGCGGATGGCCAAGAACTTCGAGTCCGACCCCGACGTGCTGTTCCCCGTGGTGTTCCCCGAGTGGTCGAGCAAGACGGTCATGACCATGACGTTCATGGACGGCGTCAAGATCACCAAGAAGGCCGCGCTCGCCGGTCTCGCGCTCGACCCGTACGACGTCGCGACCAAGCTGATCAAGGTGTTCTACAAGCAGCTGTTCGTCGACCGGTTCTTCCACGCCGATCCGCACCCCGGCAACTTCTTCGTCCAGCGCGGCCCCGATGGCCAGGCCCGGATCGTCGTGCTCGATCTCGGCTCGGCGACCGAGCTGCGCGACAACCTCGCCGACGGCATGTTCGAGATCCTGTCGGGCCTGATGACCCGCAAGGACGACCTCGTGGTCCGCGGCATCGACACCATGGGGTTCATGGCCGAGGGCGGCGACCGCGCACTGCTCGAGCGCACCGTGCGGCGCTACTTCGAGAAGCTGCTCAGCATCCACATCACGGACTTCGGCAAGATCGACCCGGCGGTCGCCCAGCAGCTGTCGGACCCCCACATGAAGCGCGAGGATCTGCGCGAGCTGATGAAGTCGATCGCCTACCCCGAGGGCTGGTTCTACGTCGAGCGCGCCTCGGTGATCATGTTCGGGCTGTCGGCGACGCTGGCGCCCCGGCTCAACGGCATCCACGTCGGCTTTCCGTACGTCACGCAGTTCATCATGGAGCGCAACGCCAAGCGGCTGGCCGAGCAGACCGCGCGCAAGGCCGCCGAGGCTGCCAAGCAGCCGGCCACCGAGGCCGCGGCCAGGCTCGCCGACGAGTCCGAGGCGCTGCTGAACTGATCGCGCCTGCGGTCCGCGGCGCCCCGAGCTCGGCGGAGATCTGCCATCCGGCTCCGGACCCGTGGGCGGTGAGGTGGGCCAGGCGCGGACACTCGCAGTTCCACTCCCGGGCGGCACGGCCCGCGTGCTAGCGTCGCGACGTGTTCGACATCGTCCTCGCGGCGGACCTCGACTGGGGGATCGGCAAGGCGGGCGGCCTGCCGTGGCCCAAGCTGCGCGGCGACCTCCAGCACTTCAAGCGCGTCACGTCCACGGCGAGCGAGGGCCGGCGCAACGCGGTCGTGATGGGCCGCAAGACCTGGGAGAGCAAGGAGGTCGCGGGCAAGCCGCTGCCCAACCGGCTCAACGTCGTGGTCTCGCGCCAGGACATCGCAGCGCCGCCCGGCGTGGTCGTCGCGCACTCGATCGACGAGGCGCTCGCGGTCGGCGGCGTCGAGTCGATCTTCGTGGTCGGCGGCGCCGGGCTGCTCCGCGACGCGATCGATCGACCCGATCTCCGGTTCGTGTACCTGACGCGGATCGAGCAGCGATTCGACTGTGACGTCCGGATGCCCGATCTCGACGCGCGCGGCTTCGCCCGCGACGCCTGGGAGGGCGAGCGCGAGGCCGAGGAGTTCGAGACCCGCTACCGGATCGAGCGCCTGAAGCCGCCGCCGTCCGGCCCCGTCACACCGCGACCGCGAACTTGATGAACGGGTGGTGCTGGTAGCCTTCGAGCGCGATGTCCTCGAACCGCTGCTCCAGCACCGGCTTGTCGGCGAGCACCAGGCTCGGCAGCGGGAACGGCCGGCGCTCGAGCTGGAGCTTCACCCCCTCGATGTGGTTCAGGTAGATGTGGGCGTCGCCGAGCGTGTGGATGAAGTGGCGCGGCGACAGCCGGCACTCCCGGGCGATCATCGCGGTGAGCAGCGCATAGCTCGCGATGTTGAACGGCACGCCGAGCGCGAGGTCCGCCGAGCGCTGGTACAGCTGGCAGTCGAGCTGCCCGTCGTGGACGTGGAACTGGAACAGCGCGTGGCACGGCGGCAGCCGCATGTCCGGCAGGTCGGCGACGTTCCACGCGCTGACGATGATCCGGCGCGACGACGGATCGCGCTTGATCGTCTCGATCGCGCGCGTGATCTGGTCGATCCCACCTCCCGTCTCGCCATGCTCGATGCCCGCCGCGCCGTCCCGGGCGCCCCAGCGCCGCCACTGGTAGCCGTAGATCGGGCCGAGCTCGCCGTCGGCGTCGGCCCATGCGTCCCAGATCGGCGTGTGCCGGGTCAGATCGTCGTGGATGTTGGTCGAGCCGCGCAGGAACCACAGCAGCTCGCGGACCACCGCCGGGAACAGCACCTTCTTGGTGGTGACCAGCGGGAACCCCTCGCGCAGATCGTACCGGGTCTGGGCGCCGAACACCGCGATCGTCCCGGTGCCGGTGCGATCGGTGCGGCGCTCGCCGTGATCGAGCACGTGGCGCAGGAGATCGAGGTACGGCCGCATGCCCTGCGTATAGCACCTGCGTATGATCCCCGCGTGGCTGCCCCGCCCCCGGAACCCGCGACGATCGCCGAGCTGCTCGACCGCTACGACGGCCTCTTGCTCGACGCCTACGGCGTGCTGGTCGATGACCGCGGCCTGCTCCCCGGCGCCGCCACGCTGCTCGCCGAGCTCGACCGCCGCGGCACGCCGTTCGCGATCGTCACCAACGACGCGTCGCGCTTGCCGGCCACCTACGCCGCGCGGTTCGCGCGCCATGGCATCCGGCTCGCCCCCGAGCGCGTCGTGACCTCGGGCAGCCTCCTGCCGGGGTACTTCCGCGACCACGGGCTGGTCGGCGCGCGGACCTGTGTGCTCGGCACCCCGGATGCCTTCGCCTACGTCCGCGAGGGCGGCGGCGTGCCGGTCGCGCTGGAGCGCGGGATGGCGATCGACGCGGTCGCCGTGTGCGACGACTCCGGAACGCCGTTCGTCGACGGCATCGAGCTCGCGTTCTCGGCCGTGGGGCGGGCGGTCGAGGCCGGCCGGCGCCCGGCGCTGGTCCTGCCCAACCCCGACCTGATCTACCCCAAGGGCGACGCCGAGTACGGCTTCACCGCGGGCGCGATGGCGCTGCTGATCGAGGCCGCGCTCGGCCGCCGGTTCCCCGGCCACGGCCTGGTGTTCGACCGCCTCGGCAAGCCGGGGCCTCAGCTGTTCGCCGAGGCCCGGCGCCGGGTCGGCGGCCACGTGGTGATGATCGGCGACCAGCTGGAGACCGACATCGCGGGCGCCTGCGCCGCCGGGATCGACGCGGCGCTGCTCGCCGGGGTGTCGCGCTGGCCTCCGGCGCGGCCGGCGGAGTCGACGTCGGTGGCCTCCGGCGTTGCGCCGCGCTACCTGCTCGCTACCATCGAGCCGTGATCCAGCGGTTCTGTTTCGTCAAGTTGCGCGACGACGAGGTGGCGATCCGCGGCGACATCGCCGCGCTCCTGGCCGCCGAGCTGCGCGAGGCCGGGGCCGACGCCGTGGTCGGTCTACCCGCCGATGCCAGCGCGGCGCGCTGGGACCTGTCGATCGTGATCACCGCCGCCTCGCTGGCGGCCTGGCACGCCCTGGCCCAGCTCCCGGCGGTGGTCCGGGTGTTCGACCAGCTCGCGCAGCGCGCGCCGGTCGTCAAGGCGTGGACGTTCGAGGCGGTCGACGACGGCGACGCCTGAGCGCGAGCCGGCCGCCGCGCCG
>JBGQCL010000248.1:0-17139 GCA_041495365.1 Kofleriaceae bacterium | reverse complement strand
CGCTGCTCGCCCGGCCGATCGACGCCGCGACCGCGATCCGGATCGCGCTGGCCACCAGCCCGCGGCTGCGCGTGACGTTCGATCAGCTCGACATCGCCGCCGCCGACGTCGCCGCCGCGCTCGGCCTGGGGCCGCTGACCGTCGACGCCCAGCTGCGGTTCACCGGCGGCCACGACGAGTACGAGGTCGACGTGATCCAGGGCCTGCTCGGACTGGTGACCGCGCCCGCCCGCCGCGCCGCCGCGCGCGCCGACCTGGCCGCCACCCGCGCCGCGGCGGCGGCCGCCGCGCTGCGGCTCGCCGCCCGGGTCGAGATCGCGTTCGACGACCTGCTCGCCGCGCAGCAGGACGCCGCGCTGCGCGAGGCCGCGTTCGACGCCGCCGACGCCGCCGCGACGCTCCGCGAGCGCATGCACGCCGCCGGCAACACCACGGATCTCGCGGTGGCCCGCGATCGCGACGCCCGCGAGCAGGCGCGGCTGGAGCTCGCCCGGGCGCGGGCCGCCGTCGTGGCGCGCCGCGAGGCCGCCGCCGCCGCGATCGGGCTGTCCGGATCGCGGACGTGGAGCGCGGCCGGCGAGCTGCGCGAGCTGCCCGCGGCGCCACCGGCGCTCGATGCGCTGGAGGCCACCGCCGCCGCGGCCAGCCTCGAGCTCGCCGCCGGCCGCGATCGCCGCGCCGCCGCCGAGCAGCGCGCCCGCGACGAGCGGCTGCGCAGCGTGCTGCCCGAGCTCGGCGTCGGGGTCGCGGTCGCCGACGACGGCAACGGCCGCGGCGTCGGACCGGCGCTGCGGATCGGCATCCCGCTGCTCGATCCGCGCAGCGGCCCCCGGGCGCGTGCCAGCGCGCTGGTCCGGCGCGCCGACCACGAGCTCGAGGCCCGGCAGATCGAGCTCGGCGCCGCCGCCCGCGCCGCCCGCAACGCCGCGCTGGCGACCTACGAGGAAGCCCGCCACCTGCGCGACGTCGTGCTGCCGCTGCGCCAGCAGATCGTCGACGAGACGCTCAGGCACTACAACGCGATGGACGCCGACCCGTTCGCGCTGATCGCCGCCCGCCAGGGCCAGGTCGACGCCGCGCACCAGTACCTCGACGCCGTGCGCCGCCACTGGAACGCGATGGCCGAGGTGACCGCGCTGTTCCGCGGCGTCATGCTCGACCCATCGCCCGGCGCCGATGGGCAGGACGCGGAGCGCCCACCCGGCGACGGCCCGCGCAACCACGAGAGCTCGCGATGAAGATCACCCGACGCACGCTGCTCCGCTCCGGCGCCGCCGCCGCGCTGATCGGTGGCCGCGCCGCGGCGCAGCCCGCGACCCCGGCGCAACCGGGCCCGCCCGCCCCCGCGCCCTCTCCCGCCACACCGGCCCGGGCGCCCGCGCACACCGGCGCGGCCGGCCATCGCGTCGTGGTCCCCAACGGCGCCCTCCTGCCGTGGACCGCGCGCGGCGGGGTCAAGATCTACCACCTGCGCGCCGAGCCGATCCGCCACCAGATCGCGCCCGGGCTCGACGTCGAGGCCTGGGGCTACAACGGCATCACGCCGGGCCCGGTGATCGAGGCGGTCGCCGGCGACCGGGTCCGGATCTACGTCACCAACCGGCTGCCCGAGCCGACCTCGATCCACTGGCACGGCATCCTGGTGCCGTACGGCATGGACGGCGTGAGCGGCCTGACCCAGCCGGCGATCGAGCCCGGCAAGACGTTCCGCTACGAGTTCACCTTCGATCGCCCCGGCACGTTCATGTATCACCCCCACGCCGACGAGATGACCCAGATCGCGCTCGGCGTGATGGGCATGATCGTCGTCCATCCCCGCGCGCCCGAGCCGCGCCGCGTCCGCGACTACGCGCTCATGGCCCACGAGTGGAAGATCCCGATCGGCGCCCGGCGCGCCGACCCGCTCGCGATGAACGACTTCAACGTGCTCACGTTCAACGGCAAGGCATTCCCGGCCACCGCGCCGCTGGTCGCCGAGCTCGGCGATCTGGTCCGCATCCGGTTCGCCAACCTCGGCCCGATGGACCACCACCCGCTCCACCTCCACGGCCACACCTTCGAGCTGGTCGGCACCGACGGCGGCGCCATCCCGCCGTCCGCCCGGTTCCCCGAGACCACCGTGCTCGTGCCGACCGGCACCACCCGCACGATCGAGCTGATCGCGCACGCCGCCGGCGACTGGCCGCTGCACTGCCACATGACCCACCACGCGATGAACCAGATGGGTCACGACGCCGCCAACCTGATCGGCGCCGACACCGACGGCCTCGGCGCCGCGCTCGGCCGCGCCGTCCCCGGCACCATGGTCATGGGCGCAAGCGGCATGGGCGAGATGTCGCACATGCGGATGGACCAGCCGCGCAACTCGATCTCGATGGTCGGCGGCGAGGGCCCCTACGGCACGATCGACATGGGCGGCATGTTCACGCTGCTCAAGATCCGCGACCGGCTCGCCGGCGACGGCGATCCCGGCTGGTACAAGCCCCGCACCGACGTCGCCGGCGAGGCCAGCGACGACGAGCTCGCCCGCGACGGCATCACGCCGTAGCGACCGCTCACGGCCGGGGCCTCACCTTGCTCCACTTCGCACACGGCGTGGCATGTCCGCTGAAGGTCGGCGTGCTCGATTCGCCCATCTTCTCGATCACGTCCGTCATCCGCGATAGCTCGAGCCCGATCTGCCTGCACGTCTCGGTGAACGGGTAGGTCCCAGCGTCCACGTTGTGGTGAAGCTCATGGACGAGCGCGCGTTGCTCGTGCTGGTAGAGATGGCGCTCGATGTCGTGAGAGTCGAAGATGTCCTGCTGCGCATCGATGGCCACCTGCAACATGTTCCGCGTGATGTGCTGCATGGAACCTCTGTACGAGGACGACAGCGAGCTTTTCGCGGCCGGCCTGCGGCCAATTGCGGCGCGCACACATCCCGGTAAGCGGGGAATTCGATGAGCGCCAGTACCAGCACCCAGCACGCGAGATTCGGCCGAATCCGGATTGGCCCAGATCAGAGCAATCCGGACCCCTCTATGACGTGCACGGCCCAATCCGGACCCAGCTCTCCGACGGGAGTGAAGCCTGGATAAGGGTTTACGAACACCTGCAGAACAGACCTTGATCTGCTGCCAGGAACTTATAGAGTCCTACCAGGTCCTTTTTTATCCTGGAGCGGCCGATGGCGATCGCGGTGGCGAAGCAACAAGAAGCGTGTCCCTGGTGTGGTCAGCGGATTTCCCACAAGCAGTTCCTCGACATCGAAGCACGGATCCGCGTCGAGGAGAAGCGCCGGTTCGCCCAGGCCGAGGCCGAGGCGCAGGCCAAGCTCGCCGCCGAGCGCCAGACGCTGGAGATCCGCCACCGGGCGGACCGGACGGCCCTGGAGCTCGCCGTCCAGCAGCTCAAGGAGCAGCTGGAGAAGGCGCGCGAGGACCAGGTCGAGTTCGACCGGCGGCTGCGTGAGGCGATCGAGACCGCTGCGCAGGCCGAGCGCAAGAAGGCCGAGGCCGACGCCGCGCGCAAGCACCAGGCCGAGCGCGAGCACGAGCGCGAGCTGATCAAGGCCGACTTCGATCAGAAGATGCTCCGGCAGGAGGCCGAGAACCAGAAGGCGGCTGCCGCGCTGCGCAAGCAGGTCATCGAGCTGCAGCGCCGGCTCGAGGACCAGGCCGCGCGCAGGCCGGAGGTCATCGACATCGATGTGTTCGAGCAGCTCAAGGCCGCGTACCCCGACGACCGCGTGCTGCGCCTCCCGAGGGGCGAGGCCGGCGGCGACATCCTGCACGAGGTCAAGTACAAGGGCGAGATCTGCGGCCGGATCGTCGTGGACTCGCGCAACCGCGGCAACTGGCAGACGTCGTACGCGACCCGGCTACGCGCCGACATGGTCGAGCAGCAGGCCGAGCACGCGATCCTGTCGACGCTGCACTTCCCGCGCGGCGCCGCGGAGATGTGCCGGCAAGACGACGTCCTGCTCGTCCACCCGGCGCGCGTCGTCGAGCTCATCGGCATCCTGCGCCAGGCGATGGTGCGGATGCACCAGACCCGGCTCAGCCACGTCGAGCGCCACGACAAGAAGCTGCGGCTGTACGACCGCATCACGTCGGAGCTGTTCCGCCGCAAGCTCGACGATACCGGCAAGCTCGCCCAGCAGCTGCTCGACCTCGACGTCGACGAGCTCAAGGACCACAACCGGGTGTGGAAGCTGCGCGGCGGCATCCTCAAGCGGCTGGAGACGGTCAACAGCGAGGTCATCGGCGAGATCAACGACATCGTCGACGGGCGAGACGATGATTGACGCGGCCACCATCTGGCAGGAGCGGCGGCTCGGCCGCACGATCGTCAAGACCCGGCGAGCGATCGTCGATCTCGACGACGTGCTGCCCAACGACAAGCAGCCGCGGATCGGCCCCAAGGAGGATCCCGAGCTGCAGCGCCAGATCGAGGCCAACGAGGGCATCTTCGAGCCGCTGCTGCTCGAGCCCCACCCGACGCTGGGCGACAAGTTCCGGATCATCGACGGCGACCGGCGCTGGTCCAACTCCAAGGTGCTGGTCGACCAGCTCAAGAAGCCGCAGTACCGTCAGCTGCCCGCCGAGATCACCGACCACACGCTCGAGGACGAGGAGCGGCTGCGGGTCTGGATCTACATCCACCGCCAGCGCAAGGAGTGGGACGCCAAGGAGAAGGAGATGGTCGCGTGCCGGCTGGTCGAGCTGGTCGGCCGCGCCAGCGCCGCCAACATCCTCGGCGTCACCGTGCGCGAGGTCGACAAGCTGGTCGACGTCTACCGGCTCGCCGAGCGGCTCAGGAACATCCGCGACCCGAGCGCCTCGATCACCTGGGCGCGCGAGATCGACAGCATCAACAAGAACCTGCTGCCGCCCAGCGTGCTCGACACCATCGTGACCAAGATCAACGGCAAGCTGATCACCAACTCCAAGGACGTCCGCCGGCTGCGCGCCATCCTCAAGGACCCCGTGGCCAAGGACTGCTTTCTGTCCGAAGGCACGTCGATCAACGACGCGCTGGAGAAGCTCGGCGAGCCCGCGCCGCAGCCGCGGACCGGCGGCCTCGCCGGCGACCTCGGCGCGATCGTCGCGTCGATCCGCAAGCACCCGTGGACCGCGCTCGCCGAGCTGCGCGGCAACGAGGACGCGCTGCGCACCATCGAGGAGGCCGAGAAGCTGCTCGGGGAGCTGAAGAAGGCGCTCCAGCACTGACCGGTTCGTCCTCGGCACCACCGACCCGACTCGACCCAGCTCCGCCTTTCATTCCAGCCTTGCCCGTTCCGCAGCCTCCGCGCTGCCGTGGACTCGCTCGTCCTCGGTAGCTCGGTCCCGACTCGACCCACTCCCCCCTTCACTCCAGGATTACCCGCTTCGCAGCCTCCGCGCTGCCGCGGACTCGTTCGTCCTCCGACACCGCCGGCCCGACTCGCCCCCTCCAGCTTTCACTCCAACACCGCCTTCTCCAGCAGCCTCCGCGCTGCCAGGGGCTCGTGCGTCCTCGACGGCGCCGTCGCCCTCGTTCGTTCACCTACCGCCAGTGGAGCATTTCTCATGATCAGGCTCTCGGTACGCGACATGGCGCAGTACCTCGTCTCCGACGAGGCCGCGCGACTGCACCTCCTGCGCGAGCGCAAGTACAACGGCCTCGATGGCGGTGCTCGCGCGCGGTTCTACTCCGAATCGCGTACCTCGATCTCGGCGTATCACCGCGGCGCGCTGAGCCGCGACGCGATCGAGGCCAAGATCCTCACCATGCGCTACGAGGCGAAGTACTCCAACCCGCTGCCGAGGGCCGAGCTGCTCAGCAACGCGGACGTCCTGGAGCGCTACATGTATTACCAGGGCCACCGCGACCTCCACCTGGCGCCGCCGCCCGCCGCCGACCTGGTGCGCGGCGACGTCGAGATCCGGGTTCGCCCGTCGCTGTTCGCGATCGAGGACGACAGCGCGCGCCGCCTGATCTTCCTCGAGCTCCGCGACAAGCCCCACCCGGCGGCGATGCGCGTGATCGCCGAGCTCGCGTTCGAGGCGTTCCGCCCGGTGCTGCACTACCTGCCGCCCCGGGCGGTGCAGGTGATCGACGTGCGCCGCGGCACGGTCACCGAGCTCCAGCAGGCCGGCACCGCGATCGGCCGCGAGCTCGTCGCAGCGTGCAAGGCGATCAGCGAGGTGTGGCCCCAGCTCGCTCCGCTGAAGGGATCGCCGGCCGTCGCCCGCGCCCTGGAGCGCCAGATGTCGATCGCCTGGGACGCCAAGCCCTGACCCGCGCGGCGCACGCGGATCCGTTCAGTCGCAGCCGCTGGCGACCGCCAGTGCACGGCACAGCTCGACGAGCTTCTCGCGACGCGCCGTGCCGACGTAACGCGTGAGGTTGCGCTTGAGGACGGTCTGGATGTTCGCCAGGTTCGCGCAGGACACCGTCTTCAAGCCGTCCGCGATGCCGAGCTCGACCTCCGTCGGGGAACCATGGAGCGTCGTCGTGATCGGGACGACGGTTGCGGTCTGGAGCACATCGAGAAGGACCTGGCGACTGAGCACGACGACCGGGCGGCGCTTGGCGGGTGCACCGAACATGTACATCCAGATCTCTCCGCGGTTCACTTCTCGGGCCATGCCTGCGCTCCGAGCCAGGTCTCGACATCAGCGAGTAATTCGCGGGACTTGTCTCCGTAGGCGGTCGCGATCTGGCGGTCGACACCGCGGCGGCGCTTGGCGGCGAGGTACAGCTCGACCGCATCGCGGATGAACGCCGAGCGCCCTTGCTTCCTGGTCTGGGGATCGCGATCGATCCGTGCGAGGAGCTCGTGGTCGATCGAGATCTGCACCGGCTTCGCTGCCATGATGGTACTATCCATCATGTTCATGTTGTGTCAACCCAGCATGCCGGCGTAGCTCCGGGTCTCGCTAGAACCGGTATGCGGCGGTCGCGGTCGCGGTCAGCGGGATGCCGGGCGTGAAGTGCATCTGCTCGATCGCCGGGCCGCCGGGGACCACCGCCGACGTATCGGCGAACTGGGCCTCGCGCCAGGCGCTGTTGAACAGGTTGTTGAGGGTCAGCTCGAGGTCGAGCTTGCCGAACGTCCGGCCGGCGATCAGGTCGAAGATCAGGTAGCCCTGGGCGGTCAGCGTGCCGTCGTCGTTGCCCGGGCGGTCGCCGATGCCGCGCGCGCGCAGCGACACGAACGCCGGGCCGTTCAGCAGCGTGACGCCGCCCTGGCCCATGATCCGGGGCGCGAGCGCCAGGGCGCTGCCGTTGCCGGCGTTGCGCACGAACGCCGCGTGGGCGAGGCTGAGGTTGGCGTCGAACCGCAGCCACGGCACCGGCGTGTACGTGCCCTCCAGGTCGACGCCGTAGCGCTGGGTCGAGTCTGACGGGGAAGTGCCGCCCTCGTCGCCGCTCCACACCAGCTCGGAGTCGAGGTGCAGGTACCAGAAGTCAGCCGACAGCCGCGTGTGGGGAATCACGGTGGTGCGAAACCCCGCCTCGGCGCCCAGGCCGCGGGCGAGCGCGCCCTCGCCGTGGCTCGCGACGTTGCCGCGCGCGTCGTTGGAGTGGAACCCGCTGCCGGCGTTGGCGAACAGGTCGAGTCTGGGCGTGACCTCGGCCTCGATCGACAGCTTGGGCAGGACGATCGCGCGGCTGGCGCTGCCGCCGGTGGTGGTCATCGGGTCGCTCCGGGTCGCGGGGTTCAGGTCGTCGACGTCCCAGCTGAACTGCTCGAACCGCAGGCCGGGCAGCACGTGGACGTGCGGCAGCACGTGGATCGTCGCCTCGACGTAGCCGGCGACATCGCGGATCCGGTCCATGGTGTCGTTGCACGGATTGGCGCCCTGATCGAAGCAGTCGGGGAGCCGCACCCGCTTCTCGGCGTGCCACAGCGCGTTCTCGGTGTTGTCGTTGCGCAGCTGCACCCCGGCGGTCAGGTAGCTGTCGAGCCCGGCGAGCGAGAAGTGGCGCTCGTAGGCGGTATCGAGGCCCCACACCGTGCGCGCGTCGTTCTGCTCGATCTCGTCGCCGTGCACCGGATCGCGCGCGAACAGCGTGAAGTCGGAGAACAGCCGCAGCCGGTACTCCAGGCCGAACAGCGACGCGCGCCACAGCCCGCCCTGGTCGTCGCGGACGCGGTAGCCGAGCTGGACGCTGGTGCGCGACGTCTCGCCGCCCTCCGATGGATCGAGCGAGCCGAATCGACTGATCAGGCCCTGAGCGACCGCGGATTCCGGGACCTGGCCCGACGCGTTCCAGCTCGCGGCGTACCAGCTGGTCTCCAGGTGGAGGTCGCCGCGGCCGACCTGGCCCTGCCACTTGACCAGCGCGTTGCCCTGGCGAAAGTGCTGGGCGTTGTCGAACGGCCCGTCGGTGTCACCGATCTGAGCCGCGATCAGCGAGCGATCGGTGGTGTTGTCGCGGAGCTCCGGGCTCGCCATGCCGACGATCCGGCGGTTGTATTGATCGAAGCTCTTCGGGCCGGCGAGCGGTACGCCACCGGCGATCCACAGCGTCGGTCCGTCGACATGATCGATCGTCTGGAGCTCCATCGCGCCGGCGGTGTAGAAGTCGCCGAACCGCGCCGAGTACGGTCCCTTGTGGACGTCGACCGTCGAGACCGTCTCCGGGATCAGGAAGTGGGTGTCGGCGTAGCCCTGGCCGTGGCCGTGGCTCGGCATGTTGACCGGGATGCCGTCGGCGTAGATCGCGATGTCGGTGCCGTGATCGGCGTCGAACCCGCGGATGAAGTACTGATCGGACTTCCCGCCGCCGGCGTGCTGCGACACCATCAGGCCGGGGACCTGGCGCAGGATGTCCGAGACCTGGGTGCGCGAGCGAAACTGCAGGTCGTCGCGCGACAGGTGGACCGACGACGCCGACTCGGCCGGCGCCCGATCGTCGATCTCGATGACCTCGGCGTCGGCCTCGGCCGGGACGGCGGCCGGCTCGGGCGCCGGGGGGGCGGCCGCGTCGCCGGGTGCGGTCACTGATGTTCCTGATGGGGAATCGATGGATGGGGGGTCGCCGGTCGGAGCAGGCGCGCTGCCGGCCGGTGCGGGGGGATCGCCGGATCCGGGTGATGGGGGACGATCAGGGGCTGGCTGGGCAGAGACGGGTTGCGTCAGGTGACAGGCGATCGCCAGACCGGCGACCGTCGCGACAGCGCGGTTCGAGAGCATCATGACGGTTCCATTCGCGTGGGGATCCATCGCGCGCACGGCGGCGCGCGACCGCGACCGGTCGGCGCGCGACCGCGACGAGATCGCAGGTCCGCGCAGCGAGGCGAGTCAGCTCGGAGGAGCTCCGGTTTCAGGCCACGCCCGGAGGGCCGCGCGCGGTGGCAGCCGGCGGCGGACATGCGGGCATCGCCGAGCCCGCGCGGACCCCCAGCAGGACCGGCCGGCGGTCGACCGGCAGCGGATGCAGGATCGGCGGCGCGGGCGGCGCGATCGCCGCGGCGTGATGGGCGAGCCCGGCGGCGTGCTGGGCGACATCTCTCGTGCGCGGCTGACCGTCGCGCACCGGATGTCCGCGGCGCGATGCGGCCCGCGGCGTCGCAAAGTGGATCGTGCCATCGGGGTGGCGGTGCGTGGTGTCGTCGAACGACACCGTGATGATCGCACCGGCGGTGTGGACGTGCGGCGCGAGCCGATCGTGCAGCGCCTCGTGGAGCGCGGGCAGCGCCTCGACACCGGCCAGCCACAGCGCCGCGGCTGCGAGCGCCAGGCGGGCTCGCGCGATCCGTGCGCGGACCGGTGTCATCCGGGCCCTTGTATCACGAGCCAGTTGCCCCACGACGGAACTACGAGGCTGCGCGCGCCCCGGATCATCGCATCCCGGACGGCGGCGCCGAGGCGAGCGACGACTACATGCGCAACGGAATCCGCCGGTTGCGCTCGTCACGCGATCGGCCGCGTGGCACAGTTCCAGCGGAGGTCACCGATGCCCATGCGCACGTTCCACGTCCAGGTCGGCGATAAAGTCTTCCTCGAGGAAGGCGGCGAGGAGATCGGCGCCGTCCGCCGGGTCGCCAAGGATCACGTCGTGATCTACATCGAGGGCGCCGGCGACTTCACGCTGACCGGCCCGGAGATCGCGGCGGCCCACGACGGCAAGCTGCGGCTCGATCCGAACAAGCTGGAGCCGTCGCTGCTCGCGGCCGCGCGCTCGGCCCACGATCACGAGACCGACTAGCGCAGGCGCGCGGTCAGTGCGGCGGGCCGCAGGTCGGCAACCCGGCCGGGGCCGCCAGCTGGAACTTCGCGGGGTCGATGGTGAGGTTGAGCGTGCGCTCGCGCCACTCGACGGTGAGATCGGCCTTCTGCTTGTTCGGAGTGGTGAAGCGCGACTTGCCGGGCACGCGGTGCGCCTTGCCCTCGGAGTCCTTGGCGTCGGTGAACGCGGCGTTCTTGACCGTCCACTCCGGCTTGCCATCGGCTCCGACCCGCTCGCTCTCGAGCACGTCCCACTGCTGGTCGTGCACCGCGATCGCGAGGGTCAGCGTGCCGTCCGCGCCGGACAGCTTGACCTGGTAGGCGCCCTTGTCCGCGTCCCAGGCCACGCTGCCGGTGGGCTGTGCGATCAGCGGCGGCGCACCGAGCGCGAGGTGCAGGAAGTCGTCGGGCGCGAGCTCGATGCCGAAGAACGTCGCGATCGACTGCTTGTTGCACGGCCCGGTCAGCACGCAGTTGTTCTGGTAGTTGACCGACACGAACTTGCTGCCGTCGCACGCCATCTCGGCGACCGTGCTGCCGCCGGCCGGCGACAGCGCGGCGATCCGGACCTTGGACCCGGTCTCGCCCATCGCCAGCACGTCGCCCTTGAAGCGATCGCTGCCCAGCCAGTACTCCATGACCGCCGCGCCGGTGAACGCGCGCAGCTCGTCCTTGGCCCGGGTCAACCGATCGACGACCTCGGCGACCGTGGGCGCCGCCCCGCTCGGCTGCGGCGTCCCGGCGTGCGGACAGCCAGCGGCGAGCACGAGCGTGGCGACGAGCGCGGTGGGTTTCATGGAGGTGTGATAGCAGACCGGAGGTGCTTGCGAACCAGCTTGCGCAGGTGGCTGCGATCGCTGTGCGCCACCCGCGCGGCCTCCGACAGGTTGCCCCCGGTGTGGCGCAGAAGCTCGGCGACGTACCAGCGCTCCCAGACGCCGATCGCCCGTTCCTTGGCGTCGCGGAACGACAGCGTCGGATCGAACTCGTCGATCACGACCGCCTGGCGCTCCCCGCGCGGCTCATGGGCCGGCCCGGCGTCCGCGCACCGCGGATCCTCGGCATCGTCGTCTGCGCCGTCGATCGGCAGGGGGTCTGGCATCGCACCGGGCATCGCATCGGCCATGGCCTCCGGCATCGCGTCCCACGCCGGCGGCGCAGCCGACTCGCTGATCTCGGAAGCTGGGAGGAAGGTGGTCTCGAGGGTCATGGGGGAATCCTGTGCAGCTGATGGACCAGCCCCGAGGGCCGGGCCAGCCACGCTGGCGCCAGGTGTTACGAGCGAGCCAGCCCGTCGGACTGCAGGCCCGTGCCTGCAGGTGATGTCCCCCGCCTGCAGCCGCGCCCCTGCGGACCGCCAAGCCAGCGAACCGCATGCGCGATCCGCAGCGATCACAGGCCGCACCCGCTGCGGCTGTCCCCCGCAACACGCTGCGTCGATCCCGACGCGATCACCCCGCGGGCCGGCCGCGCCATGCTGCGCGCGCCTGCCCGCGCCCTTCCCCCGTGCAGGCGGAGCTTCCGCCGCTCAGCGCAGCAGGCTCTCCAGCCACGCCATCTGGTCGGCGCTGCGCTCGACCTGCTGCTTGACCAGGTCCGCGCCGCCGTGGCCGGAGTTGCGCTCGATGCGCAGCAGGATCGGCGCATCGGAGGTCTGCGCCGCCTGCAGCACCGCGGCGAGCTTGCGCGCGTGCATCGGATCGACCCGGTCGTCGTGATCGGCCGAGTCGAACAGCACCGCCGGGTAGCCGCGCGCGCCGGCGTCGACCGCCACGCGGTACGGCGAGTACTGGAACAGCGCCTTGAACTGCGCATCGTCCTCCGCCGAGCCGTACTCCGGCACCCAGGTCTTGCCCGAGCCGAACAGGTGATAGCGCAGCATGTCGAGCAGCGGGACCGCGCAGATCACCGCCCTGAACAGGTCCGGCCGCTGGGTGACGGCCGCGCCGACCAGCAGACCGCCGTTGGAGCCGCCCGAGATCGCCAGGTGATCGCGCGACGTCCAGCGCTCGGCGATCAGGTACTCGGCCGCCGCGATGAAGTCGTCGAACACGTTCTGCTTGACCCGCTGCATGCCGGCGCGGTGCCAGCCCTCGCCGTACTCGCCGCCGCCGCGCAGGTTGGGGATCGCGATCGCGCCGCCGCGCTCCAGCCACACCGCGCGCGAGCTCGCGAACGTCGGCGTCATGCTGACGTTGAACCCGCCGTAGCCGGTGAGGATCGTCGGGCGCGCCCCGTCGCGCGCGGTGCCCCGCTTCGACAGGATGAACATCGAGATCTTCGTGCCGTCCTTCGATGGATAGAACACCTGCTCGGCGGTGAGCTCTGCGGTGTCGACCGGCAGCTTGACCCGCGCCCACTCCGCCGTCTTGCCGGTGCGGATCGACGTCTTGTAGATCACCTGCGGCTCGGTGAACGACGTGTAGCCGATGTAGCCGGTGTCCTCGTCGGGGTTGCCGACGATGCCGCCCGCGCTGCCCAGCGCCGGCAGGTCGACCTTGTGGACCAGCTTGCCGGCGAGATCGTGGATCTCGATCTCGCTCGCCGCGTGGCGCAGGTAGGTCAGCACCAGGTGCTCGCCGACGATGCCGGCGCGCTCCAGCGTCGCGTCGATCTCGGGGACGATCTCCTTCCACGCCGCGCGGTTGATGCCACGGGGGGCTCTGCCCCCCGCCCCGCCGGCGGAGCCGTCGGGGTCCCCACCCCCCGTCTCGCTGCGCTCGAGGTGCGCGGGGTCGACCTTGTACACGCGGTTCTTCGGCGCGCCGTCGTTGGTCATCACGTAGAACTGATCGCGCCACGCGGTCAGTTCGAACGTCGCGTCGACGCCCTCGACCAACGCCGTCCAGCCCGCCGCGTGCTTGCGGGTGTCCTTGAAGTACAGGTCGGTCGAGTTCCAGCCGTGCTGGATCCCGATGATCAGCCAGTGGCCGTCGCGCGACACCTCGCCCTGGATGAACGTGCCGGGGTTGCCGGTCGCGGGGTGGACGACCGGATCGCCGGCGACCGGCGCCCCGAGCTTGTGGTAGCGGATCTCGGCGAACCCCGGGCGGTCCGCCACCGTCACCTTGTCACCGACCGGCGGGACCCACACGTAATAGAAGCCGTGGGTGTCGGGCGTCCACGATGGGTTCGCGTACTTGGCGCCCTCGATCGTCTCGGCCAGGTCCTTGCCGGTCGCGACGTCCCGGATGTGGAGCACCGCCTCGTCGGAGTTGTGCTCCTTCACGCCGTACGCGACGTAGCGGCCGTCCCAGCTCATCGCCGTCACGCCCAGGCCCTTGCTGCCGTCGGCGCTCCACTGGTTGGGATCGAACAGCACCTGCTCGGCGCCGGCCTCGCCCTGCTTCCAGTAGACGATGGTCTTCTCCTTGTCGGCGTGCTTGCGCGAGTAGAAGTACCGGCCGCCGCGGTGGACCGGCGCGGTGATCGCGTCGAAGTAGAACACCTGCTTGAGCCGCGCGACCCAGTCATCGCGGTGCGGCGCCTGGCCGAGCTGACCGCGCGCGTAGCCGTCCTGCGCGGTCATCCACGCCTGGACCTCCGGCGAGGTCTCGTCCTCGAGCCAGCGATACGGATCGTGGATCGTCTGGCCGTGCAGGGTGTCGTTGACGGTGGCGACCCGGGTGGTCGGCCACGGATGGGAGTGCTGGACCGGTGGCATCGCAACCTCGGGGGCTTTCGCGGGAGCCTGCGCGACGGGGGGCGCCGGCGGGTCGACCGGCACGTGGGCGCTCTGCGTTCCTCCGCCACACGCGGCGACCATGATCGGCAACAGCTTGCGCATGCCGCGTGATGTACACCGAAGCCCCCGCGAGGTCTATCGAGAGGGGACTTTCCCATGACCCCCTCTGGGGATGGCCGGGCAAGCCCGGCCATTCACCCCTCCGCGCGTCGCGTCGCGCGGCCCTGCACCTGCAAGCTCGGTGCGCGATCATGAAGGGTTCAGCAACTCTTCACGGCGACCCATACCGCGGCAGATCGATCGAGAGGAATTTTCCCGTCCCTCCGCGCATCGCGTCGCACGGCCCTGCACCGGCGATCTCGGTGCGCGATCAGGAAGGCCCGGCAGCGTTCTATGGCGCCACGTACTGCGGCAGATCGATCCGCCACCGGCCGCCGTGCTTGACCACGTCGAGCCGGGACCGGCCGGCCGGCGACACGACCTCGACCGACGCGCGATCGGCCTGCTCGTCGACCACCGTGATCTCGGTCGGATCCGGCACACCGTCGGAGCTGCCGATCGAGATCAGGTCACGGGCGGTGTAGCGCTGCGCGGCGCCGACCAGGTCGGTCGCGTGGCGGGCCTGGGCCGCGAGCCGGTCCTGCGTCGCCGGCGACAGCAGCTCGAACACCGCGTCGCGGTCGCCGGTCCTGGCGGCCTGCAGCAGAGCGCGCACCGCGGCCTCGGGGCCGGGCTGGGTCACCCGGCAGCTGCGGCCGGCCACCGCGGCGGCGAGCGCCATCGCCGCGAACGCGCTGGCGACCGCGGCCAGCGTCGAGCGCCGCGAGGTCAGCGCGAGCGCCATAGCCCCAGCTTCTTGTGGACCTCGGCCATCGTGCGCTGCGCGATCGCGCGCGCCTTCGCCGCGCCCTGCTCCAGGATGTCCTGCACGCGCCCGGGCGACGCGACCAGCTCCGCCCGGCGCGCCGCGTAGCCGGCGAACTGCGCCGTCATCGTGTCGGCGAGCCGGCCCTTGCAGTCGACGCAGCCGATCGCAGCCGTCGTGCAGCCGTGGTGCATCCACGCCAGGTCCTCCGCCGGCGACATCGCCCGGTGGATCGTCGCGATGTTGCAGTCGTCGGGGTTGCCCGGATCGTCGCGCGACACCCGCTTCTCGTCGGTGACGGCGCGGCCGAGCAGCTTCTTGACCCCGGCCGCCGCGCGCGCCGGATCGGTCGCCGCACCGCCGAACAGCGCGAGCGGGATGTGGTTGCCGAGCGACTTGCTCATCTTCTTCTTGCCGTCGAGCCCGAGCAGCTTGGGCAGCTGGGTCAGCAGCGGCTCGCACTCGGGGAACACCTTGCCCCAGCGATGGTTGAAGCTGCGCGCGATCCGGCGCGCCAGCTCGATGTGCTGGACCTGGTCCTGACCGACCGGCACGCGCTCGGCCTTGTACAGCAGGATGTCGGCGGCCTGCAGCACCGGGTACTGGAACAGCCCGGCGTTGACGTTGTCGGGCTGGCTCTCCGCCTTGTCCTTGAACTGCGTCATCCGCTCCAGGTCGCCGAACCCGGTGACGTTGGTGAACACCCACGCCAGCTCGGTGTGCTCGGGGACCATCGACTGCAGGAACAGCAGCGAGCGCTCCGGGTCGATGCCGAGCGCGATGAGATCGATCACCATCTCGGTGACGCGCCTGGCCATCTCCTTGGCGTCGTACTCCTGGGTCAGCGCGTGATAATCGACGACACAGAAGACGCAGCGGTACTCCTCTTGCAGCGCCACCCAGCTACGGACCGCTCCGAGATAGTTCCCCAGATGCAGCTCCCCCGTTGGCTGAATACCCGAGAACACCGTTTTCATCGGTGTTCTGTGTACTTGTGGCGGGATCTCCCGTCAACTAGACTCGCCGCGCCCGCGATCGGGGAATCTCGCTGCCCGGTGGAGGAAGTCATGCAGATCCGACGCTTTGCTCGATGGGTAGGGAGCTTGGCGCTGATCCTCGGAGCAACGGCCTGCGTCGTTCACGACACGCCGCCTGTGAATCCTGGTTACGGGTACTACGGCCCGCAGAGCTACAGCCCGGGCTACGGACCACCCCCGTCGTCCGCGCCGGGCTCCGACGACACCGCCGGCAGCGGCGGGGCCGCCGAGCCGACACCGTACAGCGTCGACAGCATGCCTCCCGAGCCGCTCTACGAGCAGATGACCCCCTCGCCCGGCGACGGCTTCGTCTGGATCGACGGCTACTGGCACTGGAACGGCTACGAGTGGGTGTGGGCCAACGGCCGCTGGGAGCGCGAGCAGTCGGGGTACGTCTACGTCGAGCCCAGCTACGACTACATCGGCGAGCAGTTCATCTACGTGCCGGGCTACTGGGCGCCCCCCGCGCGCATCCCGCACGGCTGGCACGTCCGCGACCACCGCCACGGCCGCCCGACGGTCGTCTCGCGCCCGGTCGGCGGCTCCTGGCCGCCCGTCGTCGGCAACCGGCCCCGTCCACCGACGATCGGCAGCCCCGGCCGCCCGGTCTACGCGCCCGGATCCGCGGGTCGCCCAGGCTCCACGGGCCTCGGCAAGCGCCCGGTCTACCGCCCGCCGGTCTACGGTGGCACCGCCCCCGTGTTCCAGGGCCCCGGCCCGGTCCCCGCGCAGCAGCCCGGCGCGCAACCCCCGGCCGGGTCTCCCGGCAACGCCGGCGCCAACCCCGTCGGCGGCACGGTCTACTACCCGCCACGCCCCACGCCGCTGCGGCATCCGCCCGCCCCGGCCCCTGGGGCGACCTGGCATCCGCCCGCGCAGCCGACGCCGTCCCGGCAGGCGCCGATCTGGACCAACCCGAACCCGGCACCGCCGGGTGGCGCGCGCCCGCCGATCGCAGTGCCATCGGGCCCGGTCTACAGCCCGAGCGGCCCCGGCGCCTCGGTCCCACCGTCGGCCTGGCGCCCCGGTCCACCGGTCGCCGCGCCGCACCCGGCTCCATCGCCGCCCCCCGCGGCCGCTCCGCCTCGCGCGCCGGCACCCCCGCCACCTCCGCCGCCGCCACCGCCGGCGAGCAGCGGGCACAACGCCCGCCCACGGTAGGCGTCGGACCGTCCACGATCCGCGCCCTTTGCGCGCGATCGCATCCCGGATCGCTGGGGTTGCGTAGGATTTCGGGGCCGGCGGTCGCCTACCGGGCACCATGACGAACCTGGGAGCCTGGTGTGCCGTCGCGCTGCTCTGGCTGGCAGCTCCGGCCTGGGCAGGCGCCACGCTGCGCGGCGTGGT